>JBKJUQ010000320.1:0-12931 GCA_046590685.1 Hymenobacteraceae bacterium
ACTTCGGTACGCTGTTCCAGCGTTCCTCCGTGCGCGACGAAGCGGGGAGCACGAGCTCACCGACGAGCGATGGCGGGATGAACCTGCGCCTATCCTTGGCGGTTCAGAACGTATTCGTAGTCACCAAGTACCAAGGGTTAGACCCGGAAGTTTTCGGTGGAATTGATAACAACGTGTATCCGCGTTCCCGCACCTTCACCATTGGCCTGAATGCTAGTTTCTAACGACTCGTCACGCCACCAGCAACGCTCATTCCCAATGAAGAAGAATGTCACCCGCGGTTTAGCTTCGCTTGCGTTGGCTACCGCCCTGGCCGCCGGCACCAGCTCCTGCATTAAGGATTTGGACCACGACCCGCCCCTTAACTCGGTTACGACCGACCAGACCTTCCGCGACCCAACCGTTTACAAGGGCATCCTTGCTAAGCTCTACGGCAGCCTGAACCTGACGGGTCAGAGCGCAACTGGCTCAGCCGATATCTCGGCCGATGACGAAGGACAAACGGCTTACTCCCGGATCGTCTGGAAACTCCAGGAGTTGACCACCGACGAAGCCGTAGTGGCTTGGAATGACGGTGCCATTCAGGACTTGAACTTCAATACCTGGACGTCGACGAACAATTTTATTCAGTTCATGTTCGCCCGGGTCTATCTCGAAGTGGGCCTGTGCAATGAGTACCTGCGCGAAACCACGGATGGCAAACTCAGCGAGCGCGGGATTACCGGCGCCGATGCCGATAACGCCCGGGCCTACCGTGCGGAGGCGCGCTTCCTGCGCGCGTTGGCTTATATGCAAGCAGTAGATTTTTTCGGCGGGGTGCCGATCACGACAGAAAACGACCCGCTGGGTTTTTTCTATCCTGAGCCGAAAAGCAGGGGCGAAGTATTCGCATTCGTGGAAAGCGAGTTGAAAGCAATCGAAGACCAGCTGCCAGCCAGCCAAGAGTATGGTCGCGCTTCCAAAGGGGCCGCTCAAGCGTTACTCGCTCGGCTATACCTAAACGCTGAAGTGTACACGGGTACTGCCCGCTACACTGATTGCATCACCTACTGCAATAAGGTCATGGCGGGGCCCTACTCGCTGGCGAATAACTACCGTAACCTCTTCAATGCCGATAACGATGAGACGTCCGCTTCGGAGATCATTTTTGCGGTCTCGCAGGACGGTCTGCGCTCACGTACGTACGGCGGTACTACCTTCCTCGTACACGCGTCCATCTCCGGTACGCCACGGAATACGCAGTTGAAGGGTTCCGATCAGGGAGTCAACGGGGGCTGGGGAGGCATCCGGGCCCGCAAGCCCCTGCCATTACTTTTCGGTGACTCCGCGACGGTGATCGCCAACGTGTTCGCCGACCAACGCGCGTTTTTTTCGACGGCACGCGTTACGCTCGGTCAGAACTCTATTACGGATGCTCGTGACTTCAACAAGGGCATCACGATTCGCAAATGGTCGAACCTGACGTCGGCCGGCAACCCTGGCAACGATCGCAACGGTGAGTTCGTGGATACTGACATTCCGTGGCTGCGCCTCGGCGATGTGTATTTGATGTACGCCGAGGCGGTAGCGCGCGGTGGAGCGGGTGGCGACCAGGGAACGGCCCTTCAAAAGCTGAATGAGCTACGCCAGCGAGCCCATAAAGACGGGAGCGGAACAATTCAAAACTACCCGGGCGACATTGCCTCCTACGATCTTGACTTCGTTTTTGCTGAGCGCGGTCGCGAGATGTACTGGGAAGGCACCCGCCGCACTGACCTGATTCGCTTCGGCAAGTATACCGGCGGCGCTTACAACTGGCCATTTAAAGGATCAAGCGCCACCACCAACCGAAACGGGATCGCGATCTCCGATCACTTAAAGCTCTTCCCCATCCCGGCGGCTGAGCTGACGGCAAATCCAAAGCTCCGGCAAAATCCCGGCTATTAAAGCGATTTCGCAGTCGCTGTACGGACGTACAGTGAGTCTGAAACCTCTCTAGACGGCTGTAATTTGAACGACAAAGTGCCCTCGATCCTCGGATCGGGGGCACTTTTTTATTTTAGCGAAGGGTAGAAATATTCACTTGCTGAGCTATGTAAACCAGTAAACTCCTGAGATGGTCGGGCCAGATAGGATAGTGAGAGCAGGTCTCTCCGATCCTCAATGCACCCTACTTCCCCCGCCGGCTCCCCGTCGAAAATATGCGCCATGCCGTGGCAGTGCGCCAGCCCAAGCAGGGACTATTCGTCCACGCCGACCGCGGGTGTCAGTACATCAGCCACGTCTTCACCAAGTAACTAAGGAATCAGAAATTTGTCGCCTCGTGCAGTCGAACCCGTAATCCGTACGACAATGCCCTGGTCGAAAATGGCTGGTCGACGCTCAAAACCGAACTGCTGCCGCAGCAGGCCGTCTTCCAGGATGTCCAGCAGGTCACAGAAGAAGTCGAGTACTATCTGGGAATCTATTACAACACCCTGCGCCTCCACTCCGCCATCGGCTACTGCACACGCACCCAACTCGAGCAACAACCCGCCAAACTTAACCTAGCCCAGCTGTCCGTTTTTACCCGACCACCTCACTCTCCAGCTTACGCGCAAGGCCAAAATGTTGCGCGTACTTTACAACTATTTAGCTGATACGGCGCGGAGAGACGCAAAAAAGGGCAACCCTCACGGGTTGCCCTTTTTAAGTAGTTAGTCGCTATTGCGATTGCAGTCTACTGCACGGCCACTTTACGGGTAGCGACCTTGTCGCCGAGTTGCAGCTTCACGATGTACTGACCAGCGGCCAGATTGCTCGCTTTCAGCGTGAGGCGCTGCTCGCCGGCTGGCAGTGTGCCATTGGCAAGCACGGCCACCTGACGACCCAGCATGTCGCTAACGATCACCGAGCCAGTCTGCGCTTTCGGCAACGAGAAGCTAACGCTCGCATCCTGACCAATCATCGGGTTAGGCGATACCGTAAAGCTGAAGGCTGATGCATCCACTTTCTTGGTGCCGAGCAAGCCCGTGCCAATCACGTAGGTGCGGTACTGGGTGCCGGCCACGTCGAGGCAGAAGTCAGGACCGGTCCCGAGGTTCGTGCCGGTAGCCGTCGGATCCTGCGGGATGAAGTCGGTCGAGAGGAACCCGCCGTCGCCGTTATTCATCAGCACGAACAGCTTCACTGCGGTGCCGGGCACCATCTGGTAAGCGGCTTTCGCCACCTTGAATTCGAGACCTTCGTCGATATTCGATGTCACTTTGCCATCTTGTGAATCCTTGTAGGCGGCGCCAGCAGCGCCCCCCAGAAACGTACCGGGCGCACCATCACTGGTCATCGTGCCCAGCACCACCGATGCGGGCGTTGCCGCGCGGTAATCGCACAGCTCAAGCTGTGGGGTACCGCCATTCACCCGGTAAGCGACGCCGGCATCCGTCTCCATTTCGAGCGCGGCCGTCATCGCTGCGAACGACGTTGGATCGCCCGTAGAGCTGGGTGCCGCTGGCAACGGCGAGCAAGCAGGCACGCCGGGGAAGTTAGGTACGTCAAAGAAAATCTGGAATGCGTTACCGTTCGCTTCCACGGTGCCGTTGATGGCGACGTAGAGGAAGTTAGCATCTTCGGCTACGAAAGCCTCCTTCATCCCCCAGTCACCAAACCCGCGCGGGTTGGTGAATTGGCCGAGCGACTGATACTTGCCCGGCCCCGAGCCGATCTCAGATGCCATAATGCGCCCATCAAGGGTTGGGCCTTGTGCGAACGCGGAGGAAGCCGACAGCAGGCCGAGGGCTCCCAGAGTAAAGAATCTTTTCATTTCTGAAAAAGTGGAACTGTTAAAAAAAGTGACAACAACTTATCCGCCCTATCGGCATCAAGTACGCGGCTCGCAGCTAAAATTGTGTTGGATCAGCAAAAAACAGCGTGAGAACATCGTTTTTTGCCAACCTGACCGCCATAACCCCTACCGCGTTCAGATGTTCGAGGAGCAAATTGCGCCGAAAGATTGCGCAAAAACTTGAAATAAGCAAGCGCGTCCCGTTTTTTGTTGGCGCAATGCCCGATCCCCACGATCGGGGTGCCGTGTCTGGTCTCACTTCTTCCCTCCCCTGACCCATGATTTTGATTGCTGACGGCGGCTCGACCAAGAGCGCCTGGAGCCAGCTCGATGAAGCTGGCAACCGCGTGAATTTCAACACCGAAGGCTATAATCCCGACTTCGTGGATACGCCCACGATCGTGGCCTCGCTGGCGAAAAGCCTGCCCGAGACGCTCCTGCGCGAGCAAGTGACGCAGGTATATTACTACGGTGCGGGGATCTCCTCGGTGGCGAAAGCCGAAGTGGTCGCGACCGCAATGCGGCAGATTTTTCCGAAGGCGACTATTCAGATTGAGCACGACCTGCTAGCGGCGGCGCGCGCCCTGCTGGGCCACAAGCCCGGGTTCGCGGCGATCCTGGGTACGGGTACCAACTCCTGTCTTTACGATGGCGAGAAAGTGACGATGAGCGTTGATTCACTCGGGTACTTCCTGGGCGATGAGGGTTCCGGCTCTTATATCGGCAAAAGGCTGCTCCGGGATTTCCTTCGTGGTCAACTCCCAAACGGCTTAGAGGAAGCATTCCGGGCACAGTATCCCGATCTGGACCGTAATGGGATTCTTGATCGACTTTATAATCAGCCGTTGCCCAACCGCTTTCTGGCGTCGTTCAGCAAGTTCTGTTATGATCACAACAACTTTTCGTATTGCCGCGAGATTGTGCTGGATGGCTTCGACGCCTTCTTTCGCCAGCTCGTAACAAAGTACCCGCGCTATCAAGACCATACATTCAATTGTGTCGGCTCCGTAGCGTACAACTTCCGCGACGCCCTCGAAGAAGTTTGCCGGCGCCACGGGATGACAATGGGGCGCATCGTGCGCGCTCCCATCGATAACCTAGTGCGCTTTCACACGAATCAACCCTTGGTTGATTAAATTTTCTTTGTAACAGCCACCTTCCCTTCCAACGCAAACCGCCCCTGATACTGGTATCAGGGGCGGTTTGCGTTGGAAGCGTATTGATCAGCCCTGAAGCCCTAGTGCACAATCAGGCGTACGGGGCGAGCCGGACCACCGTCGGCCTTCACCCGCACGAGGTAAGTCCCCGGCGCGACGGTAGCGCGCCAATCAATGGTCTGGAAACCGGCGCTCTGTTGAACAGCCGGCAGCTCCACGATCAGGCGGCCGAGCATATCGTACAGCGCCGCGCGCACCGTGGCCGGGCGAGCGAGCTCGTAAGCAATCGTTAGGGCATTGCCAGCGACGGCGGGGTTCGGGTACACCCGGGGCGCCGTGAAACCGGTGCGCTCCGTTAGGGTGGCTTCGTCGACGAGGCCGAGAAGCGTTGACCCGGCGGGCAGCGGCTGCCGTACTGTTGTGAACACGCGGTACTCACCGGCGCCAAGATTGAAGGTAGGGCTGGCCGTCACGTCGACGGAATCGCCGCGCAGGTAGTCGTACCATTTTCCGCCTTGCGGAAATCCTGGCGTCATTGTCTGCGGCACGACGGCGATGTTGCCGATCGTCACCGTGCTCATCCCCGGGCCCACGACGCGCACTGTGCGGAGAGAAGAGCCCGGATTGGCAACCGTGTAGGTAGTCGTTTCAAACGAGGGATGCTGGCGCAGGCGATTCATCGCTCGGTAAACTTCGTAGAGGCGACGGCGGCGCGCATCCTGGTAATAAGCCCACCGCAACGGCTTCGATCCGGTGCGGCCGTTGATGTTGATGCTGACATCATAGCCTAGCTCATCGAACTGATACATCATCTTCGGCCCGGGCACGCTTAGCAGAAAAGCGGCGACCAGCTCCTGGCGGGCCAGCGCCACGGGGATCGTCCGGACGTCGTAGCCATTGGCAGCCTGAGCCCGGTTGCCGTTGGTGAGGCTCTCCACCATCAGGCGCTCCTCGTCGTGGCTTTCGGCGTAGCCCACCAGGCGCGGGCGCGTCATCCCGCGAGTGAGGTGCGAGAGGCCGTACGAGAAGTCGGAGTTGCCGACGAAGCCTTTCGCCACTTCGGCCATCGCGAAGTGGGCATTGCCCCACGGCATCATGCCGTGACGATAATTGGCCAGCTCGCGCTCCTCGGTATTATCCGCGAAGTGCTCCAGAATGATGTAGCACGTCGAGTCTACGCTCCACAGATGATCGGCGTAGTCTTTCCAGATCGCGATCCGCGACGCGTCGTACTGCCCCCAAGCACCGGTATTGCCGAGCGTATTGCGCTGGGTGAAGCCTTTGGAGAGGTCGAATCGGTAGCCGTCGATTTTGAAATTATCGAGCCAATAGCGCATCACCCGCTTAGCCCAGTATTTCGTGAACGGCGATTCGTGGTTCATGTCGTAACCCACGTTGAAATCGTGCCGTGCCACCCGGTTGAACCACGGGGAAGCCGCCGTTGGCGCGGATCCATCGAAGTAAAGCTGCGCCATCGGGCTCTGGCCAAACTGGTGATTGAGCGCCACATCCATGATCACGGCGATGCCGCGGGCGTGGCACTCATCAATAAATTGCCGGTACGCCTCGCGGGTACCGTACGCCTTATCCAAGGCCATCTGGAAGGACGGGTTGTACCCCCACGAGTCGTTGCCCTCAAACTCCGATACCGGCATCAGCTCAATGGCCGTGATTCCCAGCCGTTGCAGGTAGTCGAGCGTATCACGCACCGTCTGGTAGTTGCGGGCGCCGACGAAATCGCGCACGATCATCTCGTACACCACCAGATCCGTTTCCTTCGGCCGCTGATAGTTCGTGGTTTGCCAGACGTACGGGGTCTGACCGGTTTGCAGGACGCTCACGATGCCCGTGGTAAGGCCCATTGGGTACGGCTTGCGGTTGGGGTAAGTGGCAGCGGGGATGAAGTTGTCGTTGTTGGGATCGAGCACCACTTCGGCGTACGGGTCGGCCACTTTGAGCGTGCCATCGACGAGGAACTGGTAAGCGTACTGCTGACCGGCCGTGAGATTATTGATCTGCACCCACCACCGGTTGCCATCGGGCGTGCGGTTCATAAAGCCCGCAGTTTCGGGCTGGAAGCCGTTCCACTCACCCAGGGCGTAAGCAAATTGTTTTTGGGGCGCCGTCAGGACGAGCACCGCCGAGGTCGGCGATACGTACGTCACGCCGTCCTCCAACCCGACCACCACGCTCGCCGGGAGCGGCGCCGTCACGACGGCCGGCCGCACGAAGAACACGATGGAATCCGTCGCAGCATTCGCGCCGCTCGTAGCCTGGACCCGCACCACGTTGCGGCCGGGGCTCGTGACCGTGACGGCCTGCGTGATGGTGGTAGCCGTGGCCGCTCCCTGCGCCACCCCGTTGAGTGTGACTTGCAGCTGCGAAACCTGCGAGGCCACCGCCGTGACGCTTACCGTCGAGCCAGCCGCCACGAACTGGGGAGCACCGGTCGCGAGCGGGCTGGTGATGCGCACCGCGAATTGCCCCTGCCAGACATCGACAAAAAAATCGCCGCCCGTGTCGCCCCGGCCGACCAGGCTGCCATCCGCATTCTTGAAGATCATCCCCAGCCGCAGAATCGTCTCGTTGGCGGGCACCGGGTAGAAAGCGCGCGGCGTGAAAGTGATAGAGTACATATTGGGGTTAGTGGCCGAGCGCGTCATGAGCGCAGCCGGATCGCCTTGCCCAAAATTCGGGCTCTTGACGTGGCGCCACGTCGTGTTGTTCGGGCTCAGGTTAGTCACGACCCCCGTCCAGATGTAGACCGGGCCCGCGAAGCCAGCTAACGCTCCATTCCCCTGGGTTGCGTCGTAGGTGATCGTAACCGGGTCAGTTTCCCGGAAGAAAGCAGGACTAGCCGTTACGGCCGGAGTCTGCGCCCGAGCAGTACCGGGCAACAGGTTGAACCCGACAATCAGGGCCGGCAACAGCACTCGCAGAGAGAATATGCGCATAGCGCGGGAGTGGTAAAAGGTGAGCAACAAAAAAGCTAACGAAGAGGTGGTAGCGACCAATTGCGCGTAAAGAACGGACCCCGAAGGAGTTTGCATACCCGACAGGACCGCGACAGGGCGTAGTTTTGCCCTTCTTGAACCTGATTCCTTCCTTTGTGCTCCGGCCGACAACCCGCGGGGGAGGTCTGGCGCGACTTCCGGGGATGCTCGCCGGGCTGGTAACGGTGCTACTGGCTTGCCCAACCGCTTGGGGGCAGTCGGAGTTGCGGGCCGCGGCTGATTTATTGACCGATTCGGTGGGTCAGAGCTACCGGGCGCGCTGGGCAGCTACTCCCGATCCCCGGCGGGTGCGACTGGTGGCGCTCGGCATTGGCAGTGGCGCGGCCGCCGTGGTTGGCGGCCTCGGGGCAACTTGGTACACGGGCGTAAAGATGCCTTTTCACTGGTTCAACGACGGCCACGAATGGGCGCAGCTTGATAAAGCGGGCCACGTGTGGGGCGCTTTCCAGGAAAGCCGGGCCTCGATCGATCGGCTGCGGTGGGCGGGGTTGTCGCGTCGTAACGCCCTGTGGTGGGGCGCGCCCGTAGGACTGATTCTGCAAGGCACGATCGAGTATTTCGACGGTCGTTCGCCGGGCTACGGCGCATCGGCCACCGATTTGGCCGCCAATGCCGTGGGCACCGCCTTGTACGCGGGCCAGGTGGCCCTCTGGGACCAGCCCCGCTTTTGGCCGAAAATGGGCGTTCACCTGACACCTTTCGCCCGCAAGCGCCCCAACACCCTCGGCGCTAACGTCCCCCAGCGCCTGCTGAAAGATTACAACGGCCAGACGCACTGGCTGACGGCCGATGTCGGCGCATTTCTCGGGCCGGCGGCCCGCTGGCCGCGCTGGCTCCACGTAGCCGTCGGCTACGGCGCCGAAAACCTCGTGTACGGATCGCCCGAGCAAAACCGCGCCGCGGGCTACCAAACCGTTCGGCAGTTTTATATCGGCCCTGACGTGCACTTAATGAATGTCCGGACGCGAAGCAAAGTCCTGCGGCGGCTGTTCTACGTACTCAGCATTGTGCGCCTGCCGGCGCCGGCGCTTGAGCTACGCTCCACGGGCGGCGTGCGACTGCACGGGCTCTATTTCTGATTTTTTCTCCTCAACTCCTCTCAATCCGTGATTCAAGTAGGCGACCGGGTCCGACTCATGTCGGGCCGCGAAGAAGGCACCGTGACGCGTGTGCTCGAAAATGGTGATGTACTCGAAGTTGCCATCGACGGCGAGTTTACGATTCCGCTCCGGCGATCTGATGTGGTGCCCATCGCGGCCGAAGAAGTCAAAGCCTTCGGGGCCCGCCCGGCTCCCCCGCCCGTGGCGCCTCCCCGGCCCGAGAGCGTCCCGCGACCGGGCCCGGCGCCCGCCGCACCCAAGCCGCTGCCTAAGAGCACGGCCACCAGCGGCCCCGTAACGCCCGCGCCCAAGCAGCCCGCCCCGGCCCCGGCAGTGGTTGGCGTTTACCTCGTGCTCATTCATCAGGCCGAGGAGCTGTTGTCGGTGCAGCTCGTCAATAATTCCGACGATGATCTGCTCTTCACCTACGGCGAGGAAAAGCAGGACCGGTACGTAGGGCGCAAGAATGGCACGGTCGGGCCGCGCGCCGCCGCACCGCTTGCCCACCTGCACCTGCGCGATTTTGAGACGTGGCCCGCCGTCGTAATCCAGTACGTCGCCCATCGGGCCGAAGCGCTCCAGCTGCACGCGCTCGAAACGGCGCGGGTGCGGTTTAAGGCGAGCACGTTCTATAACAGCCGCGCCCCGGCCCCCATTCTGAAGCAGGAAGGCTACGTTTTCCGCCTCGCGGAGCACCGCCTCGTCACCGCTTCCCTCCTACCCGTGGCCGACTCCCCGGTGGACGCGGCGCGGCTCGCCGACAAGCTTAACTCTACGCCCCCCGCGCCGAACGTCAAGGTGGTGGCGCCGCCGCACGAGGTGAATCTGCACCTGGAACACCTGGCCGACGCGCCCGCCGGCGAAGTCAACAACACGGAGGCGCTGCGCCTGCAAATGGCCGCGTTTCAGGATGCCCTCGATCGGGCGATCGCGACGAGCATGCACGAGATCATCTTCATCCACGGCGTCGGCACCGGTACGCTCCGAAAGGAAATCCACCGCAACCTGAGTCGCGACGCGCGCATCAAATTCTTTGAGGAAGCGCAAAAAGAGAAGTTCGGCTTTGGGGCGACGAAGGTGCGGTTGAAGTAAGCAGAAATGAGTAAAGGAAAGCCCGTTGATCGTACTGCCACCCTTGAAGCACTGGAAAGCAATTCGTGGGGCGCACCTTCTGCCGACGAAGGTTCTTTCCTTATCCGAGAATGTCATCGATTGCGGCGCGTACCCGTAGCCGAACTTACAACTGATAACCTACGGAAGCTAATCGGGCAGAATATCGGGCTACATTTTCTATTGCCCCTGGCTCTGGAGGTACTCGAAAACGACCCGTTCGCGGAGGGCGACTTCTACGCTGGTGACTTGATTAAATCATGTCTTACAATTGACAAGGCGTTTTGGCGTACTGTGCCGGAGATGTACGCACGCTTAAGGGTGATTGCAATAAATGTAGCCCAATTACCGCCTCCTCACTACGCGACAGAGCGTGAAGTGCAGAGGTTAGCCGCTGATTTCGCCGCCACTGATTAACCGTACCTTTGCCCATAACCGACAAGCCATCCTATCGCTGCGGCCCGACCGGGGCCGGAGAGGAAAGTCCGGGCACCGCAGGGCAGTCTGCTTCCTAACGGGAAGGCGCGCACCGGGCGACGGGTGCGTGACCGCCAGTGCCACAGAAAATAACCGCCGCGCCTTTCGGGGTACGGTAAGGGTGAAAAGGTGGGGTAAGAGCCCACCAGCGAGCCGGCAACGGTCTCGGCTGGGTAAACCGCAGGCGGTGAAAGCCCAAATAGACCGACAGGCGCCCGGCAACGGGCGCAGCGAGCGGCCCGCTCGTGTCGGTGGGTAGGGCGATGGAGCCTTTCGGCGACGACTGGCCTAGATAAATGATAGGACGGCGGACCAGAGCGCAAGCCGCGGCCCGCCCGACAGAACCCGGCTTATCGGCTTGTCGGCCCGGTATTTCGAGATGTGGTGATGTGGAAGATGTGAAGAATGTGGAAGCCCTGTTCAGGAGCGTACACTAACCCATCTTTCACATCGTCACATTTTCACATCTCCACATCTTGCCCTAAAATGCCCAAAATTCTCATTATCGACGACGAGCGCGCCATTCGCGCCGCCCTGCGCGACATTCTCTCTTACGAAAATTACGAGGTCGACGAAGCCGAAGACGGCGAGGCGGGCCTGAAGGCGCTCCAAAACGGCCGCTACGACGTCGTGCTCTGCGACATCAAGATGCCGCGGCTCGATGGCCTCGAAGTACTCGAGCGTGCCGCGATCCTCGCGCCGGACGTGCCCTTCATTATGCTGTCGGCGCACGGCTCGATCGACACGGCTGTGGATGCGACCAAGAAAGGCGCCTTCGACTTTCTCCAGAAGCCGCCCGACCTCAACCGCCTGCTCGTGACCGTGCGCAACGCCCTCGACCGCCAGAAGCTGGTGGTGGAAACGAAAACGCTCAAGCGAAAAATCTCAAAGAAGTTTGAGATGATCGGGGTCTCCCCCGGTCTCGAAGCGGTTCGGAAGCAGATCGATAAGGTGGCCCCCACCGACGCGCGCGTGCTCGTGACGGGCCCCAACGGCGCGGGTAAGGAGATGGTGGCGCGCCTGATTCACGAGAAATCGAACCGGGCCGACGGCCCCCTCATCGAAGTGAACTGCGCGGCCATCCCGAGCGAGCTGATTGAGAGCGAGTTGTTCGGCCACGAGAAGGGCTCGTTCACGAGCGCCGTCAAGCAGCGCCTGGGTAAGTTTGAGCAAGCCTCGGGCGGCACGCTCTTTTTGGACGAGATCGGCGATATGAGCCTGTCGGCGCAGGCCAAAGTGCTCCGCGCCTTGCAGGAGCACAAAATCACCCGCGTGGGGGGCGAGAAGGAGATCAGCGTAGATGTGCGCGTGGTGGCCGCCACGAACAAGGACCTGCTCAAGGAAGTCGAAGCGCGCACCTTCCGCGAAGACTTGTACCACCGCCTCGGCGTCATCCTGATTCACGTGCCGGCGCTCAACGAGCGGCGCGATGATATTCCGGCGCTGATCGAGAAGTTCCTCGCCGACCTGGCAGCCGACTACGGCACCAAGCCCAAGCGCATCAGCAAAGCGGCCCTCGACTACCTCAAGAACCTCGACTGGCGCGGCAACATCCGCGAGCTGCGCAACGTGACCGAGCGCCTCGTGATTATGGGCGGCGACGAGATCAGCGAGGACGACGCGAAGCTGTACGCGCGAAAGTGAGTTTATTTTCGATTGAGTGATTTTCGATTGAGTGATTACGCATCGCGCGGTAATCGAAAATCACTCAATCACTCAATCACTCAATCGAAAATAGCCTACACCACCAGCAGGTTACAGCCGCGGACGTCGGCCGCGTCAAAGCGCCCCAACACCTCGAACGTGCTCGCCACGAGGTCACGGCGCGCCAGGTCCTGCGTTTCGATGAAGGCGCAGGAATCGACGTTGGCCAGATCAATCAGGTTGAGGCCGCCGGCGCGGCGCGTCTCACTCACGTCGAGCGGATCTTCGGTATCGCGTAGTAAGGGTCGGAGCCACGGCGTTTCGCGGAAATGCCCGCCCAGGGGCGCGTAGGCCTGTGAGAGGAGTTCGGTCATCCCGTACTCCGAGTGAATCTGCGCCACACCCAGCCCGGCCGTTAGGGTGGCATGCAGCTCGTCGCGGATCAGCTCGCGGCGGCGGCCCTTCATACCCCCCGTTTCCAGCACGATCGTGCCTGCGGGCAGCGTAAGCGGACCGAGCGCGTCCACTAAGTCCAGTAGCGCGTAGCTCACGCCCAGCAGCACGGGCGTCCGGCCGGCTCGGGCAGCGGCGGCCAGAGCGGCGAGCAGCCCGGCGTGGTCGCGCAGGAAG
>JBKJUQ010000412.1:0-3948 GCA_046590685.1 Hymenobacteraceae bacterium
ATGGCATCGCGGAGCGCCACGTTCACGCCCGAGCCGCCCATATCGCGCACGGTGGTGAAGCCGGCCAGCAGCGTCGTGCGGGCGTACGCGACCGACTGAAACGCCACATCCGCCGGATTCTGCGTGAAGCCCTCGTAGAAGTTGCTTTTGCTGCTCTGGCTTTCGAGATGCACATGGCAATCGATCAGGCCAGGCAACACGGTGCGGTTTTTCAGGTCGATGACGTGGTCAGCAGCGCCACCTGCCTGATAGCCTGCCTGCACCGCCGTGATTCGGCCGTTTTCGACCACCACGGTCTGTTCAGCCAAGAGCTTGCCGGCCCGCACATCGAGCAGGCGCCCGCACTGCACGTAAGTTTTCTGGGCGTGCGCGTGGCCGAAGGCAAGCACGAGCGCCGCGGTAACGAATAAACGGTAACGCATCTGGTAAGCGGAATTGCAGAAAATAACGTGGTGACAGGCCCCGGGCAGTAATCCAACTAGCACTCCTGGCGCTGACCGCGCCTATTTGGTGAGGATGGTTTCTGCCCGTCGGCGGTCGCGAAAAACGCCCTCTGGCTGGATTGTGAGCACCTCGGTGGCGGGTTGCGCGGGCGGCTCCCCGCTCGGCAGCACAAACCGTAGCAGATAGCCCGGCAGTCCCGCAATAATGAATTCAGCCGGTCGTACGGGCACGAGCACCTGCGCGGGCTGATTGGGGTAGCGGACGCGCAGGGAGTCCGCCCGCTCCGCCAGCTCTACCCGAAACGCATCGCGCGGGGAGGGCCCGTAAACGCCCACGAACCGCAGCAGCTGGGCGCGCGTCAGGCGTACCGTGTCGGGGACGCGCTCGAACGTGATGGGCACGGGCGCGTCGGGTTCCAGCGCGGCACTTACTTCGCCAATATCGCCGCGAGCATCGGTTGCGAACGTGAAGCGCAGACCACCCACTGGCATCGGATCCGACGTCGCTGATGGAGTCGGGCCCGCGGCCGTGCGCTCCGGCCCGGCCGCGGTTGGGCCAATAGCGGGCAGGAATTCATTCGCGTCCGTGACGAAGGTTTCGTAGTGGTAGTGCGCGAGGGCCAGGCCGAGGCCGTGCAGGTCGCCGCGCAGGTGGCCGTCGGGCGTGACGCGCAGCGTGAGGTCGCCATACGCCGGGTGCCGATAGCGTCCGGCGTAGGCGGCTAACGGGTGAGAGGGTCGGGTATCGGGTACGCGGAATGGGTCCCCGATGACGCCCTCCTCAGCTTCGACCGTCGCGTCTTCCTGCTGGTATTGCTGGTATCGTCCGCTCCAGTTGATGGCCGGCAGACTCGTGAGGCGGTCGAGCAAGGTATTGACGAGCAGGTGCGGCAGCTCCGTGTCATCGAGATTGGCCAATACTACCACCCCGATGCCCTCGGCCGGCAGGCACGCCATTTCGGACGTAAAGCCATCGAGCGAGCCCGAGTGCGTCATGTACCGAAACCCGCGGTAGGTACCCAGGACCCAGCCCATTCCGTAGGTATCGGTGTACACGTCGTCGTCGGGAGTAGTAAGGTCGTAAGCCATTTGCGGCTCGTGCGTGGTGTGCAGCGCTTCCGGCGCAATGAGCTGACGGCCGTCGAGGCGCCCATCGGTGAGGGTCGCGCGCAGCCAGCGCCCCATCTCGGCAGCGGAGGAGTTGATGTTGGCGGCGGCCCCCACGGCGTCGACGTCTTCGAGCGGCAGCGCCTCAAGGGGGAGCAGCGCTTCTCCCTCCCGGGGCTTCCCCGCTTTGTGCCCGTTGCGGGAGGGTGGGGAGGAGCCATCGGCCCGAAATCGGTACGGGAGGGCGTGATCGGCATCCTGGGCCGATTCGCGCACCGAGAAATTGGTGCGCGTCATCCCGAGCGGCGTGAGAATGCGCCGGCGCGTCAGTGTCTCCCAGGAGGCGTGGTCTGGACTGACGACCTCGGCCAGGGCGCTCAGCGCCGTATAGCCGAGATTGGAGTAGTGAAACGCCGTCCGAGCCTCGTCGGCGGGGGAGAGGTAGCGCAGGCGGCGCACCAGCTCGCCGCGCGAGAGGGCGGGCGCGTGATACCAGACCAGGTCGTGGCGGGGCAGGCCGGTGCGGTGGCTCAACAGGTCGCGCGCGGTGACGTGGAGCGTGGCGTAGTCGTCGGCGAGTTGAAAGGCGGGCCAAGCGTCGTGCACCGGGGCGTCGAGATCAAGGTGGCCGTCCTGCGCTAACAGGCAAATAGTGGCCGCGCCGATAGACTTGGAGCACGAAGCGATGCCGAACAGGGTGTTTTCGGTGACGGGGAGCTGCTGCGCCACGTTGCGCTGGCCGAAGCCGTGGGCGTACACCACGCGCTCGGGGGTGACGATGGCGACGGCCAGGCCGGGCACTTCCCACTCGCGCCGCAGCCGCTCGATGTCGGCTTCCAGATTTTTAAGAACGTTCTTCGGTAGCCGAACGGGTGGGATAACCGGCTGGGCCGTGGCGGACGCCGCGGCCAGCAAGAGCCCCGCTAGCGACGCCAGCAAAACCGAACGAAAAGCATCAGGCATCGGGTGCAGTCGCAGAAGGCAGGAATGAGCGGCAAAGGTGGCCCCAAATGCCCTCATCTTTCCGCCAATAGCCCGACGGGCAATCCGCGGCGCGCTTGTGCGCCACAGATTGCCCGTCGGGGGAGTGCTGACTTGGCCGGCGGCCGACCGCTTGTTCCGCTTGCGCTACTGGTTGCGATGGGCAATCCGGGTGGTGCTGGTCCCGAGCGAGGAGGTGGCGCGCACGATGTAAATGCCCGCCGGGCAGCCACTCAGGCTTACGCGCCCGCCGGCTTCGGATACGGCTTGGGTATGCACTACGGTCCCCTGCGGCGTCAACACCGTCAGAGTGGCGGTGGCGCCCAGCGGGCCTACCTCGTAGCAGCCGCCGGCCGCTGCTGGCCAGAGCGTAAGCGCTTTGGCGGTAGCGGCTCCGCGGACGCTCGCAACGCTGGAGAAGGCAAACGCGCCGTTCCGGTCGATCTGCCGCAGGCGGTAGAAGCTCGGGCCCGCGAGCGGACGGTCATCTTGCCAGGTGTAGTTGTGCACCGTCGTGCTGTTGCCCACGGCCGTGACTCGGCCGATGGCGCCGAAGTCGAGCCCGGTCGCGGAGCGCTCCACCAGAAACTCCAGGGCGTCGTGCTCCGAAGCGGTCTGCCACGTCAGGCTGACGCCGGTGCCGGCCGAGGCGGCTTTGAACCAGGTCAGCTCAACGGGGAGCGGCGGGAGAATGGCCGCGCAGTTCGCATCGTTGTTGATGGGGACGTCGCCGTTGCAGGTGCCGGTGCCGCACAGGGTGGGCTGGTTTTGTACGCACACCAGCAAGCTCCCCTGGATAGCCGCGTTCAATGCCCCATTGGAGCCCGTTACGCAACCGACAATTACCAGGGAGCCGTTGCCTTGCAGCAGCGCGTTGCCGGTGATCAGGTTCAGATTGCCGTTGACTTCGACGCCCCCGTTGGCCGTGATAATGCCCAGGTTGTCGATGGTCAGATTGCACTGCACGGCCACTTTGCCGGCGCTGTCGACGGTCAATTCCGATTTTTCGAGCACCAGCTCCGAGACGAGGAGGCGGGCACCGGTGGCTATCACGGCGCGGTCGAGCTGCTCGGATCCCGAACCGGTGCCGAGGACGAGGGTTCGCGGCGTACCGTCCTGGATGAGCGAGCCGCCGGAGTTGATGGTGAGGGTGGCGCCATCATTTTCGAGCGTAAAGTCGGTGTTGAGGACCACCGGGCCGTTGATGATGACCACGCTCGCGGCGTTAGGAATGGTATCGCAGGGGGCATCGCCGCTGACCATCCAGGTGGTGGGGGAAGTGAAGAGGCCGCCGGTAGCCGTCGAGGTGAAGATGCACTGGGCTTGCCCGGCAAACGGCGCCACCAGCGTGGCCACCAGACCCAGAGAAACGCGTAGAATTCGGTTCATGATGATGCGGGAGGGGGGAGGAGGGTGG
>JBKJUQ010000420.1:0-12826 GCA_046590685.1 Hymenobacteraceae bacterium
GCCGGTCAGGAACAGCGTGTAGCCCCGGCCGGTGACGCGCACGTCGGAGTAGATACCGTCGGCGCCGATGAACTGGTTGGGCGCTTCCACGTCGCGCAGCCGGATGGAGTCGAGCACGTTTTCGCGCACCTTGCCCGTGAACCGGAAGCCGTAGTCGAACCCGAGCAGCCAGCCGCGCTTGGTCTTCAACCAGAAGCCCGCCTGGGCGGCCGGGCCGGGGCCGAAGCGCTCGGCGAAATCGGCGCCCGGCAGGTCGTAGCCGCCCCCAAGGGCGAACATCGGCACGGTGAGCGTAGTATCGGCCGGGGTGCGCTGCGCGTAGGCGCCGCCCACCGGGGCCACGCCCAGTACCAGTACCCCAAAGGCCAGCAGAATCCACCGATACGCCGTTGCCCGACCGTTTCCGGCCCCGGCCCGGGCTTCCAAACGAAGTAGTTTCACGAGGGCGAAAGTACGCGAAACGCCCCACCTACCCCCCCGGTAGTCCACTACGACAACGCAGATTTCCCCTTTGACTCAGCCCCACGGCGTTACCTTTGCCCGATGGTCTACCCAAAGCCTTGGCTTTTGCAACGCTTTTTTACCCGCGTCGGTGCTTTTTTCCTTCTGGCGCTGCTAGCTTCATGCGCTTCCTATCGGGCCGACTTGCTGCTGCGTCCCGTCGATGCCAAGAATAAGCTCGACTCCGCCCAGGTCGTCCGGCAGCTCCCCCTACCGCCGAAAAACTACCTCGTGCAGCCCGGCGATTTCTTATTGTTCCGGATTTTCACGAATAACGGCGAGTCGATTCTCGACCCCAACGGCGAGCTGCGGTTCGGCAATCCCGCGGGCAAAGGGACGGTCACGCAGAGCACGTCGGCTTCCTCCGGCGGCGGCACGCGCCCCGCGACGAGCAGCACCACGACCAGCAACAGCGGCACTTCCGTCGATAACGCCTCCTCCTTCGAGGTCATGCCTGACGGCCAGGTCCGCCTCCCGATGGTGGGGTTCGTGCCGGTAGCGGGCCTGCGCCTGCTACAGATCGACAGTCTGCTGGAGCGCAAGTTTTCGGCCTTCTACAAAGAGGTATTCGTTGAGTGCCGCATCGGCAACCAGCGCGTGGTGGTGCTTGGCGCGGCGGGCGGCGGCTCGCAGGTCATTCCCCTCACCTACCAAACCACCTCCCTGCTGGAAGTGATCGCTCTGGCGGGGGGCATTGCGCCCGAAGCCCGTACGACGAACATCCGGCTCGTCCGAGGGGCAGATCCGCGCACGGCCCAGGTACAGATGATTGATTTATCGACGTTGGAAGGAATGCGCAAAGCGAACGTGCAGGTCATCGCGAACGATGTGGTGTACATCGAGCCAGTCCGGCATCCGTTCGCCGCGGCCCTGCGCGACAATATCCGCATCGTGGGCGTACTCTCCAGCATCGGCGTCATTGCGTCCGTAATCCTCCGCTTCTTCTAAAGTTATGATCCGCCCCCGCGACAAGCAGCGCTGAACGGCCAGCCGCTTACCGTCGTTTGCTTCGCGGCTTCCCGGCTTTCATCTTATTTTTATTGTTCTGTTCTAACGCATATGGCCTTATCACCCGCTGAGTTTGATCCCCGGTCGGATATGTCGCTCGCGACCACGTCGGGCGGCCATGCTCCGTTGCAGCCAGTAGCGGAAGAAACCGCTTCGACTGAGATCGACTTTGCTACCCTGCTCGCCGTTACGCGGCGCAGCCTGGTCTGGATTATTCTGTTACTGATTCTGAGTCTGGCGGGCTCCCAGATTTTCATTCGTTACACGCGGCCACTCTATCAGTCGCGCTCGATCATCAAAATCGATGAAGCCTCCCAGGCGAATATGCTGGGCCTCGGAATGGAGGAAAAGGCGCCCGCCTCGATGCGTCCGGGGGCCCGCCTCGGCGGCGAAGTGGAATTAATCAAATCGGAAGTCCTCTACACGCAGCTCAAGGATTCGCTCGACCTGCGCGTCAGCTATTTCGCCGAAGGCACGATGCTCGAGAGCGAGCTCTACCACAGCTCGCCGTTTATCGTTACCACCGAGCTCATCGACCCTTCGCTCTATAACCAGTCGTTCAACGTCGCCCTGCTCGACTCGCAACGCGTCTCGCTGCAGTACAACCTCAAAGGCGAGACAATCGCCGGCGAGTACCGCCTGGGCCAGCCAATCAAAGCGCCCGGCATTATTCTGACGATGCGGCTCAACCGCAACTTTACGCCGGAGGCCACCGACCAGAACTATCACTTCACGGTGAACAGCGACGGCCAGCTGTCGCAATACCTCAACTCGAATCTGGTGGTGCAGATTCTGAATCCTGACGCCGGCACGATCTCGATCGACTTCACCGACCATAGCCCGGTGAAGGCCCGCGACGTCGTGGCGAAGATTACCGAGCTGTACCGGCACGCCAAGCTGCAGAAATCGTCGCAGTCGGCGGCGCAGACCTTGTCGTTCCTCGATGGCCAGATCTCGGCGACCAGCGATTCGCTCGAACGCGTTGAGCGGCAGTATCAGCGCTTCGTGACCTCGGCAAAGGGCTACGACTCCCGTACGCTGTTTGAGGAAGACCAGGCGAAACTCCCGGAGCTGCAGGACAACCGCGTGTTGCAGCAAAAGCGGTTGCAGCAGCTCACGCAGGTTCAGCGACTGGTTGATAGCGGCGCCGACCTGACGAATACCATTCTGGTGCTCAACGGGCCAGAGGATATATCGATTCGGGCGGAGCTGGAAGAGTTGAGCAACCTGGCGCTGGTCAAAAGACGGCTCTCGCTGTCGTATCGCGACACGACGGCCATTATGCGAAAGTCGGCGATCGACTACACGTTTCAGCGGCGGCGGATTGCCACGCTCATCGCGCAGGAGCGGCAGAAAATCAGCGAAGCCCTCGGCCAGATCAATAAAAAAGTGGGCGATCTGTCGTCGCGCGTGGCCAGCTTGCCGGCGCAGGAAACCGAGCGCACCCGGTTGCAGCGCCGCCTCGATCTCTACAACAAGTTTGTGGGGAACCTGATGGATAAGAAAGTCAGCTACCAGATTTCCAAGGCGGGGACGACGCCCGACTTTCAGGTACTCGCGAACCCGTCGCTGCCGGGCGCGCCGATTTATCCCGAGAAGTTTATCGTGTACCTCATCGGCCTCGCGATCGGGGTGGTGATGAGCCTGGGCCTCGTGGCGGGTCGCTACTTCTCGCACAACACCGTGACGAGCTTGCGCGAGCTCGAATCCAACACGATGGCGACGGTGCTGGGCGTGATCCCGACGTACACGAAGGAGAAGATGCTCGTCTCACGTCTGGTCATTGACAAAAACCCAAAGTCGGCGATGAGCGAAAGTATCCGCTCGATCCGCACGAACCTTGAGTTTCTGAGCAGCACCAAGCAGAAGCACCGGCTCATCACGATTACGTCCACGATCTCCGGCGAGGGCAAAACCTTCGTCGCCGTGAACCTGGGCGGCATCATCGCCCAAACGGGGCAGCGGGTGGTCATTCTCGACATGGATATGCGCAAGCCGAAGGTGCACCTGGCTTTCGATATCGAGAACACCAAAGGGATGAGCACGATGCTCATCGACAAGCACACGATTGCTGAGTGCATCAACAAGACGCCGATCGATACGCTCGACATGATTTCGGCCGGCCCGACCCCGCCGAACCCATCGGAGCTGATTCTGAGCCCGCGCTTCGACGAAATCCTCGCCGAGCTGCGCCAGATGTACGATGTGGTGATGATCGATACACCGCCGGTCGGACTGGTCACGGACGGCATTCTGATCATGCGGAAGGCCGACATTCCGATTTACATCGTGCGAGCGATGTACTCGCGGAAAGTTTTCCTCAAGAACATCAATAAGCTTATCCGGACCAACGGCTTTACCAACCTCAATACCATTCTCAATGACTCGCAGTCGTCGGGGCTCTACGGGTATGGCTACGGCTACGGCTACGGGTATGGCTACGGCTACGGCAGCTACGGCGCCAGCGCCGGCTACGGCTACTACGAGGAGGTCGAATCGAAGGAAAGCAAGGGTGGGTTGTTCGCGGGGCTGCGTTCGCGCCTTTCGGGCAGCAGCGATGCCAAGCCGGCTGAAGGCAAAGTGCCTGCCGCGGACGAAGATGAGGACGGCGACGACGAATAATCTCAGCGGCCCCATTTGGGCCATCCGCGGCAGCCTATGAGTTTCTGGAAACGCCTGTTAGGCGGCACCTCGGCCGACGATACGTCGGCGAGCGCATCCGGCGCCAGGTCGGGGGCGGGTAAGCCGTTGCTGGCCGTGCTCGGCGCCGATATGCACTCGCACGTGCTGCCCGGGCTCGACGACGGCGCGGATACGGTGGAGACCGGCGTGGCGCTCGTGCGCGAGCTGGTGGCCCTCGGCTACCGCAAGCTGGTGGCCACGCCCCACATCATGGGCGACTTCTACCGGAATACGCCCGCGGGGGTGCACGCCGCCCTCGCGGCCCTTACGGAGGCCATCACCGCCCAGGGAATTGACGTCACGCTCGAATGCGCCGCCGAATACTACCTCGATGAGTGGTTCCTACCGCGCCTGACCCAACCCGATGGCGTGTTGAGCTTCGGCGGCGACCAGCGTTACATCCTCCTCGAAACGTCGTACATCAACGAGTCGCGGGTGCTCCTGCCCGCCATCTTTGAGTTGCGGGCCGCGGGCTACCAGCCCGTTATCGCTCATCCCGAGCGCTACAAGTACCTCCACGGCCGCCTCGACGACGCGGCCGAATGGCGCGAAAAAGGCGCGCTACTCCAGATCAACCTCAACTCACTCGCCGGTTACTACGGTCCCAGCGAGCGTCGCGCCGTCGAGCAGCTGATTGATCGCAAGCTCGTCGATTTTGCCGGCACGGATGCGCACGGCCTCAAGCATACCTCAGTGCTGGCCAACCTCTACGCCACGCCGTACCTCGACAAATTGCTCGCGCTGCCCCTGCGCAATAAAGCCCTGCTGGCGTAAGGAAAGTGCGTAGCAGCCGCGATTGCCCTTTCCTGGAGGGAAACCTCAGGGGTGGTGCCGGCGGGTCTAACTATGTTGATGAATGGTGTTCGCCCCCCCGACCTTAGTAGTAAATCCTAAACCCCTCTCCCGATGACTTACTTCGTCACCGGTGGTAGCGGGCTGGTGGGTCAGTGGCTACTGGCCGCGCTGCAACAGGCGGGCGGGCGGGTCCGGGCGTCGTATCGCGGTACGCCGCCGGACGCGTTGCCCGGCGGCATCGACGCGTCCGCGGTAGAATGGGTCGAGGGTGACGTGCTCGACCCGCTGTTTCTGCAACAGGCGGTTACGGGCGCCGACGTAGTAATCCACGCGGCGGCGCTCGTCTCGTTTGCCCCGCGCGACGCCGCGCGGCTGTGGGAAACCAACGTCGAAGGAACCGCTAATGTGGTCAACGCGCTGCTGTCGCACGCGCCCACGGCGCGCCTGCTGCACGTAAGCAGCGTGGCAGCCCTGGGGCCGCCAGCCGCGGGCAGCACGACCGTTGACGAGATGACGCAGTGGGACCCCGCCGCCCAGCATTCGACCTACGCCGAGTCGAAGTTCGCCGCCGAGCTGGAAGTCTGGCGCGGCCTGAACGAAGGTTTGACCGGCGCCATCGTCAACCCGTCGGTTATCATCGGCCCCGGCGACCCCCGCCGCTCCTCTACCCAGCTATTTCGTTACGCGGCCGATGAGCACCGCTACTACCCACCGGGGCAGCTGAATCTGGTGGACGTGCGCGATGTCGTCGCGGCACTGCTGCAACTCGCTACCGCGCCCGCCACTCAGCTCGGCGGGCGCTACGTATTGAGTGCGGGCACGCTCCCCTACGCTGAGTTCTTCGAGCTCGCCGCGACGGCATTGGGGCGCCGTCCGTCGCGCACGGCGCTGCCGCCGGTGCTGGCCGAGGTGCTCTGGCGGGTAGAAGCTATCCGCGCCCGCCTGACGGGCGCCGCGCCCTTACTCACCCGCGAGACGGCCCGCATCGCCCGCCGCACCGCCGTCTTCGACGGGAGCCACGCGACGCGCACGCTCGGGGTCACGTACCGGTCGCCGGCCGACTCCGTGACGTGGTGCGCGCGGGAGCTGCGACGGCAGAGTTTAAGTGACCAAAACTGAGGCGGTGGCGCCCGGATACCCAACAAACTTTTTCTGCCGAACTTAGGGTTCGGAAGGTGCCCACCCATCGGGCTCGCCCTTTTCCGCTGATCTTTACTCCTCTATGCACAACGACCCGTCGAGTGAGCCGAGCGCCAACGAAGTTCGCCGCACCGTGCGGCGCTTTGAGGAGATGCTCGCCACGCACGCGGCCGTGTTTTTCGACCTGAGCGATTTCGAGCTGCTCATCGACCACTACACCGGCCGCCAGGAATTCGACCAAGCGCTGCGCGCCTGCGAGACGGCGCTCGAACAGTACCCGTTCTCCGCGGACCTGCTGATTGACAAAGCGCAGGTACTGGCCATGCTTAGCCGGACGGCCGAAGCACTGCGGGTTATTGATGACGTCGCGGAGCGCGAGCCGGCCAACCCGGACGTCGCCATCACGCGGGGGATCATTTACTCGCAACGGGCCGACTTTGAGCGCGCCGTCGAGTTTTTCAAGGAAGGTCTCGCTCAGAGCGGACCGGATGCGGACCGCGACGATGTGCAATTCAACCTCGGGCTGGCGTACCAGCACTGGGGTAAGCCGCGCGCCGCCGCGCGCCACTACCAGCAGGCGTTGCGACTTAATCCCGCGAATGAATCGGCCGCGCACGAGCTGCTGCAATGCTGGGAGCTGAGTGATGAGCTGGCGGCGGCACCGGCCTTTTTTCAGGAGTTCGTGGATGCCGATCCGTTCGCGGCCCGCGCGTGGTTCAATCTGGGGCTCGCGCAGCTGCGGCTCGAACAGACTGACGCCGCCCACGACGCGTTCGAATACGCCACCTTCACTGAAAACGACTTTCACGCCGCGCACGGCTACCTGGGGCAAACGCGCGTGCTGCGCGGCGATTATCGCGGCGCGCTCGAAGCGTTTGGCCAGAGCTTTCCGGCCGGCCACCCTACCACCGAGGCGCTCTGCAACCTGGGTGAGTGCCACGAAAAGCTGAGTGAGTGGGCCGACGCCAAGCGCTATTATCAGCGGGCGCTCGAAATGGATCAGCAGACCGACGAGGCGTGGTTTGGTCTCGGGATGGTGCTCGCCGGCCAGGAGCGCTGGTTTGAAGCGCTCCACTACATCCGCAAAGCGATCAGCCTCTATGACGACTCGGGCGAGTACTGGCTCGGTCTGGCCCGCTGCGAGTACCAGGTAGGCAACGTGGTGAGCGCCCTGGAAGCCTACGAGCGCGCCACCACCGCCGACCCGGCCTCCGCCGACGCGTGGGTGGGGTGGGCGGGGGTGCTCTTTGAGCAGGGTCACTACGAGGAGGCCGCTGACCTGGTGAAGGCCGCCCTGGAAGCCACGCCCGACGATGCCGAGCTGCACTACCGGGCGTGCGCGTACCTGCTGGCCGCCGGCCGGTACCGCGCGGCCTACGAGTATCTGGAGAACGCCCTACTTTTGGACTTCGAAAAGCACCCCGTGCTCTTCGAGTACTTCCCGACGCTGGCCGCGCAGCCCACCCTGCTGCGGCTCATCGATCAGTATCGGAAGTAGGGGCGAGTTGCGAGTTGTTCAGTACCGCACTCGCAACTCGCAACTCGTAACTCGTAACTCCTCTGATGAACTACGCGCTTTCGCAACTTCCCGATCGTACGACCAAGCCGCGCGATCAAGGCTTCACGATGGTAATGGATAAGGGCCTGAGCGTCCGGGAGGTCGAAGACTTCCTGGAGGTAGGTGCCCCGTATACCGACATTGTAAAGCTCGGCTGGGCTACCTCCTACGTGACGCCGAATCTGGCGCGCAAGCTCGACGTCTACCGCGCGGCGGGCGTACCGACCTACTTCGGCGGCACCCTTTTCGAAGCCTTCATCATCCGTAACCAGTTCGACGATTACCGGCGCCTGCTCGATACGTTCCAGATGGAATACTGCGAGGTATCGGACGGTTCGCTGGAGCTGCCGCACGATAAGAAATGCGAGTTCATCCGCACGCTGAGCCAGCAGGTGCGCGTACTGTCGGAAGTCGGCTCGAAGGACGCGGAGAAAATCATCCCGCCCTACAAGTGGATTCATCAGATGAAGACGGAGCTCGAAGCGGGCTCGGAGAAAGTGATCGGCGAGGCGCGTGAGGCGGGCAACGTGGGGCTTTTCCGCTCCACGGGTGAAGTACGCTCGGGGCTCGTGGAAGAGATTCTCACGCAGGTGCCGTTTGAGAGCATTATCTGGGAAGCCCCCCAGAAAGCCCAGCAGGTGTGGTTTATCAAGATGCTCGGCGCGAACGTGAACCTGGGCAACATTGCCCCGAACGAGATCATCTCGCTTGAAACTATTCGTCTCGGCCTGCGCGGCGACACGTTTACCGACTTCCTCGATATGGATGCCGTCGACCCGATGTTCAAGCCCGCCCCGGAAGTGAAGGGCCGGCCCGGAACGTCGATGCCGCGGGGATAAGTGGCGGAGTCGCCCCGGCGTTGGCGTTGGCCGACGGCCCTGCTCGTGGCACTGGTACTGGTCGACGTCGTCTTTTCGGCCCTCCAGCATTACCAGTTGCCGCTCGATGGTGATCTGGCCCCCATCGTGGTGCCGTCGGCGCCCTACGCGCGGGTACTGACCGACCCATTCGGCCTTGGTGCGTTGCGCGGGGAGGTGTACGCCGCGCCCAACCGCTACTTCGCCCACCTCGCGATGGTGGGTTGGTGCCGGCACGTGCCGCTGGCCCTGCAAAAGCTGGGCGTGCCCCCGATTTCGAGCATTTACGTGGCGGCGGCTCTATTCAAAACGCTGGTGCAAGCCCTGCTGCTCGGCTTGTTGGCGGGCTACGCGAGCGGGACGCTGAACCCGCGGCGGCGAACCTACTGGGTAGCCGCCGCGCTCCTCGCGCCGTTGTTTCAGACGCTGGGCTATCAAGCGCAGCTGGGCGTTATCGACCGCTCGCTGACCTACACGTTTTTTTACGCGTGGCCGCTGGCCCTGCTGCTGGTGCTGCTTTGGCCTTTTTACCGAGCCGCGCGGCGGGGAGAAGCGGTACGGCTCTCGCCCGGCGGCACGGTAGCCCTGACGGCCTTAGCGGTGGTGCTCGCCCTCAACGGCCCTATCGTGACGGGCGTGGTGAGTGTGCTGCTGCCGGGCGCGGTGCTGGCGTGGGCGCTGGCCCGCTGGCGAGCGACCACCGGCTCGGCCTTCGCGCGGGTACGAACCGGGCTGACGCAGCTCCCCCGCGCGGGCGCGCTGGTGCTGGGTGCGCTTGGCCTCCTGGCGCTGTACTCGCTCTGGATCGGGCGCCAGAACGCGGAAAACCTGGCCACCACGCTTCCCCTCGCTACCCGCTACGCGCGGCTGGCCGTGGGCATCGGCCACTTGCTCACGGCCAAGCTCGGCTTACCCCTGCTGCTGGCGGGCTCGGGGCTGAACGCGTGGCTGCTCCGCCGCCGCCCCACGCCCGAAGCACGCGGGTGGCTAACGGCGGGCCGCTGGCTGCTGGCCTTCGCGGCGGGGTATCTGCTGCTGCTGCCCTTGGGAGGCTACCGGGCCTACCGCGAGTTCGTGCTACGCTACGACACCGCCTTGCCGCTGACCCTCGGGTTATTCATCTTCTACGTGGGCACGGCCGTATGCCTGCTCCGTGGGCTGGCCCCGCGAGCGAGCGGACGTTACGCGGTGTTGCTGGTGGCAGTGGCGCTCATTTTCGTCAACGCCGACCGGCGGCGGTGGCTTCGCCCGGCGGAGAGCAACGCGGCCGAGCGCCGGGCGCTTACGCAGCTGGCCGCCGCTCCGGGGCCGGTGGTGCGGCTGCCGCCCGGCACGCGGGTGCTGGCCTGGGAGCCGATCACCGACCCGCGCGCCTCGGCCGTGAATGCCGCTCTGCTGAAGTACTGGCACGTCAGCGCCCGCCCGCCTCAATACTATTCGGCCCCGGATACTGCCCACTAGCCAGCGCGCCCCTCCGGGTACCTTTGCGGCTCACTCCTCTGCTCCTGCCCGTATATGGTCGATTTCTTTCGACAGTTCGTTGACGTTATTCTGCACCTCGACGTGCACCTGCGCGATCTCACGCAGCAGTACGGTGGCTGGACCTACGCCATCCTCTTCGCCATCGTCTTCACCGAGACGGGCATTGTGCTGTTCCCGTTTCTCCCCGGCGACTCGCTGCTGTTCGTGGCCGGCTCCCTGGCGGCGCTGCCCGATTCGGGGCTCAATGTCTACAAGCTGATGGGGCTGCTCTTCCTGGCGGCCCTCCTCGGCGACAATCTCAACTTCACGATCGGCAACTACATCGGCCCGCGCGCCTTTTCCGGGCGGGTTCCTTTTCTCAAGCGCGAGTACCTGGAGCAGACGCAGGCGTTCTACGCCAAGCACGGCGGCAAGACCCTGATTATGGCCCGCTTCGTCCCGATCGTCCGCACGTTCGCGCCGTTCGTGGCGGGCGTGGGCACCATGAAGTATCCGCGATTTCTGGCCTATAGTATTGCCGGAGCGGCGCTCTGGGTGGTGTCGCTCACGTTGCTCGGCTATTTTACGGGCAATATCCCGGTCGTTAAGAACAACTTCACGTACCTCATCTACGCCATCATTTTGCTCTCCGTGTTGCCGCCGGTCCTGACGGCCCTCGGGGGGATGAGAGGGAAGAAGGCCGTATAACCGCTTACCCTTGCCGCCGACGACTACGATGCGCGAATTTGGCCTGATCGGGCGCTCCCTGGCCCACTCGTTTTCGCCGGCGTACTTCGCCGCTAAGTTCGCCGCGCTGGGCCTGGACGGCTACCGGTACGACGCCTTCGAGCTCGCCACGATCGCTGACTTCCCGGCTTTGCTGGCCGCGCACCCGCGACTGGCGGGGCTCAACGTGACGATTCCGTACAAGGAGGAAGTGCGCGCGCACCTCGATGAGCTGGCACCCACCGCCCGCCTGGTGGGGGCGGTCAATGCGATCGAGTTCGCGCCGGACGGCCGGCGCATCGGGCACAATACCGATCTGGAGGGCTTCGGCACCGCGCTCGATGAGCTGATCGGCGGTGCCCCGCGCCCGCGCCGCGCCCTGATTCTGGGCCGCGGGGGCGCGGCCCGGGCCGTGGAGGTGGCACTCAAGACACGCGGCATCGCGTACCTGTTTGTCACGCGCAACCCGCTCGCGGCGGGCCTGACGTACGCGGAGCTTTCGCCGTCCATCATCCGGCACCATCCGCTGCTTATCAATACCACGCCGCTGGGCACCTGGCCCGAGGTAACCGCCTGCCCCGACCTGCCCTACGACGCCCTCACCCCCGCCCACTACCTGGTCGATCTGGTGTACAACCCCGCCGAAACGGAGTTTATGCGCCGTGCCCGTGCCGCCGGCGCCACCACCTGCAACGGCCAGCGCATGCTCGAAGTACAGGCCGACGCGGCGTGGCGAATCTGGAGCAATGAGCAATGATTAATTAACAATTTATCAGCCTGTTCATTGCTCATCGTTAATTGCTCATCGTTAATTGCTCATTGCTAATTGTTCATTGCTAGTTGTTCATTGCTAATTGTTCATTGCTCTCACCGGCTCCATAGCTGATCCTCGAATTCGATGAGCTTGCCGGCCGCTTCCTGACCGGCGAACAGGGCGGCGCGCTCGCCACCGAATAGCTCTGCCAGATCCTTATCGTCTGGGTTCTCTACTTTGGTGATGCGCCCGTGGAAGAGCCAGAGGTCGAAGGCGTCGGCGAGGTTACGGTGCTGGGCGGAGTTCTGCGGATTGAACCAGATCGCCTCGGCCGGGTGGGCCCGAAAAACGCGCACCAGATCGGCGTAGCGAAAGGAGGCGAGCGGCAGGTCGTACCCTTTGGCGGTTTCGGTGGCGGGGATCGTGATCGTGACGGTTTCGAGTACGTGGCGCATCTGCGCGCGACGCTTGTCGAAGATGAGCTGCTCCTTGATTTCCAGCTGGTAGAGCTGACGCGGAAGCAGCTCGGCGGGAGCCGCGGCCGCGACGGGCGCGGGGTCCGTTGTCCAGCCACTATCGCGGTCGGTGAGGTCGGCGACCCCGAACCCAGCGGCCCGCTCGGCGGCACTGACGGCTGAATCGGCACCCGGCACTCGCAACCGCGCCCGAAACTCCGCCACGGGCAGCACGCGCAGGCACGAGTCGGTGCGGTATGGCACCAGCTCGCCGCGCTTGACGGCCGCGATGAGCAGGCTAGTCACCCAGTGTCCCTGGGCGAAAAGCGGCTTGTTGGCTTTCTCGCGCAAGTCGAGCGTGCGCCAGACGGCCTTGCGCCAGAGCTGCTCGGCGGCCGGAATGGGCCGGGTACTCGGGCTATTCCACGCGGTGGTGGCCTGCTCGGCACCCAGCGCAATGGCACCGGGCTGCGCCCCGGCCGAAAAAGAAACTACCAGCACGCTCAACGCGGCCCCGACAACACACACAAACCGAATCATACGGCAGAAAAAAAAGGTGGCGGCGAGGTGCGGCAGTGGCAGACGCACCGGGTGGGGTGCACTGCCTTAACGCGGAACTGCCCCCCAACATGTCGGCGGGGAGCAAATTTATTTTTCGGGCGCAGCCTCGGGGGAAGCGGAGCGCCCGAATACCGCGGTTTCGCAGTCGCTGTAAGGGGTGGATGTCCCCCCTTGGGGAGCGGCGCTCGCAGAATGGAATAGATTTCGGCGTATCGTCCGAATCCATTCCATCGAATAAGTTTTTTGCGTGGAATAGATTTCAGCGTATCGCCCGAATCTATTCCATCGAATAAGTTTTTTGCGTGGAATAGATTTCAGCGTATCGCCG
>JBKJUQ010000018.1:0-14250 GCA_046590685.1 Hymenobacteraceae bacterium
CGGGCTGGGTGGGCAGCAGGCGGCGGTAGGTGGGCACCACGTCGGCGTTGCTGACCACCACGGGGGCGCGGTAGGTGGCGCGGGTGGTGCGGACGCCCGCCACGCGGCCGTTCTCGATCAGGATTTCCTCAGCCGCTTCCCCGAACCGAAAATCTACCCCAAGCTCGGTCGCCAACTGGTAGAGGGCTTGCGAGATGGCGTAGATGCCCCCCGTGGGGTACGTCGGGTAGTAGGCCCCACGGCCGAATTCGAGGTGCGGAATGAGGTTGAGGGTGGCGGGCGCCTGGTAGGGGTCGGAGCCGTTGTAAGTGGCGTAGCGGTCGAAGAGCTGGGTCAGGCGCGGCTCGCCGCCGCTGGCGCGCACGTTGGCGACGTGCATCGTGCTGAGCAGTCCCATCGCGGGAATGGCGGCGACGGCGCGCAGCACGTCGCGGTGACGGTAGGTCGCCAGCCGGTGGAGTGAGCGCCCCAGAAAGGTGGGCGCGGTGCCGTCGTACACGCGCCGGGCGCGGGCCAGGTGCGCCCGCACCCGCGCGGCGGGCACACCGAGCTTGGCTGCCACTTCGGCGGCGAGTTGCTCCGGGTCAGCCCAGGCCGTCAGGCGGGTGCCGTCGGCGAAGAAATACTCCGTAACGGGGTCGAGGCGCTCGTAGCGGAAATACGCGGCAGGGTCGCGGCCGGCGGCGCGAAAAACGTCATCGACCAGCTCGGGCAACGTGAAAAGCGACGGGCCGGCGTCGAAGCGGTAGGCGCCCTCGCTAGCCCGATCGGGGTCGGAGAGGGTGATCTGGTGCGCCTTACCGCCGAAGGAGGCCGCCTGTTCGAGCACCGTGACGGCGTGGCCCTTTGCGGCGAGACGGCTGGCGGCCGCCAGCCCGCCGATGCCCGCGCCGATGATGAGGGAGTCCAATTTTTATTTTCGATTGAGTGATTTTCGATTGAGTGATTGTAGGGCAATGGCCTCGCAATCGAAAATCATTCAATCGAAAATCGAGAATGAATCCCCCCGCTTAAAAGGCTAACCCAGCAACCGCCGGTAGATGGGCTTGCGGTAAGCGAGCAGCGCCCACAGCGCGGGGCGCACGAGCCAGTCGAAGATCGGCGAAGCCGTGTGGTATGTCAAGTCGTCGGTCACGATGCTGCCGCCGTGCGTCGCGTCTTCTTCTATCAGATGCCAGTGGCGCCACTGCCGGAAAGGCCACGGTAACGTTTCGCCCTCGTCGACGAACCACGCGGTGGTAGCGGTCTGCCCGGCGGCAGTGATGCGACTTACCCACGCCTGACTACCTAAGCCCCAATCCATCCGCAAGGCCACGAGGTCGCCGGGACGACAGCCGTCGAACCGCTCGACCTGTAAACGGGGGAATGGCGGAGCCAGCGCCTGAAACAGGGCGCCGTCGAAACGCGCCAGCACCGCGTGCGGGTCCGGATTGGCGACAGTGGTGGTGAGCAGAAGACGCATGCGGAGCCTAACCGACGCCGGGGGCGGAAGTTTGGGCGCCCGCCGCTATAAGGCGACGAATGCGCGGGGCGCGGTTACAGGTTATCCCGAATCTGAATCGCGGAAGCTTGCTGCGCGGGCCGGATCGAGACGGTGATCGTGATTACGATAATCGCCACGACCGTCAGGGCAATGTCTTGCCAGAGCATTTTGACGGGGTATGGCTGGGAGAGCCCGTTGCCGAGGGTGCCCATCGATACCAGCCCGAATTCTTTCTGCGCCAGGCACACGCCCACGCCAATGATCAACCCCGTGATAGCCCCCGTGAAGGCGACGATGGTGCCTTCGGCGAGGAAGATATTGCGAATCGTGTTCGGCTCGGCGCCCATCGAGAGCAGGATCGCCACGTCCTTCTTCTTGTCGATGACGAGCATCGAGAGCGAAAAGAAGATATTGAGCGAGGCGATGAGTAGAATGAAGGTGAACGTGACGAACACAAACGCTTTCTCGATCTTCACGGCCCGCAGCAGGGCGACGTGCTGCTCGTCGGAGTTAAGCACCTTGAACTCGGGGCCGAGCGCGCGCCGCAGCGCGCGCTGCACGGCCGCGACGTCTTCGCCATCGTCCTTGACCTGCACCTCCAGCGAGGTGCGGCGGGCGCCGTACCCCATCAGATTTTCGGCAAAGGCGAGGGGCACGAAGATGTACTGATCGTCGTACTGGCGTTCGAGCCGGAAGATGCCCCCGGGCATAATGCGCCCGTCGTTGAAGGCCTCGGTGGGGTCGAGCGAGATCTTCTTCTTGTTTTTCGGATACAGCAGCAGCAGCGGCGCGAACCGGTTCGAGATGTTGATTTGCAGCTGCCGCTGCACTCCCTCCCCAATCACGGCGTAGCCGCCACCGTTGCGTTCCAGCTCAAAGCGGCCGTCGACCATCGCCGAGTCGAGATGGTTGTGGACGTAGTAATTTGTGCTGGCGCCTTTGATTTTGACGACCATCTGGCGGTCGTCGTAGCGTAGCAGCGCATTGTCTTCGATCACCTCGGTGAGCTGCGCGACCCCCGCCAGCGTCTTCACCTTTTTGAGCAGCTCCGGCGTCGTCTCAAACGATTTACCTTTCTTGGCCACCACTTTCAGGTGCGGATCGAAGCGCGAGTACGCGGCGCGCACCAGATCTTCAAGTCCGTTAAACACCGAGAGCACGATGATCAGGGCAAGCGTGCCCACCGCCACTCCCACCATCGAGATGTTGGCGATGATGCTGATGATGTTACGCTTGTTCTTCGACGAGAAGTAGCGCTTGGCAATCAGGTACGAAACGTTCACGCGGGGAAGGGGCAGCTTTCAAGCTGCAAGCTACGGCAGAAGTAGGGCGAGCCGCCGACTGGGTGGGTCCGGGGCGTTACTTCCACGCTTTCACGATCAGTCCCGTGCCCGACTCGTGCGTCATGCGCGCGTCGAACCAATTGAGGATCAGGCAGAGCGGAAATACGAAGGCGTAGTAAAACGGCAACAGCACGAAAAACCAGCGCGAGACGCCGAGCAACAGAATCGGGTACTTCATCGACAGGCGCCACGATACCTGCCCGGGCTCGCCGTACGCGTACTGGGCCTCGATGCGCTCGAAGCCCGCCCGGCGCAGCTTCTGCTGAATCTCGTGGATGTTGTAGCCGTCGCGTACGTGCTCCTCAATGAAGGAAGTGCCCGAATCGTCGTGCACGTCGCTGCCCCCCTGGTCGGAAGGGGTGCTGATGAGCAGCATCCCGCCGGGCTTGAGCGACGCGTGGATGTTGATAAAGACGTCCACATCCTCCAGAATGTGCTCCATCACGTCCACCGACAACGCCAGATCAAACGTGTTGGGCTGCTGAAACAACACCAGATCTTCCACCGCGAACTGCACGTTGGTGCGACCGATCTGGCGGAAAAAGTTGTTGCAGTCGTCCACCTGCTCCGGCTTCACATCCACGGCCAGCACTTGCCACTTGCGGCTCAGGCCGGTCAGAAAATACGTGTACTGCCCATAGCCCGAGCCCGCGTCGAGAATGGTGAGGGACTCGTCGGTGCGGCCGGCCGCCCAGCGCCGCAGCTCACGGTGGACGTGCCAGGTGCGCAGCAGCAACAGGTCGAGCAGGTGATAAAACACGCGCCGTAGCCACGGTGTGCGGTTAAACACGTTGCCGAGGGCGCGCTTGATGGGGTCGTAGTGCAAGGGGGAAATGTGATGATGTGAGGATGTGTCGATGTGCTGATGATGCTACTAGTCATTAGCAAATCAGCACATCGGCACATCGGCACATCAGTCTTTAGACTCTTCTTCGGGCTTAATATCGAGCGTATTGAGCAGCCCCTCGATGTGGGCCGCGTACGCGGCGGTGTCGTCGAGAAAGAAGTGCAGGTCGGGCACGATGCGGGCCTGCTGGCGGATGCGCTCGCCGAGGTGCTTGCGGATGACCGATTTGTTTTCGGTGATCAGCGCGAGCAAGCCCGCCGGATCGGGGGCCAGCAGCACGCTCAGATAAACGCGCGCCTGGCCGAGGTCGGGCGACATACGGACGGTCTGCACCGACACCATCCCACCCTTCGGCAGCAGGTGCGGCACATCGCGCATAAACAGATCGGCGAGCTCCTTCTGGAGCAGACGCGCGAATTTTTGCTGACGGGAGCTTTCCTTGGACACAAAAGCAAAGGTACGAGGGGGAGGTGAGGAGATGTGACGATGTGCTGATGTGCTGATGTGACGATGTAGAGATGTGGTGATGTGGTGATATCGCGGTCTGTTCATCACCACATCGTCACATCAGCACATCAGCACATCAGCAACTCTCCCCCATCTTCGTCCCGTGCTGCGCTTTTTCCACCGGTCGTTACCCGGCCGTCTGTTTCTGTTACTACTGCTTCTGGTGGCCGCGCGCGTGCCCCTGTGGGCGTTAGGCGGCTCGCCCCTGACCCTGGCCGAGCTGCGCCAGCAGCTACTTGGCGGGCGGCTAGGCCACGATGGGCTCGCGCTGTACCGCGAGCTGTTCACGACGGAGGCTCCCTTCTCGGCGTATCTGTGGCAGGCGCTGGACCTGCTCGGCGGCGGCCGCTCGGGCGTGCTGTACCGCGGCGTTGCGGCCGCCCTGCTGCTGGCACAGGGCATTTATTTCAACGACTTACTGCACCGCCGCGGGGCGCTGGCCGAACGAACCTGGCTTCCGCTGCTGCTGTACGGGTTGGTCGGCGCCGTGTGGTGGGAGCTGGATGCGCTCTCGCCGCTGCTCTGGGGCCAGACCTTCCTGCTGCTTGCCTTCGGCAACCTCACCGCCACCTCCCGCGAGGGATACGACAACCGCACCCTGTTTCAGGGCGGGCTCCTGTTGGGCGTAGCCGGCCTTTGTTATCCGCCCCTCCTGCTCTTCGCGCTGGTGGGGCTGCTCTCGATCGTATTCTTCGCCGCTAACGCATTTCGCTCGTCGCTGCTGCTGCTCGTGGGCGTGCTATTCCCGTACGCGGCTTTGGGCACGGCGTATTTCTACACCGACTCCTTAGCCAGCTTCCTCGCCTACCATCTGACGATCAGCACACTCTGGCCGTTTCAGCCCGTCGCGCTGCTCCCCGAAGCGCAAGCCTGGCGCGTCCTGACCCTGCCAACACTCTTACTGGTGGTTGCCGGCTTCCGCACGCTTGAGCGCGGCGGACAGCTCAATTACCAGGTCCGCTTTCGCCAGGTGATGCTGGCCTGGGTGGCGGTAGCGGTGCTCATCGTAGCCGCGGGCAGCACCTTCACGCCCGCCTCAGCCCTCTTACCCTTTCTGCCACCCCTTGCCTACTTCGCGCCGGCGCTGGTGGGTCGGGGGCGCCGCGCGTGGCTCAATGAGCTGGTGTTCGGCGCTACTGTTGGCGCCTTAATGGCCGTGCGCTACGCCGCGCCGCTCGGCTTAGCCGCTTGGGTACCGACGGTGCCCGCGACCCTGCGCGCCGCGGTCGTCCCGGGCCAACCGGACCCGGCCCGCGGCGTACGCGGCGCCCGAATGCTCGTGCTCGGCGAGCCCGACTGGCGCGCGTACGCTCCCAACGTACCCGCGTCGCCTTATTTCGATTGGGGACTTGCTCGCGCCGACTTCGACCAGCTCACCACGTACGGCTCACTCTACCGGCTGCATCAGAACTTCCGCACCGCCCGGCCGACGGTGTTGCTCGACCCCGCCCGCCGGTACGTCCCCGCGCTGCGCGCCCGCCTGCCGGGCACGTTCGGCGCCTACCAAGAGGTGCGGCCCGGCGTGTGGCAGCGGTGATCTTAACTAGTAGACTTGTTGCGACGGTCAGTTCGCCAGAAGGCCCGCTTAGGGCCGTCCTGCGAACCCTGAAAAGGTTCTTTTCCACAGCCCGGGGTTGATTTCGCAGAAATCTACCCCAGGTACGCCGGCCCGGCGCTCTCACCGGCGCCCGAAACCACGGACTGCCGTCGCAACAAGTCCAGTAATCAGCCTTCAATCTTCTCCACCCGCCGGCCGTGCCGACCACCTTCAAACTCGTGGTTGAAGAAAGCGGCGATCATCTCGACGGCCGTCTTATGATCGAGGAAGCGGGCGGGGAGGCAGAGGATGTTCGCGTCGTTGTGGCGGCGCGCTATCTCGGCTACTTCCGGCGTCCAGCACAGCGCGGCGCGCACGTTGGCATGCCGGTTGGCCGACATGCATACGCCCTGACCCGAGCCGCAGACCAGAATACCAACGTGAAACTCGCCGTTGCCCACGGCCTCGGCCACGGGATGAGCAAAGTCGGGGTAGTCGACCGAGTCAGTCGAGAAAGTTCCGAAGTCTTTCACTTCGCGCAGCTGCGCGCGCAGCTTTTCGAGCAGGTGCTGCTTGAGCTCAAAACCGGCGTGGTCGGAACCGATGGCAATCGTGCGGTGCATTTTAGGAGAAATTACGAATTACGAATTACCAAATTACGAATGAGCAACTACGAAGGGTACGACCTAAGCCGCAATTCTTAATTATTAACTCGCAATTATTAATTAATCACTTCCCCACCACCCGCGCGATCCAGATGCTGCCCTCGTACAGCAGCAGGATGGGGATCGTAACGATAATCTGCGCCGAAATATCGGGCGGCGTGATGATCGCCGCCAATACCAGAATGACCACGATGGCGTGGCGCCGGTACTGCCGCATGAGCGCCGCGCTCACCAGGCCGGCTTTGGCCAGAAAGAACACCACGATCGGCAGCTCAAAGACGAACGCGCACGAGAGCGTCATCGTGGTGAGCGTCGAGACGTAGCTCTGAATGTCAATCTGGTTGCGAATGCTCTCGTCGATTTGGTAGGAGCTCAGGAAGTTGATCGACATCGGCGCGGCCACGTAGTAGCCGAACAGCAGCCCGAGCATAAACAGGATACCCACGAAAAACACCGCCCCGCGCGAGTTGCGCCGTTCTTCTGGTCTTAAACCAGGTGCCACGAAACGCCACAGCTCCCAAAACGCGTACGGAAAGCCCAGCGCCAGCCCCGCCGTAAACGCGGCCGAAAAGTGCATCGACAGCTGGCCGCTCATCTCCCGACTCTGAATATCGAAGTTGAGGCGGTCGATGCACATCCCTTCCGCGTGCATCAGCGCGCCCAGCCGGCAGAGCTGCTTATACGTCCAGAAATCCGGCCGCGACGGCGCCAGAATGATGTCGTGAAACAGCAGGTCCTTCGCGAAAAACGCCGCCGTACTGAATACCACGATCGCGGCCGCCGCCCGAATGACGTGCCAGCGGAGCACTTCCAGATGATCGACAAACGACATCTCGGCGACCTCCTCCTCGGCGGGCAGGTCGGACGATTGATCTAGCGACGCGGCTTGCGGTCGGGAGCGCGGAATGTTCAAGCGGGAAAGTTCAGAATGGGAGGAGGCAGACCAACAACTGAAAACGGCTGTCATCCTGAGCGAAGCGAAGGACCTGTTTCCCGGCTTGCTGAGCAAACGCTGAAAAGGCCCTTCGCTTCGCTCAGGATGACACTATGCAGAGCAAATGAACGCTACCCCGCAAAGAGCGGGTAGTCGGCCATCCAGCGGTTGATGTCGGCGCCTACGGCCCGCAACTCGGTTTCGTTGTCGTGGTGGGTGAGCGCCCGATCGATGAGCTCCACCACGCGGCCCATATCCTCCGTACCGAGGCCCCGGGTGGTGAGCGCCGGCGTTCCCACGCGCATTCCGCTCGTCACGAACGGCGACTTATCGTCGAACGGCACCATGTTTTTGTTGATGGTGATATCGGCGCGGATCAGCGTATTCTCGGCCAGCTTGCCCGTCAGGCCCTTCGACCGCAGGTCGATCAGCATCAGGTGGTTGTCGGTACCGCCGGAGATGATGTCGTAGCCCAGGCTGGTAAACGCCTGCGCCATCGCCGCCGCGTTCTCCTTTACCTGCCCAATATAGGCGGCGTAGCTATCCGACTGCGCCTCCAGAAAACCCACCGCCTTCGCCGCGATCACGTGCTCCAGCGGCCCGCCCTGCGTCCCGGGAAACACGGCGCCATCCAGCACGGCGCTCATCATCTTCAGCTCGCCCTTCAGGGTGCGCTGACCAAACGGGTTCTCAAAATCCCGCGGCATCATAATGACGCCGCCGCGCGGCCCGCGCAGCGTCTTGTGCGTCGTGGTCGTGATAATGTGGCAGTGGTCGAGAGGGTTATTGAGCAGCCCGCGCGCGATCAGTCCCGACGGGTGACTGATATCGGCCAGCAGCAGCGCGCCTACTTCGTCAGCGGCCCGACGAAGCGCGGCGTAGTCCCAGTCGCGCGAGTACGCCGACGCCCCGCAGATGATGAGCTTCGGGCGTTCGCGGCGAGCCGTGTCGATCACCTTATCAAAGTCGATCAGGCCGGTTTCGCGCTCCACTCCGTAAAACGTCGGCCGGTAGAGCTTACCCGAGAAGTTCACCGGCGAGCCGTGCGTGAGATGACCGCCGTGGGCGAGATCAAATCCCAGAATCGTATCGCCGGGGTTGAGCACCCCGAGCATCACGGCGGCGTTGGCCTGCGCGCCCGAGTGCGGCTGCACGTTCGCCCACGCCGCCCCGAACAGCTCCTTGAGCCGGTCGATGGCCAGCTGCTCCACCTGATCGACGATTTCGCAGCCGCCGTAGTAGCGCTTGCCCGGCAGCCCCTCAGCGTACTTGTTCGTCAGCTCCGAGCCCATCGCGGCCATAACCTGCGGGCTCACGAAGTTTTCCGACGCGATCAGCTCCAGGCCGTGCAGCTGCCGCTGCTTTTCGCGCTCAATCAGGTCGAAGATGACCGCGTCCTGCGGGACGGGGCGGGCCGCGGCGCGCGGCGAAGTGCCAACGGAGTGTTCCATACGGACGAAGGTACAACGCTCGCCCCGGCACCCCATCTCCGCGGAATTGGTGGCCGGCGGTAGCTTCGCTCGCGTACGGCCCCACCTCTCACCCCCGCAATGGCTCTTTCCGTCGTCCGCTCCGAGCCTTCCCCCGCCGAGCTGCTCGCTCGCCTGCGCGCCGGCGACTCCCGCCCCCTCGATGAGCTCTACCGCTCGCACCGTGGCCGGTTCGACCACTGGGTCCGCCAGCGGGTACCGGGGCTGACCGACGACGACGTCGCCGATGGCTTCCAGCAGGCCGTCATCACCTTCTACGAACACGTCGTCAGTGGTCACCTCCACACCCTGACGGCCGCGCCCAGCACCTACGTTTTTCGCATTGGGGAGCGAATTTGCTACGCGGCGAAAAATAAAGTTGCCGGACCCATTAAGTTTTTGCCCCTTTCTGACATTAAGGGTATCGAAAATGATCCCGCGATGCCTGACACCCTCCTGACCGCCTTCCTGACGACCGCCGATCCGCGCGACGCCGACGATCCGGAAATCGCTGGCGCGCGCGTCGATCAGGTCGATCGCGCGCTTCGCCAGCTCTCGGCCGACTGCTACCGGCTCCTGACCGCGTTTTACTACGACGCCCAGCCGCTGCCGGCCCTGAGCGCGGAGTTCGGCCACCGCGACCCTGAAGTCACGGCCGTGCGCAAGTCACAATGCCTCGCCAAGCTGCGCACGCTGTGCGGGGTGACCCGGCGCTAACAACTCTTTTGCCTCTCTTCCTTGCCTTGAGCTCCCGCGTTTTAACAAACTGACCCGTGTCGTACTCCACCCTCTCCCCCGCCGACTGGACCACCCTCGAAGCGTACGCCGACGAAACGCTGCCGCCCCCGGCGCGCGCGGCCGTCGTGGCCCGCCTCGCTACCGACCCCGTCTTCCGCGCCGCCCTGACGGAGCACTACGAGCTGGCAGCCGGCATTCGCGCGCACGGCCGGGCCACCCTCCGCCAGCGCCTGGCGCGCGTGGAAGGCGAGCTGCGAGCCGACCAGCAAAGCGCTCGCGACTCCCCGCCGACCGCCGAGCCGCCGCAGCTCCGCCCGTCTGTCGCGCCAGCCAGCCGGCCGGCCCCGCGGCCAATCCTCCGCGTATCCTGGACGCGGCAGTGGCGCCCGCTCGCCGCCGCCGCGACGCTGGTCCTCGCCGGGGGGCTAAGTATGTGGACACTGCTGCGTCAGCCCGACCCGCAGGCCCTCGCCGATCGCTACGGCGTCCCCGAGCCCGGTCTGCCCGTCCTGATGGGCGAAGCGGGGCCTGGGCGACGCTCGCTCGTCAACCAGGCAATGAATGCCTACAAGCTCGGCCAGCCGGAGGTCGCGCTCCGTACCTGGGAAGCTCTCCCCGCCGGTAGCGTCGGGGCCGATACGGTGCTCTACTACCGCGGCATCTTTCAGCTGCGGCTCCATCAGAACGAGCAGGCCGCCACCGCCATGGCGCGGCTCCAGGCGCTGCCCACCACCGCGTTCCGCGAGCGGGCCGACTACTACTTCGCCCTGGCCCTGTGGGCGCAGGGGCGCACCGCCGAAGCCCTGACCGCCTTCGAGCGCCTGGCCGCCCAACCCGAGCACCCCTTTGGGGCCGACGCTCGCCGCGCGCTCGAACAGCTGCGGTAGTGGCCGGGGCATCTGGAAGCAGCCCACCACCCATATGCAACAGGGCCGCCCCGAAGATTCGGGGCGGCCCTGTTGGCTTACTTGGCTACCCGGCCGCAGCCGGTGCGTTAGCCGTTACTGCTTGAGCAGGTGCGAGCGGAAGCGCTGGCCATCCACCACCGTCACGAGGGTGTAGGTACCCACGGGCAGCGCGACCGGCAAGGCCGGCGTCAGCACGTTGTGGCCCACCGTCACGGGGAGCGACTGGGTCATCACCGTGCGCCCGAGCGCGTCGATGATCAGCAGCTGCGCCGCGCCGGCCGTAGCCGCGTCCACTTCCACGCTCAGCTGGTCGGTGAACGGGTTCGGCAGCGCCGCTACCATCGTCGTCACCTTGCCGTCGAACGTCACCGTGCGCACCGCGCTCGGCGAAGTGGCCCCGTTCAGGTCCACTTGCACCAAACGGTAGTAGCGAACTCCTTTCTTGCCGGTTTCGCGATCCACGAACGAGTAAGTCCGCAGCGTGGTGCTGTTAGGCGTCTCGCTCGCCACGAAGCGGAGCGTGCGGTAGTTCTTGCCATTGGTCGACACCTGCACGTCGAACCCACGGCTGTCTTTCTCCGAGGCGGTCGTCCACGTCAGCAGCGTGTTTTGCTCCTGACGGGTGGCATCGAAGCGAACCAGCTCCACGGGCAGCGGGTGCGCGAAGTCTTCCAGCGCGAACGGCGAGAACGTCGTCAGGCTGTCGCGGGTGCGCGCCCAGCGGCCTGCCACCAGTACGGCGGGCTGATAGCCAGCCGTGGGCCCGAACGGCTGCCCATCCCACTGAGTCCCGTTGAAGTGGACGATGCGCGACTTGGTGCGGTCGAAGAGCGAGCCTTCATCGGTCGTGTTCCACTGCAGCTGCAGACTGGCTACTGCCGCGCCGGGCAGCGTACCACCGCCCCAGCTCACGTCCCAGGTCTTCTCTACCACGTGGTCGGCCGCGTTCGGAACCGCCCGCGTCGGCGTCGGCGAGGCATCACTCACCCGAGCGCGGGCCGCATTCACGTACGAAACGTTCGTGCTGAACGTCATCACTGCGGGCGTGTAGCTCACCGTCGTACCGATCGGGAACGTCACGCTCACGTGCGCCGTCGGGTTGTTGCCCGTCCGCGTGAAGATCAGACGACCGGTGCTGGTCGTGATCAGGTAGTGCGTCGCGTCGGCCCCGGTGATGCTCGTAAGCGGGCCGGCGGCCGGGTCGTTCATCGTCAGATCAAACGTGCCGAGCGTGATGCTGCCGCCCGAGAGGTCGAGCACACCACCCACCAGCGGAGAACCGGTAAGCACTTTGGCCGCCGGGCCGCCCACCGTTACGTCGTGATACGTAGCGGCCGGAATCGGCTGATTAGGCGTCGTGTCGAGGAAGCGCGTGGTACCGGTAGTAGCCACGAACGAGCCCACGCTCGCCGTCGTGAAGATGCCGTTGATCTCCAGGTTACCCGTACCGTTCTGCGTCAGCACGGCCGCCCCCTGAATCGTCAGATCATCAACCTCCGCCGTGCCGGAGGCAATGACGGGCTGGTTCGGCGTACCCGTCGGGATGATGGCCGAGATCGTGGCGCTCGGCACGCACGCGGTCCAGTTGCCCACCGTGTACCAGTTGCTGCTTACCGTGCCCGTCCAGGTCGTCGTGCTCGTCACAACGATCGTAACGTCCGATGGGAATGCGGTCGCCGCGCAGTTGACGTCGTTGACCGCCGTAATGGCGTAGGTCACATTGATCGTCAGCGTCCCGGTCGGGATCGAGAATGTGCTGCCCGTAACCGACAAAGCCTGCGGAGCACCGCCATTCACGGTGTAGGTACCGGTGAAAGGACCCGTACCGGTGAAGGTACCCGTCACGTTCTGACTCGACCCCACGCACGCTGGCGAAGTGACCGGATCGAAGGCCACGGTTGGCCGCGGGTTCACCGTGATGGTGGTCGTGGCGGCGGGTAGCGCGGTTGCGGTGCAGTTTGCGTCGCTCAGCACCGTGATGTTGTAGGTGCTGGTGGTCGCGAGCGCACCGGTCGCAATGCTGAACGTATTGCCCGAGGTGCTCAACGCCTGCGGAGCGCCGCCGTTGACCGTGTACGAACCCGTGAAGGGAGCCGTACCGGTGAGGGTACCCGTGAGCGTCTGGCTCGTGCCGGCGCAGACTGGCGTAGTGGTCGCGTCGAAGCTGGCCGTTGGGCGGGGGTTGACGATCACGTTGCGGGTCGACGTCCGGGCGCAGCCGCTTGTGTTAGTAGTAACGATGGTGTAGGTATTGGTGCCCGTGGGCGCCCCCGTCACCGTAACCGTCCCGATGTTGTTCGTAGCGCCCGAATACGTCACGGCGCTCACCGTGCCGGGGCCCGAGATGGCGTGGGTATACGCCGGAATAGCGGCGTCGGTAATCTCCAGGCTCCAGTTGTTGAGCGTACCGACGTCGCCACTTAGGTCATCAAATGCGCGCAGCGTCCAGGTACCGTCAATCGCCACTCCGTTAAGCGCACCTGCCGGAATGACGGCGTTGTAGGTGTTAGCGGGTGTTCCGTTGGCTGCCGCACCCGTACGGTCAGGAGCTGTTGTGATCGTTCCTTCCGCCCGGTAAGTGCCCGTGAACGGACCAGCATTGTTTCCAGTCGTACCGATGATGTTCGACGCATTCGTATCGAACACGGTGTTGACGTAGTTGTCGTCGCTGCTGCCATTATCCGAAGAAAGTAGCATCGCGCCGGTACCGCCCGGGCCAACCAGGAAAAGATCAACATCTGCGTCGAAAGTGTGTGTGATGTTCACGGTCACCCGAATGCGCGAGCTGGCCGAAACAGTACCGGCACCGGCACCCGCTAGCGTGATCGTGCTCGAAGCCCCCGCTAGCGTCGTGTTGTCGGTGATAGCTGAAGGAGTGCTATTCGAACCCGACACCGTGCCCACTGCGTTCGAGCCCGTGACCACGATGTTGAAGGCATCACCATCGCATGTGGCGGTTGGGGCTACAATCGACTGGCCGGGGCGGGTATCCGTCACGCTGATTTGTGAGGTGTTAGCCGATGGTAGCGCGCCGCAGCTCACCACCGCGCGGTAACGGGTGGTTTGAACGGCCGTTGCCGCCTGCGTAACCGTCGCCGCGGTGGGCTGCGGCGTACCGACCGCTGTCCAGTTAGCTCCTCCGTCAATCGACTGCTCAAACTGTACATCGCCGTTGGCGGAGCCAGTCAGCGTCAGCGTCAGGTTAGCGGGCGTAGAGCCGCAGAACGTACTCACCGATGAAGTGATCACCCCCGCCACCGGGTTGGCCACCGTGCGGGTGGTCGTGATGGAGTTGTTCGGCGCGTAGCCATCGCCACCGCCGGTGAAGGAGGAGCTGAACGAGTAGCTACCCACGGTGCTCATGTCGTACGTCGTGCTGAGCACCACGTCGCGCGTGCCGTTGGGCGCCAGCGTTCCGGTGTTCACCGCTACTGGTCCGAAGGGCGTCACAACTGCGGCGGGGTTAGTGCCGGTGCCCGAAACGCTCAGCGGCGTCGTCACGAAGTTGATCGTCGTCGTGCCGACGTTCTTGATTCGCACCGTTACCGTCTGGGTGGCGGTGCTGATGCAACCAGTCGTGGCCGGGGTCGTGAACGCTAAAGCCTGCAGGTCCGTCGCGACGGGCGTCATATCGTCCTCGTATGCGCCGATGTCGGGGGCCGTGCCGCCGCCATTGGTGTTAGCCTGCGGGTAACCGGTGCGGACGTTCGTATTGTCGTACTCGTCAGTGATGCCCGTCACCGCTACGCCACCGCTTTCGGCTTTCGTGGCCACCGTGGGGCTCAATCGCAGGAAATCGCTGCTGCTGCCGGTCGTGCT
>JBKJUQ010000019.1:0-2271 GCA_046590685.1 Hymenobacteraceae bacterium
ACGTACACCTTCGGCGCGGCGGCCACGGCCGAAGCGGCGCCCGCTAACGGCGCGGCCCAATGAGACGCCTGCTGATTCTGGCCGCGTTGGCGGGACTGCTGACGGTGCCCGCCGCCTACGGGCAGCAATACCAGCGGCCAGTCAACCTCGATTTCGATCTACTGATTCAGGAGCTGTTCGCCCAGCAGGGCGGCGACGACGCGTCGGCGTCGTACGAAGACCTATACGAGAATCTCTCGCAGTTCTTCCAGTCGCCGCTCAACCTTAACACCGCCACGCCGGAAGAGCTCGGCTCGCTCTTCATCCTGACACCCAACCAGGTGGCGAACCTTCAGCGGCATATTCGCCAGCACGGGGCGTTGCTCTCGCTCTACGAGCTACAGGCCGTCGCGGGCTTCGACCTGACGACCATCTACAAGCTGGCGCCGTTCGTGACCGTGCCCGAGACGGGCTTGCAGACCGATCGGCGCAAGTTCTTCTCGCGCCTGACAGACGGCGACAACACGGCCCTGATCGTGCGGATGACGCGCACGCTGGAAGAAAAAAAAGGGTACACGCCACCCACGATCTACCAGGGCAAGCCAGCGTCGCGCTACGTCGGTTCGGCCGAACAGCTCTACGCCCGCTTCCGCACCACGCACTTCCACGATTACTCGTTCGGCATCACGGCCGAAAAGGATGCCGGCGAGCGCCTCCGCTGGAATACCGCCGAGCGCCAGTACGGCCCCGATTTCCTCTCGGCCCACGCCGTCCTCTACGACCGCGGCCGCATCAAGACCATCGCCGTCGGCGACTATCAGGTGCAGTTTGGGCAGGGCTTGCTGCTGAGCGCGGGCTTCGCGGTGGGCAAAGGCGCCGAAACCATCGCCACGGTGCGCCGGCCCAACTCCGGGATTCGTCCGTACTCGTCAGTCCTGGAAACCATTTACCTGCGCGGCGCGGCCGCGACGGTGAGGGTCGGGGGCGGGGTGGAAGTATCGGCTTTCGGCTCGCGCAAGCGCGTGGACGGCTCGGGCGCCGTGCAGGACACCGCTGATACCGACCAGACCGCGCTCGAGGGCTTTTCGGCCCTCTCGCTCACCGGTTTCCACCGCACCGCCAGCGAGCTGGCGAATCGCCGCAACGTAACCGAAACCCTCGGCGGCGGCGACGTGACCTGGACTGCCCCCACCCGCACCCTGCAACTGGGCGTCACGGGCCTGGCTACGCACTATTCGGCGCCTATCCAGCGGCGTGCCGTGGCCTACAACCAGTTCGCCTTTCAGGGGCAGGACAACGCCGGCTTCGGCGCCCACTACTCCTGGACCGTGGGATCGGCAACGGTGTTTGGCGAGTCGGCGCGCTCCACGAGCGGCGGCTGGGGGCACGTCCACGGCCTGGTAGCCAGCTTGAGCGCCTCGGTGGATGCTTCGCTGGTGGTGCGCGACTACGCCCGCGACTTTCACTCATTTTACGGCAACACGTTCGGCGAGGGCACTTACCCAATCAACGAGCGCGGCGTGTATATGGGCATCAAGGTGCGGCCCATCAGCAAGTGGGAAGTGAGCGCGTACTACGACCGCTTCCGGTTTCCGTGGTTGCGCTCCACCGTCACGGCCATCAACAGCGGCGGCGACGAGTGGCTCGGCCGCATCCTGTTCCGGCCCGATAAGCTGACCACGATCTACGCCCAGCTCCGGGTCGAGCGCAAAGACCGCAACCTGCCCACTGCCGAAAGCGGGCAGCTCCGGCAGATCGGCACCGGCACCCGACAAAACGCGGTGGTATACGCAGCCTTCAAGCCATCGGCGAAGCTGGAGCTGCGCACGCGTGTGCAAGCGTCGTCGTACCAACTGGGCGCGGCGGCGCGCACCACCGGCCTGGCTATCGCCCAGGATCTCAACTTTTCGCTCGGCCGGCGGGTGGCGCTCGACACGCGCTTCGCGCTCTTCGACACCGACGATTTCAACAACCGCCAGTATATGTACGAGTCGGACGTGCTCTACGCCTTCAGCATTCCGGCGCTGAGCGGACGGGGCTCGCGGGCTTACGCGGTTTTGCGCTACGGCATCAACCGTCACCTCGACATCTGGCTGCGCGCCGCCCGCACCCTCCAGCGCGACCAGACCACCATCGGTTCGGGGCTGGAAGAAATCCAGGGCGCGCGCCGCACCGACGTGCGGGTGCAGGTGCGCTGGCGGGCGCAGTAGCAGCGCCCGCCGGGCCTTTTCATCCTTTATCCGATATTTACCGCAAAACTTTGTTTGCGCCTCGCGATGGATCAGATTCTTG
>JBKJUQ010000126.1:0-15638 GCA_046590685.1 Hymenobacteraceae bacterium
GCAGCACGACCAGTACCTGAGCGCCGTGGCTCGCTGGGCCGCCGGTGACGTCGACGCCCGGCTCGAAGGCGGCGAGAGCCCCGCCGAGCTGGCCGCCGCCCAGCGCCCGTTTCTCGACGAGCTGCTTGGCCCCGCCACCCCGCCCGGCAAGTACCTGATTAGCATGCACGGGCGGGCGATGCGCATTCTGCTCTGCCAGTTGCTGCGCTACCCGCTGGCCGAGATGGACGCGTTTCCGCACGACAACCTCGCCCTCTACGAGCTGGTTTGCACCGGCTCGCTCTGCCAGGTGCGGCGCTTCAACAACCTCAACTACGAATAGCCATCCGTAACGCGGGTCTCTGGCCCGCCAGCGCGGCAGCGCTAAAACGACAGCCAGCCAGCCAGCTCGCCGACGTGCGGCATCGCGCGGAACTCGCTTCGCTCGTCTGCGCGGAATCAAGGCCAGAGACCCGCGCTACCTCCCGGCTTACTTTCCTGAGCGCCGTGCATCAAGGGCATCACAACCCGCTCCCTCCGATGCTCAACGCTACGCTGCTGACCACGCTGCTGGTATTCGCCGGCTCGCCGGCTCCGACCGACCCGCCGACCGCCGCCCCGTGCGCCGAGGCCATTCACCTCACCCCCGCCGATTACATCGATACGCTCCAGGTGCCCGACCGCGCCAAGCCCAAGCCGCTCGCCACCGTCGCGAGCGCGGGCGGACCGATCGAGATCCTCGGCTTCTTCCCCGAAATCATCGTCCGCCAGCACGAGCACATCGTGCTCTTTGGCCTGCTCGACGATACGGGCGTCATCTCGAAGATCTACACCAAGGAGCCGAAGGCCACGATGGAGATCGCCTCGCTGGGCGATAAGTCGCAACCCTGCCTGGTGGTGCGCTGGGAGGAAGCCGTGCAGGAAGGCGACGGCGAAGCGATGTACAAGTTCGTGCAGGTCTGGGACGTCGGGCGCCGCGTGTGCCTCGCCAACGAGCGCTGGGCCGCCGCCGCGGGACCAGCCGGCTCGACGCTCGCCGGCAAGCCGCCCGTGGGCTGCGCCGCCGAAGTGAGCATCCGCGACGGTAAGCTGCTGATTGGCGAGCCGTCGTCGCCGCCCGCCGGGGCCGCCAAGCCGCGCGTGGCCGTACGCGTGGATGCTCCCGGGGCGTACGCGCTGGTCGACGGTCGGCTGAGCCGGTGTAAGTAAGTCGGCAGATTTCGGCCGACATCTAAGGGGCCGCGCTCTCGTAACCGGGGGCGCGGCCCTACTTTTGGCAGTCCGGGAACCCAAAAACGAGTTCCGGACCCCGCGCGCCCGTTAGGCGCATTTCCGACCAACCTGAATTCCCGCTGACTTTCGATGGCTGAGATCATCCGAATGCCGAAAATGAGTGACACGATGACCGAGGGCACCATTGCCACCTGGCTCAAGCAGGTGGGCGATGCGGTCAAATCGGGCGACGTGCTGGCCGAAGTCGAAACCGACAAAGCCACGATGGAGCTCGAAAACTACACCGACGGTACGCTCCTCTATATCGGACCCAAAAACGGCGAAGCCGTGGCCGTCGACGGCGTGCTGGCCGTGATCGGTAAACCCGGCGAAGACTTCCAGGCGCTGCTCGGCGGGCAGTCGGGCGGCAGTGCCTCGGCGCCCGCGCCGGAAGCCTCGAAAGCAGCCGCGCCGGTCGCCGCACCCCCGGCCGCTTCAGCGCCCCCTGCTCCAGCACCCGTCGCGCCGACTGGCAATGGCAAGAAAGCCACCGCTATCCGGATGCCGAAGATGAGCGACACGATGACGGAAGGCACTATCGCCGCGTGGCTCAAAAACGTGGGCGATAAGGTGAAGTCGGGGGATGTGCTGGCCGAAGTCGAGACCGATAAAGCCACGATGGAGCTCGAAAACTACGACGATGGCACCTTGCTGTACATCGGTCCGAAAGCCGGGGAAGCCGTAGCCGTTGATGGTATTCTGGCGATCATCGGCGAGCCCGGAGCCGACATACAGGCGCTGCTCGACGGGCAGTCGGGTGGGGCGAGCGCTCCGGCAGCTAATGAGCCCGAGGCACGCGTGGAAGAATCGAAGACGGACCAGCAGCTGCCGGCCGCCGCGCAAGCCACGGGGCAGCCCGCAAACCTAGAGACGCAACCTGTTGCGTCTCTACCTACCCCCGCTGGCGGACGCCTGTTCGTCTCGCCGCTGGCGCGGAAGATGGCCGAGGAGAAAGGCATCGATCTGCGCACCGTGAAGGGTTCGGGGGAGAATGGCCGGATCGTCTCGCGCGACATTGAAGCCTATCAGCCGCCGGTGGCGGCGCCGGGGGCTGCTTCGGTAGTCACTTCAGCCGCCGCTCCAGTCGCTCCAGCTTCTGCGTCGTCGGCTACTAGCGCCGGAGATTACACGGATACGCCCGTCAGCCAGATGCGGAAGGTGATTGCCAAACGCCTCGCCGAAAGCATGTTCACGGCGCCGCACTTCTACCTGACGATGGAGATCGGGATGGATCAGGCGATGACGGCGCGCACCAAGCTCAACGAGCTCGCGCCGGTCAAGCTCTCGTTCAACGACCTCGTGCTCAAAGCGTGTGCGGTGGCGTTGCGCCAGCACCCGACCATTAACTCGTCGTGGCTCGGCGACCGCATCCGCACCAACAAGGTCATCAACATTGGCGTGGCCGTGGCGGTGGAAGACGGCCTGCTCGTACCCGTGGTGCGCAACGCCGATCAGAAAGGCCTTGCCCAGATCGCGCAGGAAGTGAAGGCCCTCGCGGAGAAAGCCAAAACCAAAAAGCTGCAACCGCAGGAATGGGAAGGCAACACCTTCACCATCTCGAACCTGGGGATGTTCGGCATCGACGAGTTCACGGCCATCATCAATCCGCCCGACGCGTGTATCCTCGCCGTGGGCGGCATCAAGCAGACGGCCGTGGTGCGCGACGGCGCGCTTGCCGTGGGCCACGTAATGAAAGTGACGCTCAGCTGCGACCACCGCGTGGTGGATGGTGCCAGTGGTGCGGCTTTCTTGCAGACCCTCAAAGCGTTGCTCGAAGAGCCGATGCGGATGCTGGTGTAGCCAGTAAACAGGAAGAGAGTAGCTTACCTGAAAGCCAGCCCATCGGGCTGGCTTTTTTGTGCCTGAATGGGCAATAAAAAGTAGTGGTATAACAGATAGAAGGGTTTCCTTTACTGAAAAAATCTATTGTTGCGGGTCCCAATGCACCGGTAAACGGCGCATAGCGCGCAGTCAAACTCCCCTTTTTTGTTTTCCCTTCACTTTCATTCACGCACCATGAGAAAACCTGTTTCTCGCTTGTTCGTCCTCGGTCTGTTAGGGCTGATGACTACTTACGGCGCCCTCGCGCAGTCGCTGCCCGCCCTTACCGGGCAAGTACTCGATCCTGATGGGAAGCCCGTGATCGGCGCCACCATCATCGAGGATGGCACCAACAACGGTACGGCTACCGACGGCGAAGGCCGCTTCGTGCTGCGGCCGCGCAAAGCGGCCCCGGCGCTCACCATCAGCTCGATTGGCTTCGAGCCCCAGCACGTGACCGGCGGCGGCGACGCGCTCACGGTTAAGCTCGCCGAAACGGCTACCTCGCTCGACGCCGTGCAGGTGGTCGGCTCGCGGGCCGCGAATCGCTCGGCGACTGATTCGCCCGCGCCGGTCGATATCATCGACGTGCGGGAAGTGACGACCAAAACCGGTCAGCTCGACGTCAACCAGCTCCTGCAATTCGTGGCGCCATCGTTCAACTCGAACCGCCAGACCGGCTCCGACGGCGCCGATCACGTCGATCCGGCGTCGCTGCGCGGCCTCGGTCCCGATCAGACGCTCGTGCTCGTCAACGGCAAGCGATGGCACCAATCGGCGCTCGTGAACCTGTTCGGCTCGCGCGGACGCGGCAACTCGGGCACCGACCTGAACACGATTCCGGCGGCCTCGATTGAGCGCATCGAGATTCTGCGCGACGGCGCCGCCGCCCAGTACGGCTCCGATGCTATCGCCGGCGTGATCAACATCGTGCTCAAAGGCAGCACCAAGGAGCTGACCGCGAACGTGAACTACGGCGCGTACAACGCGAAGTACCGTCGTGATGACAAGAAGTTTGACGGTGGCAACCTCAACGTCAACGCCAACTACGGCGTCGCCATCGGCGACAAGGGCGGCTTCGTGAACGGCACGCTCGACTACAACGCCCGCGAACACACGCAGCGCTCGGGTGGCGTGCCCGACAGCGTCCTCGCCCGGCGCCAGTACGGCGACCCGAAAGCCGACAACTTCGCGGCGTACCTCAACGCGAAGTTTCCCCTGTCCGACAAAACCCACCTCTACGCCTTCGGGGGCGCTAACCTGCGCAAAGGCGACGCCTACGCCTGGACGCGCTTCAAGGACGACGACCGCAACGTGCCGGCCATCTACCCCGATGGGTTTGACCCGATCATCACGAGCAACATCGTGGACGGGCAGGGCGTGGTAGGGGTGCGGACGTCCCTGGGACCGTGGGCGCTCGACCTGAGCAACAGCTACGGCGCCAACCGCTTCGAGTATGGCCTGAGGAACACGCTGAACACGACGTTAGGCGCCAGCTCGCCGACGAGCTTCGACGCCGGCGGCTTCCAGCTCAAGCAAAACACGACCAACCTTGGTCTGAGCAAAAACTACGAGACGATCATGCAGGGCCTCAACATCGCCGTAGGCGGCGAGTGGCGGCGCGAGTGGTACGATCTGTTCGCGGGCGAGCGGAAATCGTGGGATAATTTCGACAAGCCGTCCGGGCTGGCCGGCGGCTCGCAGGGATTCCCCGGCTTTCAGCCGGCCGACGAAATCAAGGCGTCGCGCACCAACATCGGCGCGTACCTCGACGCTGAGCTGAACGTGACGAAGCAGTGGCTGGTGGCCGGCGCGGTGCGGTTTGAGAACTACTCCGACTTTGGCTCGACCTTCAACTACAAAGCTGCTTCCCGCTTCCACGTAACCGATTTCTTGACGCTGCGCGGCACGTACAGCACCGGTTTCCGCGCCCCGTCGCTGGCGCAGGTCAACTTCAGCTCCACGTTCACCAACTTCATCGGCGGCGATGCCGTGGAAGTGCAGCTGGCGCGCAACAACTCGGCGCTGACCAAGAAGCTCGGCATCCCGGCGCTCAAGCAGGAAACGTCGAACAACGCGAGCGTGGGCCTTACGAGTCGGATTGGCTCAGCGCTGACGCTGACGGTCGATGGCTACTACATCCGCGTGCAGGATCGGGTGGTGCTCACTTCCGCCTTCTCGTCCGAGGACTCCGTTATCGGTCCTGATCTGGTGGCACTCGGAGTGGGGCAGGCGCAGTTCTTCGCCAACGCTGTTTCCACTACTACCAAGGGCCTCGACGTGGTGCTGACGCACGTAGCGCAAATCGGCGACGGACGCCTGAACACGGCGCTCGCGGCCAACTTCAACGAGATGAAGATCGACCGCGTGGCCACGACCGGCAAGCTCGCCGGGCGCGAGGAAGAAGTGTTCGGCAAGCGCGAGCAGGGCTTTGTGAAGGCTTCGGCGCCGCCCCACAAGATCAATCTCACGTTCGATTATCGGATTGGCCGCTGGAGCACGCTGCTGCGATTCGTGCGGTTTTCCGACGTGACTCTGATTGACTGGAACAACGATCCAATGCTCTTCAAATCGCGCACGACCACCGACGTCGCGGCCTCTTACGCGTTCACCGACCATCTGCAGCTCTCGCTGGGGGCGTCGAACGTATTCAATCTATACCCCACGCGGTTTACCCCCGACCTGACCGAAACCGGCGGCGCCTGGGATCCCGTGCAGATGGGCTCGAATGGGCGCTTCCTGTTCGCGAAGCTGCAAGCGCGGTTCTAGAGAGATTTAGTTTGTCGCACAATTTGAAAGTGGCCGGGGTTATTCCGGCCACTTTTTTTGTGACCTTTGCGTCCGTAATCCGCTGCTGATGCTCAAAATTCGCTCAACCACTGTCCTCGGCGTACGCCACAATGGCCTGATCGCCGTCGGGGCCGATGGCCAGGCGACGCTTGACAAAACCGTCGCCAAGTCGAACGTCCGCAAAATCCGCAAGCTTCAGGAGGGCAAAGTCGTTACGGGGTTCGCCGGCTCCACGGCCGACGCGTTCTCGCTGCTGGAACGCTTCGACGAAAAGCTCAACCAGTTCGGTGGCAACCTCAAGCGCGCCGCCATTGAAATGGCGAAAGACTGGCGTAAGGATCAGTACCTGCGCAAGCTCGAGGCGATGATGGTGGTGGCCGACAAAGACGAGCTGCTCATCATCTCCGGCACCGGCGACGTGCTCGAACCCGACGCCGACGTGGCGGCCGTCGGCTCCGGGGCGATGTACGCCCAAGCCGCCGCGCTGGCGCTGAAAAAACACGCCCCGCACCTCAACGCCCGCCAGATGGTGGAGGAGGCGCTCCACATCGCCGCCGACATCTGCATCTACACCAACCACAACCTCGTAGTAGAGGAGCCAGTTGGCTGAATGAAAATCACTATTGGTAACACACTGAGACGATCAATCGCCGGATTCTTTTTTCTTAGCCAGATAGCGTGTGTAAGGCATAAAGCGAAGGTGTACCCGTTTGCTATGGCAGGAGATTCTGGTGAAAGCGTCACTGGTAACTATTCAGAAGCCGATGTGGTGGTTAGCTGCATCAAAAAATGGGAGTTCTATAGTTTGTCTCAGCCAACTCTCCTTCAAGTAACAGCTTATTTCCCAGCAGAGAAAGGACATTTTTACTCTTCCCCAACTCAATTCATTGGAGTTGAAGGCACCGGCGATACTGTTAGGGTTTTAGTAAATGGGAAGCTTGAAGGTCAGTTGGAAAAGTTGCTTATGCAGCGGTTAAAAAAGAACCAACTAATAGTGTTCGTCCCTGACGCTGAGTCAACACCTTCACAAACCTGTTTACTCGATCCCAATTGCAGTCTAAAGCCAAGAGTAGTGGTGTTCTCCGACCGGCGCAAGAACCGCCATTACTGCCAAGTGCGGCGCACTTGTTTTGCCAAACTTGGCTCTGGCATTCAGTAACCGTTTCGTGAGCAATCCGGTAAGGACCTCACTCCACTTTACAATCGCACCCCATGACCGTTACCAGCTTCCTCAAGCACCACTACCGCCACTTCAACGCCGCTGCCCTGATTGACGCGGCGGAAGGCTACAACAAGCACCTCGCCGAGGGCGGGAAAATGATGGTGACGCTCGCCGGCGCCATGAGTACCGCCGAGATGGGCATTCAGCTCGCCGAGCTGATCCGACAGGACAAGATTCACATCATTTCCTGCACCGGCGCGAACCTCGAAGAAGATATCTTCAACCTCGTGGCGCACGATTTCTACGAGCGCGTACCGAACTACCGCGACCTGACGCCCGCCGATGAGCAGGCGTTGTTGGAGCGGCATATGAACCGCGTGACCGATACCTGCATCCCCGAGCACGAGGCGATGCGGCGGCTCGAAAACACGGTGCTGAAGCACTGGGTGGAGGCCGACGAAGCGGGCGTACGCCTGTTTCCGCACGAATTCTTCTACAAGATCCTCAAGTCGGGCGACCTGGAGCAGTACTACCAGATCGACCCGAAGGATTCGTGGATGCTGGCGGCGGCGGAGAAAAACCTGCCCATCATCTGCCCGGGCTGGGAAGACTCCACGCTCGGCAACATCTTCGCCGGGCACGTCATCGTCGGCGACGTCAAAAATGTCCACACCGTGCGGACGGGGATCGAGTATATGATCTTCCTCGCCGAGTGGTACACGCAGAACGCGACCGACGCCTCGACGCTCGGCTTCTTCCAGATCGGTGGCGGCATCGCGGGGGACTTCCCGATCTGCGTCGTGCCGATGCTGCACCAGGATCTGGGCCGTACCGGCGTGCCGTTGTGGGGTTATTTCTGCCAGATTTCGGATTCTACCACGTCGTACGGCTCCTACTCGGGCGCCGTGCCGAACGAGAAGATCACGTGGGGTAAGCTGGGCGAGAAGACGCCGAAATTCATCATCGAATCGGACGCCACGATCGTCGCGCCGCTGATTTTTGCGATGGTGCTGGGGCAGTAGACCCGGCTTGACTACGAGCCAACAAAAACGCCCGCCGATCACTCGGCGGGCGTTTTTATTGTTGGATTTGGCGTCCGGCTTAGCCGCCGTGCGCAATGCCGCCGGCTTGCGCATCGGGGTCGGTCAGGTCGGCGTTGGTACCGAGGGCCGCGAGCTCATCAAGTGTCATGTCCTGACCGGAGATGCGCACGTCGCGGCGCACGTTGTTGCCGTCTTCAGTGAGTAGGTTTTCCGCCGACGACTCGCCGCTGGGGCCGGTATCGGATACGCGCGGGCGATTGGCGGGGCTGAGCCGGCGCAGATCGTCGCCGGTTTGCTGCTCGGCGGCGGCGGCGTACGGCTCCAGCTCATCGAGCGTGAGCGCGACGTCCTCGCTTTCGCCTCTGGTGGGACGACCTTCGTCGGTGGTGCGCATATTATCGGCCGGGTGGCCGGGTGAATCGGCGTTGGAATTGACGGAAACGGCCGTGGCGCCGTCTTCCGAGTCGGTGCCGTAGCCCTGCTTGCCGTCGCGGTTGCCGAAGCCGCCGCGGGCATCCTCGTTGCGCGGGGGATTAGCGCCGGGGATGATGTGGCCGGCTTCGAGCTCTTCTTTGGTGGTATCGTTGGGCACTTCCCGGATCGGGCGGCCGTGCTGGTCAGTAGCCATTGGAGCGTGAGGAGGTTCGTGAAGCTCTATCTACTCCGATGCCGCGCGCTGGGTTGCTGGCCGCGCGGGTTCCCGCTGGGTTAGCGCCGCAGGAACACCAACGCCGCCAATAAACCGCCGAACAGCAGCAGAGTAAAGAGGTATTCGGCGACCGTGACGAGCGCGCCGCGCAGCCAGCGGCGCAGCGGCCGGCCCGCGCCGGCCGTGGCGGCTTGCAGCTGCGCGTAGCCCCACGTTTTGTAGAGCAGCATCAACGTCGTCATCAGAAACCCCACTTTACCCACGCCGGGGCGGCCGCTCCAGTACGCCAGCGCCGGGATGAACAACAGGTTCACCGTGGCTATCGTGGCGTTGAGCAGCGCGGCGCCTACCAGCTGCTCGGCCCAGCCGTAGCCCGTCGCGCGGCGCAGCAGCGGCGTGGCGACGGTGGCCGCCAGGGGCAGCAGCAACACCGAGATCCAGGTCTGGTATTTCTGAATGATGATCAGCATCTGCTGTTGGGCGTCTGCCATGCGGGGCGATAACCCCGGCTGCTGCGTATCGAACGGCGTGATTTGCAGCGAGCTGAACAGAAAGGCACTGATACCGCCCACCAGCAGCAGCAGCGAGAGGGGCCGGAAAAATGGCTGCCGCTCACCGGCCAGGTAGCGGCGGATGGTGTGGCCCGGCCGCAGCAGCATCTCGCGCAGGGTGTAGAGAACGCCGTGGTCGACGTGCCAGATCGAGTGCGGTAAATCGTGGAGCAGGTAATGCCCCGTGATGCGCGCGGGCGTGCTGGCCGCCTGCCCGCAATGGTGGCAGTGTGGCCCGGCCAGGCGGTGATGACAGTTGAGGCAGTGACCGGCGGGTGGTGGGGTCAGGTGGCCCGGTACAGGGGAGGTCAACGCGGAAGCGGGGGCAGCGGACGACATTGACAAGGCGGGAGAGGTAAAGGAGGCGGAAAAGTAACGTCTACAACGCTTATCCGCCCGCCATCTGCCCTCGGGCCCGCGCGGGTGGATTCGGGCTTGGCGTCAATCGGATCGTTTGATGGCCTGATGGGCGCGCGGCGTTAGGGAGCAGCCGCGCGCCAGCAGGAAACGCAGCAGATCGCGCGCGATCGCCCCCGACCGGGTAGCGACGGAGTAGGTCGTTTGTGTCCGGTCTACGTGCAAGACCACCTGCTCGCGAGTGAAGGCGCGTTCGGGTACAAAGTCAACCGACCGAACCGACGAGTAGGCGTGAAGCTGGGCGCTGATAATCCGGACTTCCAGCTGCTCGGGGTAGACCGTAAGCCGCGCGCTGAGGTCGTTGCGCGAGTAGCCTGGCAGGAAGCCCAACCACCGAAACGAGCTGCGGATACCGTCAATCGCAACGGCAAACCCCGCTGCCGAAAGCGGCCACGGAATCGGCAGCGCCACTAGAATCGAAACAGCGGCCGCACCGGGTTCCAGATTCCCCACGGAATCATCAGCAGCACGAGCACCAAGGCGATACCAAACCACGTGAGCGCTTTGCGGTGGGCAGCGGCGGGGGCGGCGGGAGCTGTCTTCTTGGAAAGCGTGCGGCCGACCTGCGCGCAGATCGCGGCGATGATCATCGTGACGAGGTGCTCGACGCCCCAGAAGCGCGCGTTGGGGTCTTTCATCGCCGCCCCCCCCATCTGCTGCATCATCTGCAAGCCGAAGGGACTTAGTCCGAAGTACAGAATCAAGCCCAGCAGCAGCTGTAGGTGCATCGAGCCGACGAACGACGCGCCAGCGATGTTGTCCTGCTTCGTCCAGCTATGGCGTTCGCCCGTAAAGGCGCGGAAGATCGCCCAAATGCCGAAGATCAAGACGAGCCAGCGGGTCCAGGAGTGGAGAGTGAGCAAAACGGAGTACATAGGACGAATAGGGACGGGGAGACGAAGGATCAGGGGCAAAGGTAGGCGCGACGGTCGCGCTGGCGCTCACCATTCAGCGCCGCGCGACGGCCGCTAACGGCGGGGGAAAGCGCGCTCGTACTGCACCGGCACGGCGGGTTGGCCGCCGAGCGCCAGCGCGGCGTGCAGCGGAAAATAGGGATCACGGAGTTCCTCGCGGGCCAGGAAAATCAAATCGGCTTCCCCAGCGGCCAAAATAGCTTCCGCCTGCGCCGCCGTCGTGATTAAGCCGACCGCACCGGTCGGTACGCCTGTGCGGCGGCGTACTTCGGCGGCCAGCGGTACTTGGTAGCCCGGGCCGACGGGAATCGGCGCCTGCGGCACGTTGCCACCGCTGGAACAGTCGATCAAATCAACTCCGGCCGCGCCCAAGCGCTCAATCAGAGCCACGGAGTCGGCCGCGGTCCAGCCATCGGGTACCCAGTCGGTGCCCGATATCCGCACCAGTAGCGGGCAATCAGCCGGGATTTCGGCGCGTACGTCGGCCACCACTTCCAGCAGCAGGCGGCACCGGTTCTCGAACGAGCCGCCGTAGGCATCGGTGCGCTGGTTGCTGAGGGGCGAGAGAAACTCGTGCAGCAGATAGCCGTGGGCGGCGTGCAGCTCGATCACCCGGAACCCAGCGGCGAGTGCCCGGCGGGTGGCAGCGCGGAAGTCGGCCCGCACCTGTTGGATGCCCGCCGCGTCGAGGGCCAGCGGCGGCAGCTCGCCGGCTGCGAAGGGCAGCGGGCTCGGCGCGACGGTCGGCCAGCCGCCCGCCTGCGGGGTAAGCTGCGCACCCCCTTTCCACGGACTGACGTGGCTGGCCTTGCGGCCGGCGTGGGCGAGCTGTACGCCCGCTATGGCGCCTTGGGCGTGGATAAAATCGGTGATGCGCCGCAGCATCGGCACGTGCGCGTCGGACCAGAGGCCAAGATCGTCGGGGGTAATTCGGCCCTCTGGCGAAACCGCCGCCGCTTCGGTGAAAACCAGCCCGGCGCCGCCTACAGCCCGCGAACCCAGGTGCACCAGGTGCCAGTCATCCGCGAAGCCATCGACGGAGCTGTACTGACACATGGGCGAAACCACGATGCGGTTGCGGAAAGTGACGCCCCGCAGGGCGAAGGAAGACAGGAGGTGAGCCATGGGATTCCTATACCCGCCTTGCAGGCGCGTTGTTTAGGCCGGGTGGGCCAAAGGGAAGCATTTTCTTAACACTGCCGGCCATTTCGCAGTATGTAGCGCCCGGCTCCAGTCAATTGCCTGCTTTCCTGCCCGACTCATCACCCCGCGCGTTCCCTTTACGTGTCCGAATCAGTCCCTATCGTCGCTGCCGCCCCGGCTTCGCTACCCGCCCGCCGGCCTCGCTGGCCCTGGTGGGTGGCGGGCGTGCTGACCGGATTCCTGATTCTGGGAGCCGTGTTGTACCTGGGCCTGGACCCGTGGCTGCGCCGACAGCTCGAAAAGCAGGTCGCCCAGCAGTCCGGTGGCCGTTACTCGTTGCGGGTAGGGGACTTGCAGACCCGGCTGGCCGACGGCTCCGTTACGCTGACGGGCCTGCGCCTGCGCACGGTGGCCGCTATGTCACCCCGCCGTGACTCGCTGCCGCGACTGGCGTTCGACCTGCCGCGGCTGCGGTTAACGGGCGTGGGCCTGTGGTCGCTCTGGCGCAAGCAGCCCCAACACCTCGACAGCCTCGCGCTGACCGGCCTGCGGCTGCAACTCGACTCGCTGCCTACCCGGGCGGGGCCAGGGTCGCCGCTGCACCGGCGGCTGCCGGCGCGCGTGCCGAACCTGTCGCCCGCGCACTTGGTCGTGCGCGACGCCCGCGTCACGTACGCGGGCCGGTCTGGCCCCTTGGCTGCCTGCCAGCGTCTCGACCTCCGGGGGCGGCAGATTCAGCTCGATTCAGCGAGTGCGGCCGACACTGCGCGCCTGTTGTACGCCCGCGCTTGGACGGTGCAGCTGCGCGGGGCCCAAGGCTTGGTGGCGCGGCACCGGGGCTGGGTGCGCGCGCTTGACCTCAACACCCAAGCCGGCCGGCTGACGCTCGATTCCCTGCGGGTCCGCCCCGCACGCGCCGGCCGGCCGGCGCCTTCTTCATTAACGCTGCGAGTCGGGCGGGTACGCCTCACCGGACTGCGCGTCGCGGCGCTGCTGCGCCGACGCTTCCGGGCTGATTCGCTCCGGATAACGGACGTGTACGCTGACCTGACCACGCCCGCCAAGCCGCCGCCGCCGGTGCATCAGCTACTGCTCCCCGTATTCGAGCGCCTCGACCTCGCGAGCCTGCACCTGACCAACGGCTACGTCCGGCTGCGGGGCATCGAGCACGCGCCCGTCGTGCGCGACCTCGACCTGCGCGCCGATAGTCTGCGCGTCGATTCCACCGGATACGTCGCGCCGCGCCGCGTGCTGTACGCCGCCGCGTGGACGGTGCGCACCGGTCCGGCCATGATTCCCCTCGATCCGCCCTACTACCGGGTCAGCTACCGTAGCCTGGCGCTGGCGACCCGCGCCGGGGAGCTGCGCCTAACCGACGCGCGCCTGCAACCCACGCTGCCCATCGGTCAGATGGCCCGGCGCAAGGGCCACGAGGTAACACGGATGACCGTACGGGTGCCGCTGATTCACCTCGCCGGGGCCGACTTTGGCGCCTTCACGCGGCGGAAGGACGTGGTGGTCCGCGCCGTGACAGTCACGAATCCGCGCGTCCGCATCGAGGGCGACGCTCGCTACCGCATCAACCCCAAGCCGTCGATCGTGACGCCGGAGGCCATCGGGCGTATTCCGCTGCGGGTCGATGTGCGGCGGGTCATCGTCACGGGCGGGCTGCTGGATTTTTGGTTTATCGGCACCGTCAGCCCCCACTCCGGCACAATGCAGGTGACGCGCCTGGCGGGCTCCATCACCAACGTTTCCAACGACCCCGCGCGGATGAGTGCCGCGCACCCGGCGGTGGTGCGGGCGTCGGCGTGGCTTCAGGACCGCTGCCGGGTGCAGGCCACCGGGTGGCTTAATTTCCTCGACCCGCAGGGTCGCCACCGCCTCACGGGGACGTTCGGGCCGGCGCCGTTCGCGCTGCTCAACCCCGTCAGCGAGCCTGCCACGCTGATGCAGTTCAAGAATGGGCAGTCGGAGCGAATCGATATGGACCTGCGCGGCGACCGCACCCACGTTACGGGTACGATGCGCGCCCGCTACCACGGGATGCACGTACGGCTGCTGACGCCGGACCTCGACCAGTCGCTATTCACCAAAATCAAGTCGAAGGCAGCCAACAAGCTCATCCTGCACGACAACAATCCCGATAAGCCCGGCGAGGCGTTGCGCGTAGCGCGCATCGAGTCGCGGCGCGAGCCGCGGTTCTCGGTTTTTGCTCTCTGGAAACAGGGACTGGTTGATGGGCTGCTCGTCTCATTCGGTATACCCGAAAAGCTCGCTCAGCGCACCAGCGAGCGCAAGACGGAGCCGGGAGAGTAGGCGAGGGGGCGTATGGTGGAAGGGGCCACGTAGCAACGTCCCCGTTGCACGGCTACCTTTCGACCCCGAAGACGGCTACCTTTCAACCCCGAAGGTGGCTGCCTTTCAGTCCCGACTACCGCTGTGCTCGAATCAGTCAGCCAGCGGCCGGTTGCGTCGCGTGTCCGGGCGGCGCGACCTTGCGTCGGCTTACCTTGCTCCCATGAACCGCCGACTCTTCCTGCACCGCACTTCTCAGGCGGCCCTCGCGGCCTCAATTCTCCCTGTGATTGGCTGCCAGCCGACGACGGACAAAGCCCCACCGGGCGATGCCGCGCAGCCAAGCCCCACCCCTGAAGCAGACGCAGCTAGTCCGTTCGCGCTTGAGGAAGCGACCGTCGCTGATCTGCTCGCTCAGTTGGCGAGCGGCAAGGCTACAACCCGTAGCCTGTGTCAGCAGTACCTCGACCGCATCGCGGCGCTCAACGAGCGCGGTCCGATGCTGCGGGCCGTGATCGAAGTGAATCCCGACGCACTCACGCTCGCCGACGCGCTCGACCAGGAGCGCAAAGCCGGCAAGCTACGCGGCCCACTCCACGGCATTCCGGTGCTCATCAAGGACAACATCGACTCCGGCGACCGGATGATTACGTCGGCCGGCTCGCGCGCCCTTGCCAACCACCGCGCCAGGCACGACGCGTTTATCGTGGCGAAGCTGCGGGCGGCGGGCGCCGTGCTGCTCGGCAAAACCAACCTCAGCGAGTGGGCCAACTTCCGCTCCACGCACTCGGCCAGCGGCTGGAGCAGCCGGGGCGGGCAGACCCGTAACCCCTACGCGCTCACGCGCTCGCCGAGCGGCTCGAGTTCGGGGTCGGGCGCGGCCGTCGCGGCGAACCTGTGCGCGGTGGCGATCGGTACCGAAACTGATGGCTCCATCGTCTCGCCCGCCTCGTGCAGCGGCATCGTCGGGCTGAAGCCGACCGTGGGGCTGCTGAGCCGGTCGGGCATCATCCCGATCTCCGCCACCCAGGACACCGCCGGCCCGATGGCTCGATCGGTGCGCGACGCGGCGATCCTGCTCGGCGCGCTCGCCGGTCCGGATCCGGCCGATGCCGCCACCCTCCGCACCCCCCAACCCGCCGCCGTCGACTACCTCGCTGGCTTGAAAGCCGACGCCCTGGCGGGCCAACGAATCGGCGTCGAGAAATCGCACCTGAAAGCCCCGCTCGCCACCGCCGCGCTGCTGCAGAAAGCCGTGGCGGTGCTCAAAGCGAAAGGGGCCACGGTGGTGGAAGTCGACATTCTGGGCAAAACCGCCTCCCTGGGCGATGCCGAGTATCAGGTGCTGCTCTACGAGTTCAAGGATGGCTTGAACCGCTACCTCGCCAGCGCGGGCGCTGACGTCCGTACCCTCACCGACGTCATCGCATTCAATCGGCAGAACGCCGCGCAGGTGATGCCCTTCTTCCAGCAGGAAATCATGGAAGCTGCCGAAGCGACCGACGGCCTGCAAAGCGCCAAGTACAAGGCCCACGTCCAAAAGACCGTGAACGGCGCGCGCCAAGCGCTCGACGCGGCGTTGCGGGAAAATAAGCTGGC
>JBKJUQ010000371.1:0-17195 GCA_046590685.1 Hymenobacteraceae bacterium
GACGGGCTGGCCGGATAAAACGGGTGGCGGAAGTACGCCCCTAACTTATGATGACAAAAGGATGTTTATGAGCTACCAAAGCTTCCACCACGGCTTCTTTAAGCGTGGTGAGTCTAGTTGTTCCTGAGGGGATTCGCTCGTTGCGTATTTGATAGCTTCCTGTGCCTCCTCCAGCAAGTCATCTACTGAGGCGAAAAGGATATCATCGTCTTGATAATGGATAACAGCATCGCACTCCTTCAGCAAGGCTGCACAAGCTAAATGAACGCTAGCGCATTCAAGCCATTTGCTGCTCCAATTGAAGAGTAATACGCAGTCACGTTGGCCAATGAGTTCTTTCAAATGAGGGAACTCGCCCAGTATACTGTCAGCAGTATCGAAGTAGAGTTCAAACCCGGTCAACTGCCCGTTTAGCCTACACGGTAGAAAACCTGAATCGCTGAAGGGCTGATATTCCTCATCAATGGTAAAGTCAAAGCCGAACGATTTCACAGTTGACTCCCAAACGACTCGCGATGGGACACTGCCTTTATTGAGGAAAGCAACCTGTGTTTGTGACATTACGTTCTCTACAAGAAGCTCCTAACACGCTGTTAGAGTTGATGGGGCTTGCTAAGTCTATCCGGCCTCCGCTACCGCTTCTGCCGCTTCCCGCGTCACCTCCCGCACCTCCGGCAGCACGCGCAGGGTGCTGAAACCGCTGGCGCCTTTCTCGACCACGACCTGCGCGGGGATGCGGTCTTTGAGAGCTTCGATGGGGGAGATGAGGCCGATGGGTTACTGCTCCACTACAATCGCCAGCCGACTGCCGCCGGCCACTCTGCGTAGCTGGATCTGGGTTTTGATGCGCTCCTTCAGGGCCGCTACGTGCGAGATGACGCCGACCATCCGGCCGCTCTGCTGCACCACTTCGAGGGCGGAGATGGCCGTGTCGAGGGTTTCGGGGTCGAGGGTGCCGAAGCCTTCGTCGATGAAGAGCGACTCGATCTGGACGCGGTAGCCGGCCAGGTCCGACAGCCCCAGCGCGAGGGCGAGGCTCACGAGGAAGGTTTCGCCGCCCGACAGCGACTCCACGGCGCGGGCGGTGCCGGCGTGGTCGGCGTCGAGAATCCAGAGGCCGAGCTCGTCGTCGTCGGTTTTGGGCACCAGCTCGTAGCGGCCGCGGCTCAGGGGCGCCAGGTGGCGGTTGGCTTCGCGCACCAGGTGCGCGAGCGTGAGGCTCTGGGCGAACTGACTGAAGCGGGTGTTTTTGAGGTCGGCGCCGCCGATCAATTTCTTTAGCTCCTGCCAGCGGGCCGTTTCCGCTTGCTGCAAGCCCAGGGCGGCCACGTTTTCGTGCGAAAGGCGGGCGGCTTCGTCGTGCTGCGTCAGGCGCTCGCGCCGGGCGCCGGTGCTGAGCAGCAGCGCCTCGTGAGCGGCGCTCAACTCGGTGGCGGCGGCCTGGGCGGCGGCTTCATCGGCGAACGGCGGCACCGTAGTGCGGTGGATGCGATGCTCGTCCTGGGCTAGGGCGCGGGCTTTTTGGGCGGCGGCGCAGCGGTCGTCGAGGGCGCGTAGGTCTTCACGCTGGGCGTCGAGGCGGGCCGCGTCGCGGATGAGCCAGTGGGCGAGGTCGGTGTCGGGCGGGAGCTGGTGGGCGGCGCGCTGGCCGTGCCAGTGGCCTTCGCAGTCGGCGCAGGCGCGGGCGGCGTCGGCGAGCGTTTTGGCGGCCAGCGCCACGGCGAGCTGGTGGTCGTTGTGCGCCTTGGTGGCGCGGGCGTGCGCGGCGCGGGCGGCTTCCAACGCCTCGGCGGCGCCCTGCTCGGCGGCGGCTAGACGGGCGAGCTCGGCGGCGGGCTGCACGTCGGCGGGGCAGAGCGCCAGGCGCTGCCGGCGCAGCTCAGCGGCGGCGGCGGTGCGCTTTTCGAGCTGGGCTCGTTCATCCCGCGTTGTTTTTTCGGCGCTGGCGAGGGCGGTTTGCAGGGTGCCCACGCGCTCGGCGGCGAGCTTGCCGGCGTCCTGGGCGGTTTGCTGGGCGCGGAGCTGGTTTTGATACGCCTCGCCGCGCTGGCGCAGCGTTTCGAGGTCGGCGCCGACGGTCGCGGCCACGAACGCCTGCCCGACCTGCGCAAAAAACGCCTCGACGGTCGCCGTCTCACGCGCCATTTCTGCCGTCGGCGCTTGCCGCTCGATTTGCCGGTGCGCGGCGCGCTCAGTCAGCGCCTGCTGCTGCGCCGCGCTGCCTTGCGCCTCGATGGCCAGCCCGGCGAGCTTGGCGACGGCGGTCTGCCGGGCCTCCGTGGCGGCCCGTAGCTGCCGTTGAAACTCGCTGATGCGGCGTGGCAGGGCCTGTTCGTCGGCCGTAGGGAAGTAGCTGGCGGGCGCGTCGGCCGGCGGCGCGGGCCGGTCGGCGGGCCACCCCGACCGTGCCAGCACGAAAGCGTCGCGCACGGCGTCGGTGCGGTTTTTCAGTTTCTCCGTGGCGGCGTCGTGGTCGGCAAGGGCCTTCGCGGAAGCGGCCAGCTCGGCGTCGGAGGTGGTCAGTACGGCGGCCGGATAGTGGTCGGGGCTGCCGCAGAGCGCGCACGGCTCGCCGGCGACCAGCGTGTGGCGGTAAGCGGGCAGTACGTGCAGGGCTTCGAGCCGGCGGTGGTGGCGCGTGAGCTGGACGAGGAGGGCGGCGGCGGCCGTGTGCTCGGCTTTCAGCCACGAGCCGTGGCCGCTGAGGTGCGCCAGCAACTGCCCCGCCTCAGCCAGGCAGGTGGCTTCGGCGGCTTCGGCGGCGGTTTGCTGGGCGCGGGCGCGCGTCTGGTGGGCAGCGTTGAGGCCGAGGTCGGTGGCGAGCCGGGCGCCCGTGGTGGCGTCGGCCTCATCGAGCTGGGCGAGGTTGGTGAGCTGCTGAGCGGCCAGCTCGGCCCGCTGCCAGGCGGCGCGCGGCGCGCCTAGCGCATCGGGGGTGAGGGTGGCATCGGTGGCGTGGCCGGCGAGCCAGGCTTTCGCGCGGCGGTAGTCGGCGCGGGCGGCGTCGAGACGGGCTTGCTCCTCCGCCAGCAGCGTCTGCTGGTTGGTTTGTGCCGTTTCGGTCGCGCCCACGCGGATTTCCTGCTCGCCGATCAGCTCGCGGGCCGTGGTGTGCTGACCGTCGAAGGCTTCGGCACGGCGCAGGATAGGCGTCTGGTCGAGGTGCTGCTGGCGGGCGACTTGCCAGCTAGCTTCGGCGGCGGTCACGGCCGGCTCGGCGGCCTGCACGGCAGCGGCCAGCGGAGCAATTTGGGTCAGCAGCGCGCCGTGATGGCCGGTCAGCTTATCGGCGGTTTCGGCGGCGCGGCGCCACGCGTCCCACGCCTCGCGGCAGGGTTCGGCTTGCTGGTGGCGGGCTAGCGCGACGCGCAGGGTAGTGGTCTCGGTGGCGGCCGCGGCGGCGGCGCTCTCGGTGCATTCCTGCTCGGCGATTTCGATGGCGTGGTGCCACTTGCGGTCGGCCGCGAACCACGCGACGCCGGCCTGGGCGACGCCGATCTGCCGGGTGAGATCGGCGAGCTGGGCAGTTGCTTCCGCTTCTTCGGCGGCCAGCCGGGTCTGCTCGTCTTCTGTCAGCATCCGCCCTGCGAATTGAAGCGATCGATCTGCTGCGGAAGTGAAAGCAGCTTCAGCCAGCTGGCACCGCTGGTGCGCTGCTAACCCCAGCCGCGCGAAGCTCTCGGTGTTGGTGAGCTTTTGTAGCAGCTCGGCGCGCCCGCCCTTCTTGGCCCGTAGAAACTGCGCGAACGCCCCCTGCGGCAGCAGCACCGACCGCACGAACTGGCCGAAATCAAGGTGTGTAAGGTGCTCCACCTCTTTCGGCACCTCCGTGCGGGTTTTGTACGGCGACTCCACCACGCCGTCGGCCGTCAGGCGCGAAAGCCACATCCCGGCGGCTTGTATTTTGCCGTCGGCTTTGTCGCGGGCACGGTTGCAGGCCCACTTCGAGTGGTAGTCGTGGCCCTCGACCCGAAACGTCACTTCTACTTCGCACCGGCCGGTGCCCAGCGTCATCAGCTGCGTGAGCACTTCGTCGGCGCTCAGGGTGCTGCCATCGTCCTCAAACCGATACACCTTGCCATAGAGCGCCAGCGTGATGCCGTCGAGGAGCGTCGTCTTACCCGTCCCGGTCGGCCCCGTAATCGCGAACAGCCCCGCCTCGGCCAGCGGCCCGCGGTCGAAGCGAATCTCCGGCTGCTCGCCGCGCAACGAGTTCAGGTTGGTGCACTTGAGGGAAAGAATGCGCATTGGAAGGAGGTAGTCAGTCGTTGGTAGCCAGAAAAACACGGTATCCAAACCCCACCGGGGTTCTGTAGGCCAGCCCAGGGTAGATTGCGCAGCAATCTACCCTGGGTGACGGCTTCATTCATCCCCGCTCGCCGTGCCACGTCAGCAGCTCGCGGAAGGTCTGACGCAGGCCGGCGCTCGCCTCGTCGGTCAGGCGTTTTTGCTTGAGCAATTCGTCGAACACCTCCGCTTCGGTCAGCTCGCGCAGGTGGCGGCCCTGGGCCGCGGCTTCGGTGAGGGAAGCGGCGCGGGCCGTGGCGGGGGGCGCAAGCTTCAGGACGCGCAGCTCGGCGGCGCGGGCCAGCTCGGCTTCGCGGATGAGCGCTGTGCCGGTTAGCGCCGTCATGCCGTCCCAGTCGGTCACGTCCACCCCGAACCACGCCGGCAGCTCGCCGGGTACCGCCGCGAACCCGCGCAAGTGGTCGGCGATGGCGCTGGGCGTACCCGAAAATCGCAGCAGACGCCGGAGCGGCGTCAGTAGTTTTTCCTCTATCGAAGGGGCGCCAGGTACCTCGCCGAATGTCAACAACACCACCCGGCGCGGCAAATCGACCTCATCGAAGGCGAGCGCCACCGGCGAGCCGGCGTAGCGGATACGCGCCTGCCCGCCTACTATCTGCGGCTTGTGGATGTGGCCCAGCGCCACGTAATCGAAAGTATCGGGAAAGCAGTCGGCCGTGATCTGCCCCAGATTGCCGACCTGAATGTCGCGCATTCCCTCGGTGCAGGTCAGCCCCGCCGCGAACAGGTGGCCCGTGGCGAGCACCGGCAAGCCCGCAACGCGGTGCGGCTCGGCCAGGGCGGCCACGGCGGCGTAGTGCCGCGCAATGCCGGCGCGCACCTGCGCGGCGATGTCGGCGGCGGTTCGGCCCATCGTGGTTAACCCCAAATGGCGCTCGCGCAGGTAGGGCACGGCCACCACTGCCAAGGCGGGCTGGCCGGACGGGTCGGTCAGCAGGATGATCTGGTCGGCGGGGTCGGCGGGGAGGTCGGCCACCACCGTCACGCCGAGGTGCCGCAGCGCCTGCTGAGGCGCCTGCAAGGTGGCCGGCGAGTCGTGATTGCCGCCTACTACCACCACATGGCGGCAGGGAGAGTCGCGCAGCGTCGCTAAAAACGAGTAGTACAGGTCGAGCGCCGCGTTCGACGGCGAGCCGGTGTCGAACACGTCGCCGGCTACCACCAGCGCATCCACGGCTTCGGCCTGAATCAGCGGCAGCAGCTGCTCGAACAGGAAATGTCGGTGCTCGTCGGTGCGCTCTTCGCCTTGAAACCGCTGCCCCAAGTGCCAATCCGCCGTGTGCAGAACGCGCATCGCTAGCTTACTTTTTCGAGGACCGGGAACGTCGTCACCGCCTCGCTCAGGTCCTCTACCCGCGTGCCGGGGAAAGCGGCTTGCAGAATCGACGCTCCCACGGCCGAGCGGTAGCCGCCCGCGCAGTGCACCAGCAGGGGCTTACCAGTCGGAACCTCCGCCAGTCGCTCGCGGAGCTGGTGCAGCGGAATCTCGATGGTGTCGGGGAAAAGCTTCTGGGCGAACTCGCTCGCGTTGCGAACGTCGACCACGGTGTACCCCGAAGCGTCGAAGCGCACCGCCGCCGCCTCGGCGAGGGTGCCGGTGGTAGTCAGGCGCTCGGCGGGCGGGGTGGTCAGCAGGCCGTGCACGTGTGCTTCGTAGCCGATTTTGGCAGCTTTGCGCAGCACGATATCCGCCGCCTGCTCATCAGCGGCGATCAGGTAGAAGGGTTCTGCGGGCCCCACCACCGAGCCGAGCCACGTTTCGAACTTGCCGCCATCGGGCAGGTTAAGCGCGCCGGGCAGGTGGCCTGCCCGGAAGTCGGTCGCGGGCCGTGTATCGACCACGAGCACCCCGGCCGTCAGCCCGGCGCTCGGGGCCAGCCGCGGCACGGCGGCCAGCGCGGCGGCCAACGGCGGGGCTCCGGCTTTGTTGAGCTGCACGGACGCGCTGAAGTATTTGGGCACAAAGGGCTGATCGGCCAGCAGCTCGCGGACGAAGGTGGCGCGCTCGCGGGTTTGCAGCGCCGCGTTGGTGGCCGCCTCGGTCCCGATGGTGCTTTCCAGCTCATCGCTCACGGCCTTGCCGCACAGCGAACCGGGGCCGTGCGCTGGCAGTACGCGCGTGGCGGCTGGCAGGGGTAGCAGCTTGCGGTGGAGGGAGGCAAACAACTGCTCCGCGAGGACGTCCCGCGCCGGGCGGCCGGAAGCCGCATCGGTCGCCGGTAGATCTTCCCGCAGATCGGGCCGGCCGGTAGCGCCCACGAAGAGCGTATCACCGGTGAAAACCGCTTGGGGTACCCCGGTGGCATCGTCGAGCACGACGCAGATCGAGTCGGGTGAGTGGCCGGGCGTATCGAGCGCGCGCAGCGTGATAGTGCCCACCCGGATTACCGCTCCCGCCTCCGCGAATGGCTGATGCGGATAAGTAGCTCCCACACGCGGGCTCACGTACACGGGGGCGCCCGTCGTGAGGGCGAGCTCCGCGTGGGCACTGACGAAATCGGCGTGGGGATGCGTTTCCACCACTGCTACCAGGAGCGCGGCGTGAGCGGCGAGGAAATCGAGGTACGGTTGCGGGTCGCGGGCGGGGTCGACAAGAACCGCCTCCCCGCCGCTTACCACGGCGTACGACGCGTGGGCGAGGCCTTTATCGTAGAATCGTTCGATCTGAAAGGACATTCCGGGAGGAGCTGGAGGCTGGATGAGAGCTACTGGATGAAACATGTCGGCTGAGGGCCAGGTAGCGGCGCCCGCGCCCGGGGCCAGGCCCCGGGCGCGGGCGCTTTACAAAAGTACGGCCCCGGGCAGTGGGCATTTTTAGGTAACCAAGAGGCGAAAAGCGGGTATAGTTGCACGCGTTGGCTACCTTTGAGAGCCAAGTGATGATAGACGGCGGGCCCGAGCAGGGTCTGCGGCTGTGATTTTTGACGATTTCGTTTACCAGTTTCTCATTTTTTGTTTCACAATGAACAAGCGTGTACTCTTTTCGGCGGCGCTGATTGCCGTCCTTGGCGGCCCGGCTGCCTTCGCTCAAACCGCTGCCTGGACGGCCCGCGACCTGGGCTCAGCAGCTACCTCAGCCGGCGTAACGGATATGGATATGCCGGCTCCTAACGTGGTCTGGGGTATCCAGTACGACGGGTCCGGCGGCGGCGCCACGATTCAGGATTTCTTCGTCACCACCGATGCTGGCGCTACCTGGTTCACCGGAATGGTCGCCACGGCCAACTCGGCGGACAAGCGGCTCTCGAACGTCTCGGCCATCGATGGCATGACGGCCTACATCGGCGGCTTCGACGCGATGGCCGGTGGCGGCCTGCTCTTCAAGACGGTAGACGGAGGTAATAACTTCACGGAGGTTCCCGTGCCCACGTTCGCTTACCTGAACGTCGTCCATTTCTTCGATGCTAACACCGGGGTCATGATGGGCGACCCTACCCAGGGCGACTACGAAGTGTTCCGCACCACGGATGCCGGCGCAACCTGGACGCGGGTGCCCGGTGCCAACATGCCAAACGCGGTAGCCGGCGATTACGGCCTCACCAATCAGTATTACGCCGTTGGTGATCATATTTGGTTTTCTACCCTCAAAGGCCGGGTTTATCACTCCATGGATCGTGGCCTGAACTGGACGGTCGGCGACACGGGTTTCCGCGATACACCTCAGGCGCAGGCGATTAACAACATTTCGTTCTCGGAGTCGATGATCGGTCTGGCCGTGGCGTCGAACGGCGACATCAAGCGCTCCACCGACGGTGGCGCTACCTGGACGGCCCTTACGCCGGTTGGCCCGGTTTTCAGCAACTCGGTCGAAAGCGTTCCCGGTACCCCTAGCACGTTTGTGGGCGTCAACGTGAGCCCCGCCGCGGGTCTAGGCTCGTCGTACAGCACGGACGGTGGTTTAAACTGGATCGCGCTTGACTCGACGGTGCAGTACACCAACGTCGTCTTCTGGGATGGTCAGCACGGCTGGGCCGGCGGCTTCACGGGGGCTAGTGGCGTTGGTGGCGTGTACGAGTACACCGGTGCCGCCCTCGGGCCGCTGGTGCCCCTCGCTACTCCGCGCAGCATTGTTCGTGAAGTATCCGCAGCGTACCCAAATCCGACCACGGGCGTGCTGCGCCTGGCTGGTACTGACCCGCGCGAAACCGTTACGGTCTATGATCAGGCCGGCCGTGTCGCGCTACGTCAGTCCGTGGGCACTGCCGCCTCGCTTGATCTGAGCGCGCAGCCTGCTGGTCTCTACCATCTCGTGTTCACCGGTGGTAAAGTAACCCGCACCACCCGCGTAGCCGTTGCGCGTTAATCATCCGGCGCTAGCCGGAAGTTAACACTACTAAAAAGGGCCCCGGAAGCAGTGCTTCCGGGGCCCTTTTTTTACTACTGGTAATGGCCAGTTGCTGCCTATTGCTCAGCCGGAACGGGCGTCAACGTTGGCTCATTGCGGAGTACTTCTTGGCCGCCTTTGGACCCAGGTCCGCGAGTGGCCCGCCGACCGGCCTGGCGGGCGCGATGCTTCTGCTCGCGCTCGGTGCGCTCCCGCTCGTAGGTCTGGTACTGCTCGGGGGTGAGGACGGCCTGCAAGTTGGTTTCGTAGGCGGCCCGGACCTGCTGGGCTTTGGCTCGATGCTCCTTCTTGGTCGCTATGGCTACTTGCTGATCAGTGGCCTTCGCGCCGCGCAGGGCGCTTAAATCAGCCGTTAATTGCGCGTTGAGGGCGCTAATCCGTGGGTATTGCTCCGGGGTCAGCGTCAGTTGCTGGTTCATTCGGCGCGTTAGCGCGGCCGCTTTTTCGGTGGGGGTTTGGGAGGGATGCTCCGTGCGTACCTTCGGGGCGCTGGTAGGTGCCTGTGCGAAGGTGGGCAAAGCAGCCGTCAGCAATAGGCTGAAACTGAGCAGGAGGTGGGGGCGAATCATGATGGTTAGAAAAGATAAAAGCGAAAAGATGCGCAACCAGCGACCTGCTTTCGAAAGATCATCCGGTTGCTTTCCTACCTGGCGTAGACAAAACGCCGGGTTACCGGTTTAAAAGGCCGGCCATGTTTTTAGCGGCCCGTTGCGGCGCGCGTGCTGGCGTACGGCTCTGTTCCTATTACCTTTATTTGCCTCTTCTGCCCAACCCATGGACTCCTCCGAAAACATTACCTACGACCAGTATTTGGCTACTTTGCCCGATGAGCGCCGCGAATCCGTCGCGCGGGTGTGGCAGGTAGTGCGCGACCACATGCCGCCCGGCTACGTCGAGCAGATTGGTCCGAAGTTTCTGCAGTTCGCCACCGGGGCCGAGGGGTACGTAGCCCTCGCGAATCAGAAAAACTACGTCAGCCTCTACCTGCTGCCCGTGTACGTCGAGCCGAGCTTAAAGCAAAAGCTTGATGGCGTGGATAAGAAACTGAAGGTGGGCAAAAGCTGCCTCAACTTCAACCACCACGACGACCTGCCGCTCGATATCATCGGCGAGATCGTGAGCACGTTCACGCCTCAGGAGTTTCAGGAGAAGCTGAGCCGTAACCGCACCTCGCACCGGGCATAAGGCCTCATCCTCGCCCCCTCGCCCTCGACGGAGATAAACCTGTCGGAGCCGCAAGGTTAAATTCCCGGCCTGCCGTGGCCGTTTTCGTGCGTTTAAGGGAGGGATTTGGGAGTTAAATTTTTTGCCGTCTCCCGCACCGCGGCCAGCACCTTAGCGGCCGGCAGGTCTTCCATACAACTGGTGCCGAGCCGGCAGCTACCGCGGAAGTAGCATACGCACGCCCGGTCGGGCTGCACAATCTGGCCGCGGCCGTAGAGGTCGAACTCGTACGGATTGAAGATATTGTTGAGTAATACCAGCGGCTTGCGGAGCGCGATGCCGATGTGCATCGCCATCGTCACCTGCGTGACGACGACGTCCATCTGAAACAAGAGGTTGATGAATTGCGGGAGCGGAAACGTGCCGCAGTAAATGGCGCCGGTTTGCGCGAGCAAGAACTGATTGCGGGCGTGTTCGGCCTCGCCGCCCAGCAGCACCGGGGCGTAACCGTCGGCTTGCAGGCCGCGGATTAACGCGAGCCATTTCTCATCCGACCACAAGCGCGTGGTCCAGCGGTCGCCGCAGCCGGTATTGAGGCCGATGAGGGGCTGATTGATCCCCCGTAATTGCGGCCAGGAATAGCCTTTGTCCTCGTGAGTATCGAAGACGTATTCTTCGTGCTGAAACTCGTAGCCGCACAGCTCGAATATCTCCTGGACGTAAGGCTTGGTATTCGCCTTCGAAACGTCGTCGAATAACCCCGTGTGGTACTTGTGCTCGGCGAGCGCGTTGACGGGCCACGGCTTGCCCTGGAACAGCGTGTAGCCGAACTTGTGGGGAGCCGGCAGCGACTGCAGGAGCGCGCAGGCCTCGCGGTCTTTGTCGAGGTTGAAGACGACGTCGAAGCCCGCCTGCTGCACGAACAACACGCTTGCCGGCGACCAGCCCAAAATCAAGTCAATCTCCGCTTGGGGCAGAATGGCGGGCGTGAGCGTGAGCCACGTAATGTGGCCCTGCGGATATTCCTGCCGCAGACGGCGCAGTAGCGGCGTGGTGCGGATAACGTCGCCGATGGCCCCGAGCTTAATGATCAGCAGGCGCGTGGTGGTGGGCGCGTAGGCGGGACAACCGTCGCAGTGGTAGCCGTGGGCTTTGTGCGGCGCGCAGGGCAAGTCGCCGCGAAAGTGCCGGCAGTCGGGGTGAAGCTTCAAATTAATTACGAATTACGAATTACGAATTACGAATTTGGAATCGCTAATCTGTAATTAGTAATTCGTCATTCGTCATTCGTCATTCAGCGGATCATTCCGGTGTAGGTAAATGGAGTCAGCGCGCGGAGCTCGATTTTGAGATCTTGTGTGATGTCGAGGCCGTCGATAAATTCCTGAATCGTGGCTTCCGAAATGGCTTCGCCCGTGCGGGTCAGGGCTTTGAGGGCTTCGTAGGGCTGCGGGTAGCTTTCGCGGCGCAGGATGGTTTGGAGACCTTCGGCGACGACGGCCCAGTTTTCGGCCAGATCGCGGTTGATGGCTGTTTCGTTGAGCGTGAGCTTGCCGAGGCCGCGCCGCAGGTTGACGAGCGCGAGCAGCGTGTGGCCCAGCGGGACGCCCAGGTTGCGCAGGACGGTGGAGTCGGTGAGGTCGCGCTGGAGGCGCGAGATGGGCAGCTTGGCGGCCAGGTGCGTCAGGATCGCGTTGGCAAAACCCAGATTGCCTTCCGCGTTCTCGAAGTCAATCGGGTTGACTTTGTGCGGCATCGCCGACGAGCCGATCTCGCCCTCTTTGAGCCGCTGACCGAAGTAGCCGAGCGCAACGTACTGCCACACGTCGCGGCACAAGTCGATGAGAATGGTGTTGAGCCGCTTGAGGGCGTCGCAGAGCGCCGCCAGGTTGTCGTAGGGCTCGATCTGGGTCGTATAGTAGACTCGGGTAAGGTCGAGGCTCGCCACGAACTCATCGGCAAACTCGGGCCAGTCGATCGTCGGATAGGCGGCGTGGTGGGCGTTGAAGCCGCCGGTAGCGCCGCTGAACTTGGCCGAGTGCGGGACCGTCCGCGCCGCGTCGAGCTGCCCCACGAGGCGCTCCACGAAGACGAGCAGCTCGCGGCCCAGCAGGGTGGGGGAAGCGGGCTGGCCGTGGGTGCGGGCCAGCATCGGCACGTTGATCCACGTCTCGGCATGGTGCTGGAGGTCATCCAGAACGGCTTCATAGGCGGGCAGCAGCACCGCGTGCAGCGCTTCGCGCAGGGCCAGGGGCTGCGCGGTGTTGTTGACGTCCTGCGACGTGAGCCCGAAGTGAATGAACTCACTCACTGGCCCGAGCCCGCGGTGCTGGAATCGCTCCTTGAGCCAATACTCGACGGCCTTCACATCGTGATTTGTGATCTGCTCGAGCTGCTTGATGCGTTCGGCATCGGCCAGCGAGAACCCCTGCCACAGGCGGCGCAGGGTCGGGTAGTCTGATTCGTTCACGCTCGCGAGCTGCGGGAGCCCGAGGCCGCAGAGCGCGATGAAGTACTCAATCTCGATCCGCACCCGGTAGTGGAGCAACCCGAACTCGGAAAAATAGGGCGTCAGAGGCGCCGTAGCCGCGTGGTAGCGGCCGTCGAGCGGGGAGAGCGCGGTGAGCGGCGTGGGGGGGAGGGGCGTCAGCACGTGGCAAAGGTAGAAGCGCGCTGGCGCGGGCGGAACCAATTGCCCCCGCTGCGAGCGTTAGCGCGCGCTTGGCGCCGGCTGGCCGCGTATTTTTGCACCTCCACCACTCGTTTTTGATGAAGCGTTTTTCCGCTACCCTCGTGGCGGGCCTGGCCGTATGGTCGGCCGCCCGCGCGCAAACCATTACCGTCGGCACCCCGCAGCTCGACTTCGGTACGGCTACTGAAATAGCCCCCCAGACCCGCACCCTGACCGTGACCAACCCCACGGCGGCCCCCATCGCGGTGGCGGCGCAGCTGTTCGGTACCTACGGGCAGCCGGCGTTCAGCGTCAGTCCGAGTGCGTTTACGGTGGCGGCGGGCGCCGCGCAGACCCTGACGGTCACGTTCGCGCCGCTCCACAACATTCAGCACAACTCGGAGCTGGTGCTCACCACCGACCATCTCGGCGCGGTGAGCGTCGATCTGGTGGGGCAGGGCCAGTATTCGCTGCCCTACTACAACGCGACCCAGAACCTGAAAGAGCAGGCGCTGCTCGCGTCGCTCAAGACCATCACGACCAATGGCCACAACGCGCTGGGTTACGACACGGGCCGCGACCGGATGTTTATGGTGATTGACAACAAGCGCGTCAATGGCCAGGGCGCGAGCGTCAACACCGTAGAGTGCGTGTACACGGGGCGGCTCGCGACGGGCTTCTCCAGCCGGCAGGGCGCGCAGGGGCAGAATTTTAATACGGAGCATACGTGGCCGCAGAGCATGTTCAACTCGGCCAATCCGATGGTGAGCGATATCCACCACTTGTTCCCCACGGATAACGACGCGAACAACTCGCGGTCGAGCTACCCCTTCGGCGTAGCCACGACGCCTTACCGCAACGATAACATCAATACGCCTTCGCACTTGGGGGCCAACAACAAGTACGAGCCGCGCGATGCGCAAAAAGGCCGCACGGCCCGGGCGATGATCTACTTCGTGACGCGCTACCAGAACTACGCGTTCTTCTTCGGCTCCCAGCAGAGCATTCTGCGCCAGTGGAGCCGCCAGTTCCCGGTCACGGCCGCCGATCGCACCCGCAACACGGCCGTGCAAGCGGCCCAGGGCAACCGCAACCCGTTCAGCGACTACCCGCAGCTCATGGACCGCATCACCGATTTCATCGGGAATCCGTCGGTCGGGCGCGATTCGGTGTCGGTGTATCGCTCGGGGCCAAGCATCGATTTTGGGACTATCAGCAGCGCGGCGGTTTACTCGTACGTACTTGTCAACAACGGCACGCAGCCACTCACGGTCAGCAGCCTGGTGCCGACGATCACGACCGGCACGGCCGCCAACGCGATCGCGCAGGGGCCGGCTACCAGCACCGTGGCGCCCGGCGAGAGCTTCGTCGTCAGTCTCACCCTCCAGCCCAACGGCGTCGCGGGCCCCATCAGCGGCATCCTGAACGTGGGGCTGAGCACCGGCGCGGTGGCGATTCCGTTCACTGCCAACGCCGGCCCCACGGCCACCCCGCAGGAAATCGCCACGGCCGGCCTGAGCCTCAACGTCTATCCTAACCCGGCCACGGAAGAGTTGACCGTGGTGCGCCACGCCGCCAACCCCGGCCTCACCGGCACCGCCCCCTACGAGGTGGCGCTACTCGACGGCCTGGGCCGGACGGTGCGCGCCCTGCCAGCCACCTCCGACGAGCTGACCACCCTCGACCTGCGCGGCGTGCCCGCGGGCCTCTACGTGGTGCGCGCCGGTGGCCTGAGCCGCCGCGTGGTGGTGAAGTAGCTCCGCGCTACGACCCCCGAAATGCGTAACGCCGCAAGCACAACGGCCCCGGATCACGTGATCCGGGGCCGTTGCGCTTATTGGGCGATCGGGGTAAGTAGGCGCCGGGTTAGTTGTCGAGGTAGTTGATGTCGAAGCGGCCGTCCGTGACGCTGAACGTCTTGGTGCCGCCGATTTCTTTGGCCGTAAAGCTGAAGGTGCCGGCAATGACGTGCGCGACCGTATCGAGGCGGGTAACCGTGAGCGTGCCGGTGTGCGCAGTGCTCGTAATGTAGCTGCCCTTGGTCGGTTTGCTGCTGTTGTACATGCCTTGGTCGAGCCACGGTAACGCCCACGGATAGGGCGCAGCATCAGTGTCCAGCGCGTAAGAGCCGACGTGATCTACCGCGTTTAACGCCAGTTGGACTTCATCATCGACCCGGTCGTTCTGCCGAGAAGCGTTTAAAGCGAATTCCCCTTTAAACTGGCCCTTGTAAGGGAAGTAAAGAGTGAACTTCAGCTCTCGTCCTGCACCGTTCCGGTATCCCCCCGGCAGCCACAGCTCGCCGTTGAGGCGGCAGCCGAAGGTATTGGCGCCGGTTTGGGTGGCGGGCGGCAGCTCGGGTTCGGGGTCTTTCTTTTTGCAGCCGGTGGTGGCCAGCGCGGCGGCCAGCAGCCACAGGGCGGGCCGCCAGGGTGGGGGGGTAATCAAGTGAAACATAGAAAAATTGGTTAACGCTGTTCCCGACCATCGGGCGGATGAGCGCAGCCCAAAGGTACCGCCTTGCGGGCCGCTCACGCCGAAAAAATGGCTGTTCACCAGCAATTTAGCCAGGTTTAGCTACAATAGGGCAGGCGAATTAAAAGTATGATTATGAATAGGTAGACGTATTGCCAAAATGACACCGCAGGGAGTTGCCCCGGGCCGGTGGCTCGCGCGCCCTGCCCGCCACCGCCGCCGAGCTGACCGTGCTCGACCTGCGCGGCGTGCCCGCGGGCCTGTACGTGGTGCGGGCCGGCGAGCTGAGCCGCCGCGTGGTGGTGAAGTAGCCCCGCGCTACGACCCCGAAATGCGTAACGCCGCAAGCGCAACGGCCCCGGATCACGTGATCCGGGGCCGTTGCGCTTATTGGGCGACCGGAGTCAACAGGGGTTAGTGGCTTTTGCAATGAGGACGACCGTACGGGTCGAAACAGGTAGGCCCTCCGTGACCAGAAAGCAGCTGAAAACGCGATTTTCTGCTTAATGGTAGTCCCTTCAGGACCGCCGAAACTGCCCTTTACGACGGTTTCGACTGGCTGCGTGAATCCTGGTTAGGTAATTTTATCCAAGGATGTGCCCGGTGGGGCGTAGATAGGCTGGTTTCGTCATCCACTTGCTGGGTCATTGCGCGCAGCGAAGCAATGCGGCGTATGCGGCAGGGTAGCTGACGTTAGAAGGGGCCACTCGCAGTCACAGCACCTTCTGATCGGGTTTAAGCCCGACCGAAAATTTCGGGATTACTCCGAATAGCTAACGTCGAATCGCCCATCCGTAACACTCGCCACTTGGGTACCACCCGTCTGGTGAGCCGAAAAAGTGAAAGTACCCGAAATGATGCGCGCAACCGTGTCGAGGCGAGTAATCGTCAGCGTGCCGGTGCGCAGCGAATCGGTGAGGTAGTCAGTGCTGGATGGTTGGAGGGGCCGGTATCGGCCACCGGCGATCCAGGGTTGAGACCAGTGGTTGGTGGTGTTCAAGGGGTAGGTGCCCACATGATCAAGCTTGTTGACGACCAATTCGATATCATCATACACCCGCTCCCGTCGAAAAGCTCCTACACAAAAACAGCCGGCGCATGCTCCTGTGGTCTCGTAGCTGGCTGAAACTTTCACCACTTCCCCACTCATCCTGTGATACCCATTCGGCAGCCACGGCTCGCCATTCAACCGGCAACCGAAGGTATTGGCCCCCGTTTGCGTGGCTTTCGGTAGCGGGTCGGCAGCTTCTTTCCTGCACCCACCAGCCAGCAGCGAAGTGGCGACGAGCAACCCCGTAATCAGCGAGGGCGGGGAAGGGAGAAAAGACATGGCAAGGGGAAATGGCGCGAATTATTACCCGAAAGATAGCAGCGCCGCAGTGCGTTAAAGCGATGAGCATAGCGAGGCCGTTACCCTACGGCATTCGTACCTGATCACTTACCACTCCGCCGCTTAACCGCCCGCCGGGCCGTTGTTTTGTGCCCGACTTCCGTATAGCGCCTCCGTAACTCGTTTTTACTAGTAGTGATTCGTCGTTTTTTTCGTTCGCGCCGGGTGCGTATTGCCCTCTGGACCTTGCTGGGGCTGCTGGTTGTGGCAGTGAGCGCGGCTGTTTTTCTCGGCCTGCGCTACCGCGCGGCGATTTTGCGCACTGCCGTCGCGAAGGTCACGGCCCGGGTGGAGGCGCGCTACCCGGTGCGTCTGCTCATCGGGCCGGCGCGGTTTACGGACCTGACGACCGTGACGGTCGACGGCATCCGCATGGTGCCGCGCGTGGCGGGCGCCGATACGCTCCTGCGCGTGGGCCGCGTGACGGCCACGGTGAGCTTGAAGTCGGCCCTCAAGCTGCGGCCGGTGTTCTCCGATATTCAGCTCGACGATGTGCGCCTGACGGCCATCAAGCGCGACTCGGTGACCGACAACTTCCGGTTTCTGCTCAAGAGTCCCCGCAAGACCGCCGCCCAGGCCCGCGCCGCCGCCGCCGATTCGCTCGCCGCTACCCGGCGGGCGCGGCCGTGGGGGCGGGTGCTCAACGGCGTGGTCGACGCGGTCTTCGAGAACATTCCGCCGGCGGCCACCTTCCGGCGCATTACCGTGTCGTACACCTCCCCGCGCCACCTCATGCAGGGCCGGCTGCCGCAGTTTCAGGTGGCCGAGGGCCGGTTCAGGGGCCGCGCGATCCTGACCGTCGACTCGGTGCGTAACGACGTGCGCTTCAACGGCACCCTCGA
>JBKJUQ010000561.1:0-16261 GCA_046590685.1 Hymenobacteraceae bacterium
CTCTCCCTGTATCCTAACCCCGCCACTGACGCCCTAACGGTGCAGTTTCCAACGGCGGCGGCTAGTACCACCGTCCGCGTCGTGAACTCCCTCGGTCAGGTAGTGCTCACCCAAACCGCCGACGCCGCCGCGAGCCAGTGCTCCCTCAACATCTCGGCGCTGCCCCGCGGCTCCTATATGGTGACGGTGTCGGCTCCTGGCCAACCCAGCGTCTCGCAGCGGGTGATTAAGGCCATTGAGTAAGGAGCTTTGGTGTTACCCAGACTTCGCTAAGCAGATCGGCCCCGAACAGCTCATCCAGGCTGCTCGGGGCCGATCTGCTTAGCGTTACTAGCCGGTAATAGACCCGATCAGTGCAGGGTTTTGCCCCGGGAGCGCGGGGGCGTGTACTGAAATCGCAGCGCCAGCTGCCAGTACCCATCGTTCCGGTCCGGATTACCGCGCCGAATCCCCACATCGTCGAGGTTGTCAGTAAAGGCAAAGCGGTAAGTGATCTCCGGGGAAACCCAGAGCAGCGGCGAAACCCGCAGGCCAACGCCGGCCCCCACGGGCACTACCGTAGCGTAGGCGGGGTATCGTTGTTCGGGGCCGTTTTGGGTGCTGTCGGCCAGCACGGCGGGCCCGCCCGTGGAGCTGGCCCACCACAGCGCTTCGCCAACTCCTGCTACTACAAACGGTCGGTACCAATGCCCCTGTCGTTGCTCGCGCGAGTCGAGCGCCGGGTCAAAATTGTAGCGCTCCAGATAGTAGCGCCCCAGCAGAGCAACCTCGATCAGATGCGTCGCGAAACGGTAGCCCCGGCCCGCCACCTGATCAGTAGCGGCCAGCCGAATGTATTGCATCTCAACGGCTGCTTCCAGATTCGGCCAGACCGTCGTGCTAAGTGCCAGCCCTACGCTATTGCGCCCCTTGGTCCCGCGCGCGCCGTTCGTCAGGTCGCCCTGGTACCACGTCCGCCCCACGCTCCAACCCACTTTCAGCGGCCCCCGGTAGTAGTACTGCTTCCAGAGGAGGTTGTCGAAGTGCCGAATGCGACCCGCCTTTACCTGCCCGAAGCCGGGCCGGGCAACAAGCAGCAGCACAGCGGTAACGCAAGCAAGGCGAAGAGAAAAACCGGTAGATACAGCCATAAGCGGCACAAAACAACGCTACAGCCGCGGTTTGCCTGCGCGCTAGTGCCTGGCCACTACGAACCGTACCATAGCCGGCTGCCGTCCCGCCAGCTGCACGCTAGCTAAATAGACCCCCGTCGGCCATTCCCGAACATTAAGGCGGCCAACCGATGCCGTGAGCGCCTGAGTAGTCATTACTCGTCCCAGAGCATCGCGCACCGTCAGCATGCCCCCACTCGCAGGAATCTCCGCGGTAGTAAACGTCAGTAGATCATGGCCGGGATTAGGAAAAACGCTGAGCAAGCCGGGCGCAGGCGCTTCGGGCAAGCCCGTCACCGTGCCGACCTTTTCCACGCGTACGTCGTCGATATAAAGACCGTCATAGGCGCTCTGGGAATCGGTGCCGAGCTGAAAGCGCACTAAAATCTGCCGCCCGACAAAGTCGTCGAGGTTCATGCTCTCGCGAATCCAGCTTAGCTGAAATCCATCGTAAATAGGCTCGTCCTGCCGCTGAAAACCATTGCCAGGGCGCGAGTAGCGCCCACACAAGGGCTGCCACGAGGTGCCATTGTTAGTCGAAATCAGCACCTGTCCGTAGTCGAAGCGCGTTTCAATGGCCCAACGTGCCCAGAAGGTCAGCTCGGCGTGCGTGGCTCCGCGCAGATCGATGCGTTGGGCCGTAGTCAGATCCGTTACTTGGTTATCGAGGTAGTCGCTACCCGGCGAATCGGTGAGCGATCCGGGCGGCGAGTGGAAGATCGTGTTGTCCACGTCCCAACCCGTTGGCGATGTCCAACCCGTAAGGGAGGAATTGTCGGAGGTAAAAGCGACCACCGGCGTGCCAAACACTTTCGTGAGCGTGTCACGTCGAGTGAACACCCCGTTGCTGACGCTCAAGACATAACGGAAGGTCTGCCCGCTGGCCGTGGCGGACGGCAACGTTAAAGCAATCGAATCCAGCCGCTCCGCGCGCACCGTGGTCAGCCGGTACGTTTTGGCCGGTCCCGCAACCCCCGCGCCGGTCAACGGCTTTAGGGTGACGGTGTAAACGCCGGGTAGCTGCAAGCCAAGCTGCTTGATCGAATATCGCGCAAAAGCAGTGCGCCGCCGAAAAAAGCGCGGTGAGGCGTCCGTCAGTACGGCGTCGGTGAGCAGCAGGCGGGCCGCGTCGAGATTGCGCGTCAGGTTTTCGTGGCACAGCGGCTGGATTCGGTCGGCGGGTGGCCAGAACCCTTCCGATGCCTGCCCAACCTCCGGCGTGAAGCTGAACGCCTTGGGTTTGGAGCCTTGCTGGGTGCTGTACTGCCAGTCGTTGGCATCTCCATTCGTTACGTACCCCAGGACCTGATTACACGTGCCGAAAGTGTAACGGTCGTCGCGCGTGAGCCAGCGACCATAATCAGTAAACTGAGCCGAATCGGGCGTATATACGTTTGGCTCGTATCCGAACGGATAGATGAACACGTTGCCAAACGCGTGGTAATTAAGCACAATCTTGAAGGAGTGCTGCAACGAAAAATCGCGCAATGCCCGCGTTTCCGGTTCCGAAAAAGCGCTTGTGCCCCGGTATACTTCGCTGAACGTATTGGGCGAAGAGCCTAAGTCATCGTAAGCCCAATTTGCGCCGTAGTTGCGGTTTAGATCGACCCCGAAAGAGCCATCAAGGTTATCACGTCGGTTTTTTCGCCACAAGCCGCCACCCTGTGGATCCGTGGTTTGGTTGTAGATGTATCCATCTGGGTTCACGCACGGCAAGAAATACATTTCCGTATTATTGACGAGCGCGCGTACATCGGGGTTCGTAGCGTAGTTTTCTAACAGATAGTACATATAGTACAGCATCTGCGCCACCGACATGGGCTCGCGTGCGTGGTGCACGCCGTTGTAGAGGATTTCGGGCTCGGCCTCGTTCACGGCCGGGTTATCGGAGATTTTTACCCAGTAAAGTGGCCGGTTCTCGGTCGTGCGCAACGGCCCAGTTGGCTGCTTGATAGAAATCAGGTTCGGCCAGCGTAGCCGCATCGAGTCGAGTTTTTGTAGAATCTCTTCATAGGTAAAGAAGCCCCCCATCGACCCCAACCGGAAGGTTCGGGGCACCGGATAAGCAACTCGAGGGTCACACTGCACGCCCGATAGCACCCGAGTCGCTGGTGCTGGTTGAAGGTTCTGGGTGCGATAATGCGCTCGCACATCCGGAATCAATACATCGCAGGTGCGACCAGCGGCCCGCATGGTCGCCAACTCAGCGGCGGAAAAATCGGATTCGAACCAGACGCCGGCTTTACTATCTCCGTGATCTACTGCGATTCCCAACCCAGCTAATTCCGACAAGCCTCGTACTCCCAGCCAGACGCGCGCGCGTGAGTAGGCATTCGGAGCCGCAGGCTGTATCTGGGCCCTAACGGAGTGCGTAGTCAGTAAGATCGTCAGTAGTGCTGCCAGGAGCAACCCGCCGCGATGCCCCGATACCACTGCAAAAACACGAAATGGAAACGGCATGGTTGTCGAACTAAAAAGGGTAAGAGAACTTACCAAAAGTACCTCGGCCCGCCCGTTTTGCGGATGCCGCGACGTCTCGCCCGAATGTTTGCCGTAATTTTGCTGCACTTACCGGTCTATGAACCTGACTCCTACTGATCTTCGGTTGCTGCTCGCCTTCAGCTGGGCTTTTTTGGTCGCCATTTTCGCAGTGCCATCGATCATTCGTATCGCGCACCAGAAAAATATGCTCGATCAGCCGAATGGCCGCACTGTCCACGTTTCCCTCACGCCACGACTCGGTGGTGTCGCTGTTTACGCGGGCTTCCTGTCGGCTTTGACCATCTTTGCCCCTTTGGATAATGGGCTGCAGTACCTGTTGGCTGGCTGCACCGTACTGTTCTTCATTGGTCTGAAAGATGACCTGGTAAGTGTCTCGCCGTTCAAGAAATTCATCGCCCAACTGCTCGCTACCGGCATTGTAATGTTCATGGCGAATGTGCGAATCACTTCGTTCCACGGCATTTTTGGCATTCATGAGCTGCCCATCGGGTTGAGTTATGGGTTCACGTTCGTCGTGATCGTGGGCATTACGAATGCCATCAACCTGATCGACGGCCTTGATGGCCTGGCCGGCTCGCTGACGGTGATTATGACCAGCATTTTCGGCGCCTATTTTTACCTTTATGGTGGCAGCACCTACGGTAATTACGCCTTCGTGGCGTTTTGTCTGATTGGCGGTATGCTCGGGTTTCTGCGTTACAATTTCCACCGCGCCACCATTTTTATGGGCGACACGGGCTCCTTAGTCTGCGGCTTCATTGTATCGGTGCTAGCCATTCAGTTTATCGAGTTGCACCCTGTAGGGGCGGCATCGCCGTCGGTAGCACTCGGCATCCTCTTCGTTCCGCTCTTCGATACGCTTCGGGTATCGATCATTAGGGTGCTGAATGGCCAGTCACCTTTTGCGCCCGACAAGAATCACATCCACCATCGTATTCTCGCGATGGGGTTCAAACAGATGAGCACAGTCGTAATCTTGGGTGCCCTGAGTCTAACGGTCAGCTTGTTTGTCGTAGCGTTTTTTCACCTTGGCAATCTGGCCCTGATCGCGGCCCTTGCGCTCATCTCCTTTCTGTTGAGTGCGGTGCTGGGCGTGTACCACGGGCGTATTCGGCAGCGGGTGACACCCGCGCACGAAGACTAAGGAGGGCTCCGCCGCATGTTGCAGATCGGCGCTTGGCGAATCCGGCGCTTTTGGGCTGCCCCCTGCCTTCTGATGATGCTCTTACTGAGCACGTGGGCGGCGAACGGCCAGCGCCGGCTACTGCCGGCATCGACTTCACCAGAAGCGTTGGGGTCGGCTTGGCTATGGCTCGACGAGTCGTCCGGCCAGCTCCGGCCATTCGTCGTTGGTAGCACGCCGGTTCAGCGCGTGCTTTACCATCAGGTCCCCGCGCCGACTACTCAGTTGTCCAACCGCGCCGTTCGTGTCCGGGCCCGCGAAGGGCAGTGCGTATTCCTCGATAACCAACTCATTTTCTCGGCACCGACTTCGGGGACTTACGTGCTCGATTTAACGAACCGCGGGGTAGGACGGTCCCGCTCCGTGCTCGCCATTTGGCATCCAACTGCTCCCGCTGACCCTGGAATATTTCTGCCGGTAAGCTACGGAGCGTCTTCTTTGCCGCCTTCGGCTCTGGCTACGCGCCCAATGCCAAGGCCGTGGCTGCTCACGGACACGAATCACAACGTTTTTGTCTTCTTACTGCTTCTGGTGGGCCTGCTGTATGGCACGCTCCGCACGGCCTTTGGCATTAGTCTGAGCAGATTTCTGCGGCTGGAGCTCGCTACGCGTCAGGGCGGCGAGGTACGACTTGCGGTTGGAGCCCTACCCAGTACTCCACTCACGGCACTATTCGGATTAGGATTTGCGCTTTCTCTGGCGCTACTGATCGTCGTCGTGCAGTCGAATTTTGAAGCGTCGGTTGTGCTACGCAACCTGTTCCCGCTCTCCGATGCCGATATTCTGCTTCGCGTTGCTTTATATACGGGTATTGTGGTGGCTTTCGTGCTGCTACGCTTCGTTTTCCTGAGTGTTGTTGGGTACGTATTCGATCTAACAGAGGTCGTCGGGATTCAGTATGCGGCTTTTGTTCGTACGCTATTACTGGCGGGGGCCTACATCCCACCTACTATTCTCCTGCACCTAGTGCTGGCGACTGAGGCTCCTACGATGGCGCGCCGCTTGTCGGATGGGCTCCTGGGTTTGCTATTAGTCGCGGTGGGGGTGCGTGCCGTGGCTACACTGCGCGCACGCTACTCACTGTTCAACCTTCACTTGTTTGCGTACCTTTGTGCTACTGAAGTGATTCCTTTTCTGGTGCTGTTCCGGCTGATCGTTTCTCCGCTTTTCTGATATTGCTTCGTGCGGCCCCGCATCGGACTTTGGTTCGGCGCGGGGCTGCGTGCCGTTTAGCCTCGTGCATCCAGACCAATTGCTACTGCCTATATCTCTTCTCTACTCGCTCCTTCATTCGTGAAAATGGCTGCCAACGCCGACCCAAACAGCGCCGCTCTAAAGCGGTCCTTCCCCCGTATCACCAGCCTGCTTGTCACGCAGCCCAAACCCTCCGGCGACGTATCGCCATACTTCACGATTGCGCAGAAGTACGGTGTAAAGGTTGATTTTCGTGAGTTTATCCAGATCGAACCCGTTACTTACAAGGAGTTCCGGCGCGACAAGATCAACCCACTTGCCTTCACGGCGATCATCTTCACGAGCCGTAATGCGGTCGATCATTTCTTCCGCATCTGCGCAGAGGCTCGCATCGAGATGCCCGCTGAGATGAAGTACTTCTGCATCTCCGATCAGACGGCCTACTACCTGCAGAAGTATATAACGCTCCGCAAGCGCAAGCTATTCGTGGGCGAAAAAACGGCCAGCGATCTCTTTGACGTCATCAAAAAGCATAAGACAGAAAAATTTCTGTTCCCTTGCTCGAATATCCGTAAAAACGATATTCCGGATTTTATGCGAGCCAATAACCTGAACTTCACCGAAGCCATCGTGTACCGGACGGTGGCGAGCGATTTGTCAGACTTGGCAGAGGTTAAATACGACTGCATTGCCTTTTTTTCGCCATCGGGAATAAGCTCCCTGTTTGTCAATTTTCCTGATTTTCAGCAGAATGAGACTCGGATCGCAGCCTTCGGCCCCACTACCGCGCAAGCGGTGCTGGATGCTGGCCTCCGCCTCGATATCGAGGCTCCCCAACCTAATGCCCCTTCGATGACTGGCGCTATCGAGCGCTACATCATCGAGCACAACGGCGAGACCGTAGTCAAAAAGCACTAAGCGATTCACCCCAAGCACGCCTTCAGCGGGGTTTCGCGTCTGCCTCCACTCAGAAATAATCCGCGTTCCTACCTACATTTGAAGCCGCTGTAGGTAGTTTACCTGCGCATCCGTACGCTTCCTTCTTCAGTCGCTCCCTCCCTGCCCGTTAATTGCACCCATGCAGAAACGCCTACTTCTGTCCGCTGGCTTGCTCGCGCTGGCTTTTGGTGCTAATGCCCAACAGCAGCCTCAGTTCAGTCACTACGCTTTCAACGGCATGTTCCTAAGCCCAGCTTATGCCGGGATTACGAACCGACCGGAGTTCACCTTTTTGGGGCGCTACCAGTATGCTGGCTATAACGCCTCGTTCAATGACGCCGGGGGCTCGCCGCAGACTTATCTGCTGACCGCTTCGCTGCCGGTCGCGGCTCTTGGCGGTGGGGTTGGCTTGGGAATTCACCGTGATGAGATCGGCCAAACCAAGACACTCAACGCTCAAGTGTCTTACTCTTACCATATCAAGCTCAATTCGGGCCGGATTGGAATTGGCGTGCAGGGGCTCTTTAATAATATAAGTAAAGGCGAATATCGAGCGCACGACCCGGGCGATCCAAACGTCCCGTTCAATTCCTCAGACCGGAAGTTCGATGCAGGCGCGGGACTGTGGTATCAGGGGGAGAGCTTTTACATCGGTGGCGGAGTCAACAATCTGCTGACTGCCAAATACCAGTTTGAGGCACGCGACGCGACGAATAAGGTGCTGCCAAGTACCCCCGCGACACTATCGGGAGAACGCCATGCCTACCTGAGCACTGGCTACAACCTCGCGGTTTCAGAGTCGTTCGTGCTGACGCCAACAGCTATCGCAAAGATGGATTTTGCCGGCCTTGCCAAAGGCCTCTCTTTTGAGGCTGGTGCTCGCGGCACCTTCAATGACCGCTTCTGGCTCGGGCTTGGCTATCGCCACCAAGAGTCGGCAACGGGGCTCGCTGGTATAGCTTTTGGTAAAGCCAATATGATGCGTGTAGGGTATGCGTTCGATCTGATCGTGTTCGATGTGAAGGCGCGGACGAGCAGTTCACACGAATTGATGCTGTCGTTACGCCTCCCTGAACCCGTAATTCGTCTCCGACCCGCTATCCGCACACCACGTTACAGCTTCTGATTTTCGTTCTAGCTACCTGCCTGAACCTTTTCACGAAGCCGGTGGTATACCGGACGTTAGTACGTACGCCCTAGGCAGCGGCTCGCTTCGTTTTCTTATACGAAGCAACCGCTGTCTTGCGTTAGTAAGGTGTTCATCAGGGAATATGGTCAATTCGTCTGGTTTGATAGTTGCCGGTTTGAAAATCTGCTGGTTAGAGCGTTAATTTTGTGCCCCTTAAAATTCTGACGCACGTCCCAGCCGTCCTCCGTAAAGGACAGCTACATCTCAAAAAAATGAAAAAACTCGCTTCCCTGTCCCTCCTCGCTCTCACGGCTGGCCTGCTCGGGGCTTGTGGTGGCTTTGGCCACGGGCCGCAAGGCGATCTGACGGGAGTCGAGGACCGTCCGATATACAACCCACAGGCTGTTCCTTACGGAATGATCCCTTGCCCAGGGGGTACTTTCCACATGGGCCAAACCGATGAGGATATTGCCGCGTCGATGACCAATATGAACAAGCAGGTTACGATCGGCGGTTTCTATATGGACGAGACGGAAATTACGAACAACGAATACCGCCAGTTCATGGACGTGATCAAGCAGGACTCTATGGAGGCGCTTGGTCAGGAGTACGTGATGTCGGAGTTGTATCCGGATACCACCGTATGGGTGCGTGACTTTACGTACCACATGGGAGATCCTATGATGGAATACTATTACACGCATCCTGCCTTCGACGAGTACCCAGTGGTGGGAGTCGATTGGTTCGCTGCTCAGTATTTTTGCAAGTGGCGCACGAAATTCAAGAATCAGTTTCAGGCTGATAACGAATTGGCTCCGTTGCCCAACTTTCGCTTACCATCGGAAGCAGAGTGGGAATACGCAGCTCGTGGAGGTCGGGACCTAGCTACTTACCCGTGGGGGGGGCCTTATCTGCGCACGACGAAAGGCTGTATGCTTGCTAACTTTAAGCCTGGTCGTGGCGATTACTACAGCGACGGGTTCTCTTATACGGCTCCCGTTGGGGCGTTCTTTCCGAATGACTTCGGCCTCTACGATATGGCCGGCAACGTAGCTGAATGGTGCGAGGATGCTTATTACGAGGCTTCCGTACCAGTAGTGTGGGACTTGAACCCAACCTATTTTAACGACGCGGAGCCCCGCAAGATGGTGCGTGGTGGATCGTGGAAGGATATTCCATATTTTCTGGAGACAGGCACGCGAAACTTTGAGTATCAGGACTCTGCTCGTTCTTACATTGGCTTCCGATGTGCGATGATCTACCTTGGTCGGTCGTCAGGTTCCGAGTTTGGTGGCCAGTAGAGTGCAATGCTGCGAATTTTTTAACAATTCGCTTGCTCAGGTGCTGATATTTTCCTGCTAACTTTGGCGGCGGCCGGACTTGTTCGGCCGCCTGCTGTTTCTAAATAGCTGCTCTCGTTCACCCGTTGTGCGTAGAGGCGTTGCTTTCGCCTTCCAAACAGTTTCTCGTTTTTCAGTCCGTTCCTCACTTTCACGAATTTCCACCCCCACACTACAATGGCTAAGAAGGAAAAGAGCTTTCTCTACGATGTTGCGATGCCGAAAGTCTACGGCCTCGGCGCTGCGGTCGTCATCATTGGCGCTCTGTTCAAAATTCAACACTGGGACGGCGCTGATATTATGCTCATCGTAGGTCTGGGCACTGAGGCCCTCATCTTCGCGCTGAGTGCATTCCAGCCTGTTCCGCACGAACCACAGTGGGATCTGGTATACCCACAACTCGCCGATGATTATGCGGGTGGTGTCGGTGCCGGTGGGGAAGACAACGGAATGGGTCTGACTCGTAAGCTTGACGATATGTTGAAAGACGCGAACGTGACCCCGACGACGATCAGCTCGCTCGGCGATGGGTTGCGCCGGTTGAGCGACTCGACGGAGAAGATGGCAGACTTGGGTGACGCTACCGTGGCAACTCAGGACTACACGGCGAAAATCCGCAGTGCCTCTTCATCGCTGGAGCGCATCAACGAGGCGTACACGTCGACCGTGGAAGCCATGTCGCAGATGGCGGCTGCTTCTGCTGATGCCCGTGAGTACCACGAGCAAGTGCAAAATATCACCAAGAATCTGGCGGCCCTCAACGCCGTGTACGAGATGGAACTCACGGATGCTAACAAGCACATGAGCTCGCTCAACAAGTTCTACGGTACGCTGAGTGTCGCTATGGAAAACATGGTTGACGCGAGCAAAGACACCGAGCAGTTCAAGACTGAAGTCAGCAAGCTCACGGGCAATCTGCACTCGCTCAACACGGTGTACGGCAACATGCTGAACGCAATGCGCGCATAACTGCGCGGCCTTCAGTGCCCGATTAAGGTTTTTGACGATCCACTAGCTGCATAACTTAATTCTGCGATGTCAGGAGGAAAAGAAACACCGCGGCAGAAGATGATTGGGATGATGTACCTGGTGCTTACCGCACTGCTGGCACTCCAGGTCAACTCAGCCATCCTTTTAAAATTCCGCACGCTCGACGAGGCGTTGCTCGGAGCCAATGAAAAATCGGTTCGGAGCACGCATAATCAAATCGAGGAGATGGAGAAAAAAGCCTCAGAAGCTGGTAAGGCCACGCCTAAGGACCTAGCCCGCCTCCAGCAGGGCAAGGAAGTGCAGGCCAAAGCCGACGAAGTGGTGAAGTTTCTGCGCGGCTTACGCGAGGAACTGATCAAAAAGTCGGGGGGCTACGCGGAAGATAAAGTAAACTACGCCAACATCAGCGCCGAAGATCAGGTCGCGATGCTGATGATTGGCGCAGGCGAAACGAGCAACAAAAACCCGGGCCAGGCGAAAGAGCTCAAGGCTCGGCTTGACGGATTCACCGCGTATGTGAAGCAGTACGTACCTGCGGCTGCTCCGCTCGCGCTGGATGCGAAGGATGATCCGATCGCGAAGATGGATGATCACCAGAAGCACAAGAATTTCGCGGAGCTGAACTTCGAGAACACGCCGATGGTCGCTGCGTTAGCCGTGCTGTCGGAGAAAGAGAATGCCGTGCGCCGTTACGAAGCGGAAGCTTTAGGTAACATTTCCGGCTTACTCGGAAAGGAAATCATCAAGTTCGACAAAATCAGCACGGCCGTCAGCGCTGAGTCGAAAGTGGTGGCCGCCGGCACCAAGTACGTGGCTGAGATGTACCTGACGGCTTCATCGAGCCAGATCACCCCGGTGATGAAAGCGCGCGGGCAGAATCTTAAGATAAAAGACGGGAAGGGCTTGGTAGAGTTTACGGCTCAGGCCGGCGCCTACGACAAGGATGGCAATTCCAAGCAGACCTGGGACGGAACCATTACCATCAAGCGTGATGGCAAAGACTCTATTTTCAAGGTGAAGCAGGAATATATCGTCGCTAAACCCGTGATGCAGGTACAGTCAGCATCCGTGCAGGCGCTTTACCTCAACTGCGGCAACAAGCTGAACGTGCAGGTGCCTGCCTTGGGCTCAGTCTACGACCCAAGCTTCGGCGCAACGGGAGCACAAGTGATCAAAGGCGCCAATAAAGGGGAAGTGACGCTCGTGCCGACCGCGAAAGATGTAAAGCTGACCGTTAGCTCGGGCGGTAACCGCATTGGTGATCAGGATTTCAAAGTGCGTCTGATCCCTAAGCCAGAAATGGTGGTGACCTCCGGTGGTCGGCCGATTGACATGAAGCGGGGCGTGGCCTCGCCGGGGCCGCGCGAGATCACGCTGTCGGCTAAGCCCGACGAAAGCTTCAAGAACTTCCTGCCGGAGGATGCCCGTTACCACGTAACTCAGTTTGAGGTAGCGCTGGTACGCGGCCGCCGCCCAGTGGGCGCTCCGCAGACCGTTAATGCTTCGTCTATCAACCTCAACGCATATGCCGCCCAGGCGCAAGCCGGGGACCGGTACATGGTAGAGGTGAAAGAAGTAAAGCGCATGAACTTCCGTAACCAGGTCGAGAGCGTGTCGGGTATTCAGAACACCCTGTTCAATATCCCGCTGAACTAAGTTCGCTTCTTGCTCCGTTCGCCCGCTATGCGCACCCTCCTGTTTGCCCTGTTGGGGCTTTGCCCCGCACTCGCTGTCGCCCAAACGGGCGCGGCCAACGGCGCCGAGCAATCGACAACCGCTGTTTCGTCGCCGACGGTTCGCACGATTCCGAACTCGGACGTGATGTACCGTAAGACGATTTGGCGAATCATTGACCTGCGCGAAAAGCAGAACAAGCCGATGTTTGCCAACAACCACCAGATCACGAAGATTATCGTGGATGCGGTGAAAGCAGGCAAGCTTCAGCCTTACCGCGGCGACTCGCTGACGGCGTCGACGACGCTGGAAGAGTTTAACAAGAAGATGATTGTGCCCGATGCCGCGCCTACGCTCTCGGATGAAGAGAAAAAGCTCGGCTTCACGGAAGAAGAAGACAAGGGCACTGGCTGGGGCGATGAGCCTGCGGGCGGCGCTAAGCCCGCCGCGGTTGTCGCGATGGAGTATTTTCCGAAGCAGCTCTATCAGATGGAGATGAAGGAAGATATGGTGTTCGACAAGAAGCGCTCACGGATGTACCACGAGATCCAGTCGATTACACTGGTGATTCCGGCCGGGGAAACGGCTAAAGGCTACGACCAACCGGTGGCCACCTTTAAGTGGGCGGATCTGGTGAAGGTGTTTCGCGACAATCCGGAGTCCGCCATCTGGTTTAACGGCTCCAACACGGCTCAGCATAAGAACCTGGCCGACGCCTTTGATCTCTGGATGTTCTCGTCTTATATCTCGAAAGTATCGAACCCGGATGATAAGACCCTCGCGGATATCTACGGGGGTGATCAGCAAGGCATCATGGCCGCGCAGCAGGTCGCCGGCGAGATGATCGAGTACGAGTACAACCTCTGGTCGTTCTAACAGTCACGGACTGCCTGAATACTCTAAACGCCCCGGTAGCCTTCGCTATCGGGGCGTTTTGCGTTGGCTACGGCGCTAAGCAGGGTGTTCGGTAAACCAGGTGCGTAGGACGCGGGCTTTGGCAACGCCGATCTCGGCGCTTAGCTCCGCCTCGGTGAGCTCCCGGACCTTCTTAACCGATTTGTACTTGGTCAGGAGCTTGTCGGCCGTAACGGGGCCGAGGCCTTTGACGTCGGTCAGCTCGGTTTTGAGCGTGGCGGCGTCGCGCCGACTGCGGTGAAAGGTGATGCCGAAGCGGTGCGCTTCGTCGCGCATGCGCTGGATGAGGCGCAGCGTTTCGCTTTTCTTGTCGATGTAAAGCGGGAGGGAGTCGCCGGGGACGTAGATTTCCTCCAAGCGCTTGGCGATCCCGATGATCGGGATTCGACCCCAAACGCCTACGTCCTTGAGCGCCTTTACGGCCATGGAGAGCTGGCCTTTGCCGCCGTCGACGATGATGAGCTGCGGTAACGGGGAGCCCTCATCGAGCAGGCGGCGGTAGCGGCGCGTCACGATTTCGTACATTGAGTCGAAGTCGTTGGGACCGATGACGGTTTTGATGTGGTAGTGCCGATATTCCTTCTTGGCGGGACGGGCGTTGCGAAAGCACACCATCGCGGCGACCGGGTTGTCGCCCTGAAAGTTGGAGTTGTCGAAGCACTCGATGTGGCGCGGCAGCTCCGTGAGGCGTAAGTCGCGCTGCATCGTTTCCATGATGCGGACCTCGTTGACGTCTTTCGACTTCTCGTTCATCGCCTCTTTCTCCTTGCGGAGGTAGAGCGCGTTTTTGAGGGCCAGGCCGAGCAGCTTCCGCTTGTCGCCGATCTGCGGAACCGTGACCGCGACGCCCGGCAGCGGCAGCGTGCACGCCACGTTGACGAGTACCTCGGGAGCCGTGCTCTCGAACTCCGCGCGCAGACTCAGAATGATGCCCGGAAGGATGTCGCCGTCGGCTTCGTCGAGCTTCTTCTGCAACTCGATCGACTTGGTGAGGATGACGGCGCCGTTGACGACGTGGAGAAAATTGACGAACGAAAACTGCTCATTGGAGGCAATCGCGACGACGTCGATGTTTGTCAGCGTTTGCGAGACGACGGTGGATTTGGCCTGGAAGTCATCGAGCCGGTCGAGCTTCAGCTTGAACGCATGCGCCTGCTCAAACTGCTGCTGTTGGGCGGCGGCGGTCATCTGCTCGCGCAGCCACGTGCGCGCGACGGTGAGGTTGCCGGCGAGCAGGTTGCGAATCTGGGTGATGTAAGAGTTGTAGGTCGGTTCGTCTTCCAGCGCCTCGCAGGGGCCTTTGCAGTTGCCGAGATGGTATTCCAGGCACACCTTGTACTTGCCGGCCGCGACGTTTTCGGGCGTGAGGTTATAGCTGCAGGTGCGCAGCGGGTAGAGCGTGCGGATCAGCTCCAGGACCGTGTTCATCGCGCCCCCGGTGGCGTAGGGGCCGTAGTAGCGGCTGCCGTCGGGGAGTTTCTGCCGGGTGGCGAGCAGCCGGGGGAAGCGCTCGTTGGTGAGGCAGAGGTAGGGGTACGACTTGCCATCCTTGAGCAGAATGTTGTACTTCGGCTGGTGCTGCTTGATGAGGTTATTCTCCAGCAGAAACGCGTCGGACTCGGTGTCGGTGATCTGAAACTCCAGCCGCCGAATGTTGGCCACCAGGCGCCGGGTTTTGGCATTGTGCTGCGCCGGGGAGTTGAAGTACGACGCGACGCGATTGCGCAAATCGACGGCCTTGCCGACGTAGATGATGCGGTCGTCAACGTCGAAATACTTATACACGCCGGGCTGGTGCGGGAGCCGGGCAATCTGTTCTTTAATCGTCATAAAGGCCGAATGCGGAGGGCCGATCAGCTCCCCCGGGAAGTACGTCTGATGCGTCGGGTATCAACCAAAAAAAGCCGCGAAAAGTGGCTAACGCGCGGCTGACCCGGAGGTTTGCCGCTGATATTCGCGCACCTCATCGCGGCCCACGCGCGCGGAGGCCCGCAAGTGGGCGCCGGCCGGTACGGGGGGCGCCGCCACGCCCGCGCCCAACCGAAGCGCGGGATTGGTCAGGACGCGGAGCTCGTCCCAGAGGTCGGCGGCGAGGAATGCCCGGAGCACCGCCGCGCCGCCTTCCACGAGCACCGAGTGCAGGCCACGAGCGTGCAGGTCGGCCAGGACGGCGGGTAGGGGGGTAGTAGCCCCGTCGTACGTGAGGGTAAGGGCACCGCCGTCGGTCAGGACGCGCCGGTCGGGGGGCAGCGGCTGGCTTCCCGTCAGCACCACCCGCACCGGCGCGGGGCCGGGCCAGTGGCGGACATCGAGGCGCGGGTTGTCGAGCCGGGCGGTGGTGGCCCCTACCAGAATGGCCGCTTCCTCGGTGCGCCAGCGGTGTACGAGCCGGCGCGTTGCCTCGCCGGTGATAGCTGTAGGCCCCGGTACGGCACTCGCCAGGAACCCGTCGGCCGATTGCGCCCACTTGAGCACCACCCACGGGCGGCGCGCCTGCTGCGCTATGAAAAAGCGCCGGTTGAGCCAGCGCGCTTCGGCTTCGAGCAGCCCCACGGTCACGGCGCAGCCGGCGGCCCGGAGCTTTTCGGCGCCCCGCCCGCCCACCAGCGGGTTCGGATCGAGGGTGGCGACCACGACGTCGGTGGCGCCGTGGTGCACGAGCAAATCGGCGCACGGGGGCGTCTGGCCGTGGTGCGCGCACGGCTCCAGGGTGACGAACACGCGCAGGCCGCGCAGATCGGGGGGCGCGGCGGGGCGGGCCAACAGCGCGCGAATGGCATTCACTTCGGCGTGCGGGCCGCCGTAGCGCTGGTGCCAGCCTTCGGCCAGCACGGCGCCCGCCGCATCGGCAATGACGCAGCCCACCTGCGGATTCGGCCGCACGGCCGCCCCCCCGAGGGCGGCTAGCTCCAGGGCGCGGCGCATCAGCAGCGCATCCGGGGGGGGATCGGGGAGGAGAGGCGGTGGAGTAAGCATCGGCCCCAAAGGTCGGGCGGGGCGGGGCGTGACGCGCGGCTGGGTGGGGCCACGGGGTGGTCGAGCCCGGCCGTAGTCAGGTAGGCAACGCGGCTAATTTTGGAGTTCATCCCTACCTGCCGGGTAGGGGACGTGGTTATTTTTGGGTGGCATCCCTACCTTGCCTTCCCACCTTCCCACCTTCCCACCTTGCCACCTTCCCACCTTGCCACCTTCCCACCTTGCCACCTTGCCACCTTGCCACCTTCCCACCTTCCCACCCTCCCAC
>JBKJUQ010000510.1:0-3037 GCA_046590685.1 Hymenobacteraceae bacterium
GGCGACGATGTAGAGGCCGAGGCCGGTGCCGAGGACGTTGGCCACGTTGCCGGCCCGGGAAAACGGCTTGAACAGCTGCGCCTGATCTTCCGCCGAGATGCCGATGCCCGTATCCTGCACCCAGACTGTGAGTTGGTTGCGGGCGCAGCTGGCGCCCACCGTGATGGTGGAGTTCTCGCCGGAATACTTGATGGCGTTGGAGAGCAGGTTGACCAGAATCTTGCGCATCAGCGAGGGGTCGAGCTGCAGAATGGGGCACTGCACCTGCCGCGCCACTACCTGGCCGGGCTTGAGCAGGCCCTGCACGTCGGCCAGCGTCTCGGTGAGCAGGCCGGTCATATCGAAGGTGGCGGGATGCGCCTCGATGTTGCCCTCCTCAATGCGGCCCACCGACAGAAATTCTTCGAGGATATCGTTGAGGTGCTTCACCGATGAGCGAATGCGCTGCACGTGCTTGAGGCGGTGGCCTTGCTGGTCGGTGTTCGCATACTCTTCGATCAAGGTCGCCGACGTGAGCACCACGGTAAGGGGCGTGCGAAACTCGTGGGAGGCGATGGACACGAAGCGCGACTTCAGCTCGCCGAGCTCCTGCTCGGCTGCCAAAGCCTGGGCGAGCTCTTGGCCCCGCTTTTCCAGCTGCTCCAGCGTAATGAGCAGTGCGTGGGTGCGGTCAGCGACTTTCTGTTCCAGATCGGCATTGAGCTGCGCGACGCGTTGCTGCTGGGCAGTCAGCTGCTCCTCGGCGGCCTTCTTGGCGGTGAGGTCGAGGATGTAGGCCACCACGTACAACTCCTGGTCGAGGTGGAAATAACTCAAACTAATCTCGACGGGAAACACAGAGCCGTCCTTTCGCTGGCCCAGCAGGGCCCGGTGGGCGCCCATATTGCGCACCTGCGGCTGGGCATTGAACGACCCGCGCAGCTTCTCGTGGTGCCGCCCCGGTGCTTGGGGCACCAATACTTCGACGAGCTGACCGAGCAGTTCTTCTGACTCGTAGCCGAACAGCTGCTCAGCGAGCTGATTCGTCGCGACGATCGCGCCGGGGCGGTCGCAGACGATGATGCCGATGGTGGCGTTGGTAAACACCGCCTCGAACCGCCGCACGCTGTGGGCAAGCTCTCGCTCGGCCTGCTGCAGCCGGTTCACCTCCGCCAGGGTGATCAGGAACAGGGGGTGACCCTCCACCTCGAAATACGCGAATGCGAGGTGCCCCCGGAACGACTCGCCGGTGTAGCACCGGATCTCGGTTTCCACTTCCTGGCGGCCTTCGAGCTGGGTGCGCTCGCACAGGGCCTGCCACTGCGCGCCGGTCCAGGGCGGCATCCGGAGCGAGTGGTTCGGGTCGTCGAGAAACGCCTGCTCGGAGGGGTAGCCCAGCAGCTTCACCGCCGCGGCGTTGACATGCGTGAACCAGCCCAATGCCAGGTCAAAAATCCCGACAAATCCCTTGGCTTGGGTATACAACAGATCGGTGAGGGGCGGGAGATAAGCGGCGGGCAGCATAAACGGGTTGAGAAGGGCATAACGCCGTGCAAGGCCGCTCGCGCGGGCCTTAGGTAGGCCCACCAAAGGTGCGCATTATTTCAGGCCAACCCATGATGACGAAAGTCAGCCCGTCACCTGATGGGCGTCAAGTGGGTGGGTGGTGGTACCCGCCACCTTTGCTCCCACTCTCCTAGGTGCTTTCTGCCCCAGAGATTTCAAGTCATTCGGCTCTTTTCACTTCGACTTTTTACTTTTTACTTCGACCCGGCCATGCAACTCAATTCTACCTTTTCAGCCTTCCGCCGCACAGCGCGCAGGTTGGTAGCACCAGCCGCCCTCGTCGGCCTTCTTTGCGCCAGTGTTCCGGTAATCGCCCAGCCGGATCTGATTTTGACGGTCGATGGCCCGATTGCCGTGGGCACGTATCACAACATTGAAATACGGCCCGGAGTCAGTGGCAACATCACGGGCGAGGTGACCGTGACGGGCACCTTTCAGGTGGACAGCGCGGGCGGAGTCACTCTTCCCGGGGTGGCCCACATCGACGGCAACACGTTCCGCATGATGCCCGATGCGAAGCTGACCATCGGGCACGTGGAGGGAATCGACGGGACGACAGTAGGCCCGATCCGAACCGTGAATAAGGATTTTGGCACCAAATCCCGCATCACTTTCGGCAACGCCACTATGGCGCAGGTTACGGGCCCAGGCTTCCCGGATGAACTCAGCGAGCTGGTCATCAACAATCCCGCAGGCGTCACCCTCTCGCGTCCCGTGGCAGTTCGCGAGCGCCTGCACCTGCGCAACGGCAGCCTCATCACGGCTGGCTTCAAGCTGACGCTCATCTCGCGGCAGCCCGACATCGCGTTCGTGACGGCTGCCTCGGCGCTGATCTTCAACCAGAACCTGACGGGCAATATCATCGGCAACGTGACGGCGCAGCGCTACATCAACCCGCGCTATAACCCCGGCGTGGGCTACCGCCACTTTTCCTCGTCGGTCCACGGCAACACGGTGGCCGATCTGGCCACGACAACGGGTTTCAGCCCCGTCGTGAACCCCCAGTACAACACCGTGCCGTACAACCTGCGCTTCATCACCGGTAACGTGGTGCCCTACCCGAACAGCTTCTTCTACGACGAGGCGCAGGTGGGCACCGGCGGGCCGGGCACGTACGCGCAGGTGTTTACGCAGGGCTACCAGTCGCCAGCGGCCCTCACGACCCCGCTCGACGTGACTACGGGCATTACGGTCCGCATTTCGTCCAGTCAGACGGTTGATTTCGTGGGTCAGCCGAATAATGGCCCCATCAACACCGGCCCCCTGACCCGCGGCCCCCTCAACGAATCGGGCTGGCATCTGTTAGGCAACCCTTATCCTTCCAAGATCGACTGGACGCTGCTGACGCTCACCGGGATGTACAATTCCTTCTACAAGAACCGGTCGACCGGCGTGACCAGCGGCATCTACGACAGCTACGTCAACGGGGTATCGACGGGCCCATCGGGCAACGAGTTCATCGCCGCTAATCAGGCGGTTTTCACGCGGGTGG
>JBKJUQ010000380.1:0-17662 GCA_046590685.1 Hymenobacteraceae bacterium
GGCTCATCGAACTCGGCGAACCGGTTGTCGAGCTTGAAGTGCCGCCACGTGCTCTTGGCGCCCGTTTCGAGGCGCCCGAACCATCCGGCGGCGGGCACCAGGTAGTCGAGCCGCGCGGCGCTCGTGAGCTGGCGCGTGTCGGTGGTCTGCCGCAGCTGGTAGGGATTTGGCCGGCCACCGCTGAGCGAGTCGACCAGAAACTGCTGGCGCCCCGCCAGCTCGGCGCGGTTGTGCGCCGGCGTGACCACGAGCGAGCCGGACAGCTCGCGCGGGGCGGGCTGCTTGCCCGGCGGGCCCGGCCGGCGGGTTGAGTCAGGGGGGGAGGGGGCCGCCGGGGGCACCGCGAAGGCCCGGCGGAAATCCACTGTCACATCCACGGCGTTGCTCTCGCCCTCCGTGTCGTTGCGGCGGGTGAAGGAGCCCGCGTCGCGGCCATCGGCGAGGATCGAGCGCGTGGTGCGCAGGTTGTCGCGGGTCTCGTTGGGGCTCAGGCGCGGCTGCACGGCCAGCCCGATGCTGCGGTCGGGCGCGGGGCTCCACTCCACGCCCAGCCGCGCGGTGTGGTTGGTGGAGTAGTTCACGTTGTCGCCGCGCTGGGTGGTGAGCACCGGGTTGCGCAGCAGGGCGGTGGTTTGGTCGAGGGTGGTTTCGCCCCAGCGGCGCTCGCGGCGGAAGTCGTAGGAGGCCGTCGGATTCCACGCCCCGCGCCGGGTGCCGAGGGTGCCGGTGGCGTTCCACTTGTCGCGGGTGCCCACGTTGAGGGCCGCCGTGCCGGTAGTGCCCGCCTGGGTGTTTTTCTTGAGGATGATGTTGATGACGCCGCCCGCGCCGTCGGCATCGTAGCGCGCCGAGGGGTTCGTGACGACTTCAATCCGGTCGATTCGCGAAGCCGGAATCTGCGCCAGCGCCGCCGCCCCGCTCGCCAGTCCGCTCTGCTTGCCGTCTACGAGAATCAGCACGTTCTCGGCCCCGCGCAGCGAGATGGCGCCATTCTGATCGACCTGCACCGACGGAATGTTCTGCAACACGTCCACCGCCGTGCCCGCCACGCTCGTCAGGTCCTTCGCCACGTTGATGACACGCTTGTTGAGGTCGTCCTGCACGATGGCTTTCTCGCCCGTCACCTTTACTTCGCCGAGCCGTTGGGCGGCCGACGTCAGGCGCAGGTCGCCGAGGGTTACGTCGGTCGCGCCCACCGCCACTGTCCGCCGTACCGGCTGGTAGCCGATAACGCTCACGCGCAGGTCGTAGGCGCCGGGCGCGAGGCCGTCGAAGCGGAAGCTGCCGGCCTCCGTCGTCTGCGTACCCTGCACCAGACTGGAATCGGCCGCCTCACTCCGCAGCAGCCGGACCGTCGCGAAGGGCAGCGGCTCGCCGGTGGTAGCGTCGCGCAGCGTGCCCGTAACGGCCTGCGCGCGGGCCAGCACGGGGAACAGAAAAAGGAGAAGGAGGAACAGAAAACGCATCAGCAGCAACGTACCGCGGAGCTCCAGCTCCGCCGTGATAACCAGCTTACGGCGGAGCTGGAGCTCCGCGGTACGCCCCACTTACCGCTTCAGGGCGTCGCGGAACAGGTCCGTCGTCACATAGTCGCGAAACTCCAGGTCCTGCGTCGCGCGGTCGGGTACGGCTGGGTCAAGGGCGACGGCGCGGGCCAGCCAGTAGCCGAGCGCGGTATCGTCGTGCGCCCGGGCCGCCACGATGGCGCGACAGTAAGAAGCCAGCTTGCCGCCGTCGTCGGGCGTCATCGTCAGGGCTTCCTCGTAGGCGGCGGCGGCGGCGGGGTAGTCGCCCTTGAGTAGGTTAGCCAGACCACGGTTCATCACCGTCTGAGTAGTGGTTTCGGCGTACTGCATCGACGCGAGCGCGTCGTCGGGCTGCCCCGCGATGAGCTCCAGCGCGCCCTTATCGGCGAAAAGCTGGCGCATCAGCTCCGGTTTGCCGGTGGCCTTAGCCGCGTAGTCGAAAGCGTGCAGGCTTTCGAGCGTGTTACCGAGCCGCTGCTGCCCGATCGCGAGGTGGTACCATAGCTCGGCATCGAGCGGGTTGCGATGCGCCGCGTAGGTAAGGTTCGTGACCGCCTTCTTGAGCAGAATCGTTCGCACGCGCGGCGTCAGCTCCTGATTGGCCATCTTCAGGTAGATGAGGCCCAGGTTGTGGCACGCGGGCCACGAAAGGCCGGTTTGCAGCGCGCCCTCGTAAATCCGCCGCTTGTCTTCGAGCAGCGGCGTGAGCGAGGCGGCGTAGCGCAGCTCTTCCTCCGTGAGGGCGTTGGCATCTTCGGCGCCGGCGGCGATGCGCTGCGCGATGAGGTAGAGCTCGTAGTCGGGCCGGGCCGGGCGCGGCGCGTGCTTGATGACCACCAGCGCCCGCCGCATCATCGGGTAGATGTACGTTTCGAGGTACTCGGCGCACGGCAGATCGGCCAGCCGCGCGGCCTTGCGGTCGTAGGAGCCAGGGCCGTTGACGATGTCGAGAATGGCGTCGATCTGTTTTTCGGGCAGTGCCGAGTTCGTCACCCGTTCCAGAAAGAAGGTCCAGTCGTGCGGCCGCGCGCTTACGCTGAGCTGGACGCTCGCCGTGGAGTTCTGGTAGCCGTACTTGTCGAGCAGATCGACCACGTACTTCTGCACCGAGCGTGCCCGCAGCAGCGCCAGGCGCGGGTTGTGGGCGTCGACGACATCCGGCGCGTGGCCCCCCACGATGCGGATGCTGCGGGTCTTGACGTTTTCGGTGATGAAGTCGCTGAGCGCCGACGCATTCGTCCCGTACTGGCCGTTGAAGAAGGCCATGTTCGGGGGGAAATACACCGGCAGCTCCAGAGTGCCCGAGTCGGCGGCGGGTACGTAGGTTTCGGGGGTGAAGTCGAGGCGCGGGCGCAGCACTACCAGCCGCGCGGTCGTGATGATACCCGGCGCGAGCTCCAGCGTTTTGGGCGATTCGCGCCGGAACCGCCGGATGTCCTTGCCCACCGCCGTCGCGAAGCCGCGCGCCGTGAGGTGACCCGGATGTTTTTCGGGCGTGTAGGCCAGCTGGAACGACTTCGTCGCGATCAGCCAGCGCGAATCAGTCGGGTCGTAGACGTAATCGCCGGAGGCGAACTGCAGCCCGCCGAGGTACTCGCGCTTCGGCACCGCCGCACGCTCGTCGTAGCGGTAGTGCAGCTCCAGCTTGTATGTCACCTTGCGTTCCCACTTGAGCACCTTCGCCGGCACCCGCGCCGTCACGGTGATGGGCACGAGGTCGCCGCTCGCTTCGAGCACCTTCGGCTCGACGGTCAGCTGCTGCGGGCGCCCGGCGCGCAGCACTCGCCGATAAGGGGTACACCCCACCACGCTCACGAGCGCCAGTGGCAGCATCAACTGCGAAAACCGACCAAAAAAAAGCACCACAACGCGGGGAACCAAGCCAAATAAACGCGCCGGGGACGCAACAAACCGCCCGCCCCACCGGTACCCTATCAAGGGCCGATTTGCGTCGGCACAAAGCTACGGCCTATCTTAGGCTCCTAAACGGGCCGTGCCCGCACCCGCTTCCCCGATGCACCAGCTCAAATTCTTCGTCGAAACCCGCGCCTTTGGCGTTTGCGCGGCCCTGGGCGAGCGCCTCGGGCTCGCCACGCGCTCGGTGCGGCTCTCGTTTATCTACCTTTCGTTCCTGACCGCCGGCTCGCCAATTCTGGTGTACCTGGTGCTCGCCTTCTGGCGCGGGATGCGTCAATCCCTACGTCGGGAGCGGTTGAGCGTGTGGGAGGGGTAGAGCCGAACGCTACCCATCGCATTCAAGGCAGTAAGCCGTTATTCTTCCGCTTGGATCGGATAGCTGACAAAGGTTACTGGGCAATTGAAGGTGCTTCGTCGCAGATGCTTGGTGCTGGACGAATCTGATTTACGCTAATAGCGCCGCCGCCCGCCGCACCTTCCGCCCGAAATACGCCCACACCAGCGAGCCGGGGTAGGTGCCGGGCAAATGGGTCAGCCGGCGCCGGGGCCGTAGCTCAGCCCGCCGCGCGCGCCAGTAGCCCAGGTCGCGCGCCACGTGCCAATGGGCGCGTAGCACGGCCTTCACTTCCCCAAACTCCCCCGCAACCAGCCAGCGGGCGGCGGCCAGCCAGTCGAGGGCGATGCGTACGGCCAAAACGGGCAGCAACTCGCCCGGTGCCAGGTTGCGGATGAGCAGTGCCAAGCCGTTGCGAAAATTGAGGTACGTCTTGCGCGGGTTGCTCTTAGGCAGCGTGCCGCCGCCGACGTGGTACACCACGCTCCGCGGCTCCACCCATACCTGCCAGCCCGCGTGGTGGGCACGCCAGCAGAAATCAATCTCCTCCATATGGGCGAAGAAGCGACTTTCGAGGCCGCCCAATTTGTGCCAGGCGGCCGCCCGCACCAGCATGCACGCGCCCGTGGCCCAGAAGACGGGCCGGGCGTTGTCGTACTGGCCATCGTCGGTTTCGAGGGTGTCGAACAGGCGGCCCCGGCAGAAGGGGTAGCCGTACGCGTCGATCAAGCCGCCGGCGGCGCCGGCGTACTCAAACAGCGTGGGCGTGGCGTGGGCGCGGATTTTTGGCTGCACCGCCGCGATGGTGTCGTCGGCGAAAAGCCGGGCGGTGAGCGGGCCGAGCCAGCCGGCCGTCACCTCCACGTCGGTGTTGAGCAGTACGTACGCGCCGAAGCGGCCTTCGAGCTGCGCCAGCGCGCGGTTGTAGCCGTCGCAAAACCCGAGGTTCTCGGGATGCACGATCACCTCCACGCCCGCGAACTCCGTTCGTAACACGGCCACCGAATCGTCGCTCGAAGCGTTATCCACGACGATGATCGTGGCGTTCGGTGAGTAAGCCACCACGCCCGGCAGAAAGCGCCGCAGCCACGCCACGCCGTTCCAGTTGAGCAGCACGACGGCGGTTTCGTTGATGGTTGATGGTTGATAGTTGATGGGAGCAGATGCGGAGGCTACGGACATCATACAGAAACCAACAACGACCAACCAAAAACCATCAACCCGAAACCATCACCCAGAAGCCAGCAACTATAAACCAAACTGCCCCAGGTCCATCCCCGGAATATTCGGCAGTAAACCGGCGGTTTTCGCTTGAATATGTTTCCGGGCCTGCTCGCCGGCCGCCTTTAGCGCCGCGTTGACTGCCGCGACGGTCAAGTCGGTCACCATGGCTCGGTCATCCGGGGAGGAAAGGAGCGATTCGTCGATGTCAATGGTCAGCACTTGCTGGCGGCCGTTGGCCGTTGCCTTCACCAAGCCGCCGCCCGCCTCGCCGGTAGCGGTAAGGGCGGCGAGGCCGTCCTGGGCTTCTTTCATTCGGGCCTGAAAGTCCTTCATCTTGCCCATCATTCCCATCAGGTCAAACATCGGTCGGCGGCGGTTAAGAGGCGAAAAATGAGAAATTTTTTTCGACAGCAAAAGTAGCTTCGCGGGGCCGTAAACGCGGTTTTAGGACGACTCAGGCGGATCAGTCAAAAAAAAATTTTGGCTGACCCATTAAGTTTTGGGGGTGTTTTTCCATTAAGGGGTGAATTGCCTCTCTGAGTTATGAAAAACGCATTGTCTCCGGTTTCGCCCTTGCTCCGTGTAATCCGCCACCTGGTGGGCTTTTCGCGGCGCGAAGCGCGTGGGTTTGGGGTGCTGCTAGCGGGGATGACCCTGCTGGTGGTGTTGCCGGCACTGGTTAGTCATTGGTTGCTGGCACCCGCCGCCCCCGTGACGGCCACGACTGCTGACGACATCCGCGCCCTCGACCGCGTCGCGGCGAAACTGGAACAGGCCGAGCAGGCCCAACGCCGTGCCCGTTACGCCGCGCGCGACTCTCGTCCCTGGGAGTCCGCCGAGCGTGGGGGCGCGCGGCGTTGGGCCGGCGGAGCGGCCAACCGCTATGAGCGGCCAACGGAGCCGGTCCCTCAACTCAAGAAGCTGACTTCTTTTGACCCTAACGCCCTTTCCGCGCTCGATTGGCAGCGCCGTGGTGTTCCCGCCGATGTTGCCCGGCGCATTGTCAGCTACGGCCGCAAGGCCGGCGGCTACCGGTATCGCGAGCAATTGGAGCGCATTCACGGTCTGGAGCCCGCTACACTCGCCCGGCTGTCGCCGTTTCTGCAATTACCTTCCCGATCGGTGGCATTCGCGCGCCCAGCCAATGAGCCGCGCCCCGAGCGGGCAGACTACGCGGCTGGCGCCGGTGCTGCCCCATCGCCGTACGCCGCTGCGTCTTCCTCCCGGCCGGCTACCGGTTTCGTGCGCAAGCCGCGCGTCGTGCAGCCCTTCGACCTCAACACCGCCGATACGCTCACGCTGATGCAACTGCGCGGCATTGGGCAGCGGCGGGCGGCGCGCATCGTGGAGCTGCGGGAGAAGCTTGGGGGCTTTGTCTCCACCGCGCAGCTCGCCGACGTCTGGGGGATTGAGCCCGCCCTCGTAGATAGCCTGGCCAAGTATGGCCGTATCGCGCCCGATTTTCAGCCCCGGCCGCTAGCGCTTAACTCCGCGTCGGTCGAAGAATTGCGAGCCCACCCTTACATCGGCCCTCGGCTGGCGCGCGTCATCTCGGCCTTCCGCGACCAGCACGGTCCTTTCACCCGCCCCGAAGATCTCAAGCAGATTCGCATTATGGAGGAGAGCACGTATCAGAAACTACAGCCCTATCTGGCTTTGCGCTGAGGAGGAATAAGTCGCTCGGGGGCTTTAGCGGCAACCTGCTTGGGGGGAGCCCGTTTCTCAGCGCCCTTCCGTACTTGCTCCTCACATGACTGCGCGCCTGTTTTCCCTTTTTATTTTTTTCCATACGCTGATTGCCGGTTGCGGCCAGGCACGTAGTGGCCGTGGTGAGGCGGTTGACGCAACCGACCAATACGAGGTCATCCAATTAGGCAAAATCGGTAAACAGGAGGTGCGTGAAAGTAGCGGTCTTGCGTTAGCCAATCCAGCGGGTACCGAATTTTGGACCCACGGCGACGGTGGGGCCCCAAGTACGCTTTACCGGGTGAGCCGTACGGGCGCGCTGCTCGGGACCCTGCCCGTAACCGGTGCCAGCAACCGCGATTGGGAAGATCTGGGCCGCGACGCGCAGGGCCGGCTCTACATCGCCGACTGCGGCAATAACGAAAACAAGCGCCGCAACCTCGCTATTTATCGCTTTGATCCCGCTCACCCGGAGCAGCCAGCCGATACGATTCGTTTTCAGTATCCCGACCAGCACGCTTTCCCTCCTCGGAAATCGGCGCGCAACTTCGATTGCGAAGCCCTCTATTTCGCCCACGACTCGCTGTTCCTTTTCACCAAAAACCGCGGCAAAGGCGGCCTCTGGACCAAGCAGTACGCGGTACCTAACCAGCCGGGCGATCACGTAGCGGTCCGCCGCGACAGCCTGGAGCTCGAAACCTGGGTTACCGGTGCGAGCATCAGCCCCGATGGTCGCACCGTCGCGCTACTCGGTTACGGGTTTATCTACCTGTTTGAAGGCGCCCCTACGCAACGCATCTTCGACCGGCATCGGCGGCGTATCAAAGTTCAATCATCGGGGCAAGCTGAAGCCATCACCTTCGAAAACAACACGGATATCCTCTTCTCGAACGAAAACGGAAAGTTGTTTGAGCTGAAAAAGAAGTAACGTCCCTGCGAATACAGCAGCCAAGGAAAATCACCTGGCGGTGATCTTAAAAGGCCGCTATCAAGTAGTTTTTCTTTGCTCAGCGTCTCGGCAGCTTACACCTCCTCGGTCACGTCGGCATCTTGCTTGGGCGTGCGACGGGTGCTGGCACCGCCACTATCAGGGCCGTCGGCTTGGCGCGCTTGGGCCTGCTGTTGAGCTTGCTTTTGGGGCGGGCCGGTGTTAATCAAGCCGCTTGCCGCACCCGTAGTGTTGTCCTGATCGGTTGCGTTGCGGCCGGCGCCGGGGGCGTGAGGGGCGTTCGCATTCTGATCGTTGTAGGAGCCACCACGCGTACCCGTGCCCTGAGCGGTGCTGCCTTGCCGGGCCACTTCGTTGGTGTAGCCGCTGGTATTGCCCGGCTCGCTGGTGGCGTTCGTCGGAGCGGGGTTGCTTTGCCCACCGCCTTCGCGACGCGGGGCGCCATCGCGGTTGTCGTACTCACCTTGCGCTGATCCCGCATAGCCCCCGCGTTGGGTCGCGTCGTCGGGCGTAGTGGTAGCGGCTTCTGCTGCTAGGGCACCTTCGCGGGCCCGGTCGGGGTTTTGGCCGCGCGTCTGGGGCTCGGCACTACCCTCCGTCGAGTTACTGACGGGTTTGGCTGAATCAGGCGCGTTCGTGGGGTCGCGGTCGGTGGGGGAGGAAGCGGATTTAGATTGTTCGGGAGCAGGCATTGCGCAACGACCCCCAATGGAATAGTGAGCACCAGGGACGTGACGGCTTTACGCGCAGGGTAGGCGTGAAGTTGGCTCAAGACAGTGGCTGGCTGATTGCGGAATTAGAGCTACCTTTGCGCATTACCAAATACCCGATTATGCCCACTGGCAAAGTAAAATTCTTCAACGAAGAGAAAGGCTTCGGTTTCATCACCAATGAGGAAACCAACCAAGATGTCTTCGTGCACGTGAGCGGTCTTGTCCACGAGATCCGCCAGAACGACCGTGTCTCTTTCGAAATGCAGGAAGGCCGTAAAGGCCCGAATGCCGTCAACGTGACCCGTCTGCAGTAGCCGCTTCGGCGTGCTGCCAGCCCAGTAAAAGCCCCGCACAGTCCATTTTGGGTGGTGCGGGGCTTTTTCGTGCGCTTACGCCAACGAATTCAAGCGGCCGGATCAGGAAGCTGGCGGTGGCTCTTCCTGATCAGCTGAAGGCACCTGATTGGGCGAAGCCTCCGTGGCGGCCGGACCGGCAGAGGTAGCCAGCGGGGCCGTGCCCTGCGCGCGGGCCGTTTCAAGGCCCTCGCGAATCATCTCGTGCGACTCAATCACTTCCTCGTGCTCGGGTTCGGGCACTTCATGCTCGTTGGCCCCGGTGGGCTCGTACGTTAGGCGAATGATGATCGGAAAGTGATCAGAACCAAAAAAGCCCAGCTTCTTGAGCCGAATCAGTCGAAACGCGGGCGAGTAGAAGATGTGGTCGAGCGAATAGCGGAACAGCGGTACGAAGGCGTTGTAGGTATTGTAGAAGCCCCGTCCGATCCGCGGATCAAGCAAGCCGCTAAGCTTGCGGAAAAGATTTGTCGTGCGCGACCACGCTACATCGTTCAAGTCGCCTACTACAATACTCGGTCGCGGCGTGACGGTTACCTCTCGGGCTACTTGCAGTAGCTCGGCCTCGCGCGTGTCCGTGTTACGTTGGAACTGGGGGGGCTGCGGGTGGACGGTGAAAAGCTCAAAAGTGTGTCCGGCCGGCATCGCTACCGTCACGCGAAAGGACGGAATGTCTTGCTCGACGAGGTAACGTATGCGCGGGTTTAGCAGCTTGAACTTGCTGTAGAGCATCATGCCGTAGGTATTCGGCAAGGGGCACTCGATACGGTGCGGGTAACGCGGATTGAGTTCGTGCCCCAGATGGCGCGCCCATTTGTCGTCGGGCTCGTTGATGAGCAGCAGGTCCGGGTCGTTTTCGCGCACCAGCTTCAAAAAGCGCGCGTAACGGGTATTCTCCATCCGGACATTTGAAACCAGTAGGCTGAACGAGTGACGCGGGTTTACCTCCTTCGTGCCAAGCGCCTGTTTAGGCCAGAGCGGCGTGAAGCGCCGAATATGAAACAGTTGGGAGGTGAGCCCCCCAAACAGCGCCAGAATGAACAGCGTGTGCCAGCCATCGCCCCAGCCATATAGCCACACATACACGGTCGCTACCGCCGCCAACCCGACCGCAACTTGCACCCGCGGAAAATCCCAGATTCGCACCCACCACCGGGAGGTACGCAGCCACGGCAACAGCGCTACTACTACCAGCAGCGCGCCAACGATTTCAAGCGCGAGCTTCATCGGAAAAAAGACAAGAAATAAACCCAATAGCTGTAAGAGTGAGCATCGAGTTGGCTAAACGACTCGTCCCACCACTGCGGCGGGACGCCGTTGCCCGATACTCCCGCCGGCTATTCGGGGTTACGCGGTACGTAAGTTTGGTTGACGAGTCCCCTACTTATTAGGCGGCGGCAGCGGCGTTTCACGGGCTATGCGCATGCCTACGCTCATCACGTCGGGGAGCACGCCGAGGCGCATGTTCTGCTCCAACTCGGCGCGATACGTGCCGAGTTGGTGGAAGCGAACGCCGCGCAGCGCTACGATCTGCTGGTCAAATATGTCGCCCAATCCATCACCCAAGGGTTTGCCGGTTTCATCACGCACAACCATCTCGTGGCGGAGGCGTGAAGCAATCTGCCCATCGGGGGCGGTGAGGGTTAGAAAAACAAAAAGATTCGAAAAGGGGTAGCTCGCCGTGGTACGCAGGTTGAGGTACACCGTGTAGCGCGCAGCCGTGTCGGTGATGGCAAATGGGAAAGCCGGCTTGTCGGTTACGCGCCAGGCGTAATCCTTCAAATCGCGGTTTTCTTCGAATACCTCCGCCCGGTCGCAGCTACCGAAGGTGGTCAGCGTCAAGAGCAGCATGGCCACCCATCTTTGGCGGCCAGCACAGATACCGAACCTGTTCATTAGCTCGGGGGCGTAGCAGCAGGACTCGGGCCACCGGGGCGTTCGGTGCCGCGACCACGGCCGCCGCGCCGCCGCCGATTAGGGTTCCGGGCGTCGTCGGGGCTCGCTTCAGCGCCGCCGCTTCGAAGCAGGTTTTCTTCCCGAGGCTCACGGTTTTCGCGCGGCTCGCGCCCGGGGCGGGGGGGGCGTGGGTCGGCTGTGATTTCTGGCGAACCGGCACCATCCGAGGGGCGACCCTCCCGGATAGGGAGTGGTTTGCGCTCGCTCGAAACCGCGTTCTGTCCGGTCATTGTGGGGCGTTCCCGTCGCTCGGGCCGCGCCGTACGGGGCGCTTTGGCTTCGCGCGGGGCGCCGGTAGGGATAGAGGCTTCCGGGTGATCCTTCCGGTCTTTCTTCTTTTTCTTCTTTTTGCTACTCGAAACAGTGAATTTGTCATCGAGACGCTCTAGAGAACCTTCCACTTGAGCGACTTCCGGTTCGGGTACCGCGCTTGGTTCCAACGCAATAAGCAAGGTGTCCGGCTGTTCGCCGCGCCGGTTCATTTCGAGGATTTCCCGGACGCGGGCAGTGGGCACCCGGTGCCACTCGTTCTCGCCCTTGTAGCCGAACCACATCAGGCGCCGGAAAATATCCGTCTTTTGCAGGAATGCCTCGCCTTGCGCCGTGATCAATGGCCGATTAATGCTCGGAATGTCCTTGATGGCGTCAAGGTACGTGTCGAGCTCGTAGTTAAGGCAGCATTTGAGGCGCCCGCACTGGCCAGCGAGCTTCGCGGGGTTGAGCGAGAGCTGCTGATAGCGCGCGGCAGTGGTGCTGACGGTTTTAAAATCGGTCAGCCACGTTGAGCAACACAGCTCACGGCCGCACGATCCGATGCCGCCAATGCGGCCAGCCTCTTGCCGTAAGCTGATCTGGCGCATCTCGACCCGCGTGCGCAAATCGTCGCCGAGCTTACGCACGAGATCGCGAAAGTCTACCCGGTCTTCCGCTGAATAGTAGAACACGGCGCGCGAGTGGTCGGCCTGCATCTCCACGTCGGCCAGCTTCATCTGTAGCCGTAGCTGGTTGGCAAGTACCCGCCCGCGCAGGAGCGTATCGGCTTCGCGGGCACGGGCCGTGGTGAGTTGCTCCACTTCGGCTTCCGTCGCTACACGCTGAACGGGCCTGATCTCGGGGCCGGCTTCGACTTTTTTCTTGCGCATTTGCAGCCGCACGAGCTCACCGCGCAACGAGATGTGGCCCACGTGCCAGCCGCCGCCCGTTACCTCTACCACCACCGGATCGCCGGTGGTGAGTCGTAAGTGCTGCTGATTGCGGTAGAACTCTTTGCGACCGCCCTTAAAGCGCACTTCCACGAAGTCGAACTCCTCGACGCCAACGCCTGGCGTCGTCATATCACTCAGCCAGTCAAATACATTCAGTCGATTGCAGCCCCCCGAGGAGCAGCTGCCTTTTGAACCGCACCCGGCTGGGCTACAGCCCCCACCGGTTGAACAAGACCCACACGCCATAGCAGAAAAGGTTAGGAAAGCGCAACTGCTTCTTCCTCCGCCTCAACAGGTCGGTAAAAAGCCTTCACAAAGATACCGTACACCCTGCCGTTGATAGTTTGTTGGGAATGGCGATTATTTCAACTAAAAATTTGTAAAATTCACGCTAGTTCATTTGGAAGTTAACAAATTGGTAGCGAATTTTGACGTGTTATTGACGGGGTATCCGGGTTCGCCCGGATGTTTCGGTGGTAGCTAAGTTTGTTTTCATAGCTCAGAAAGGCACTCCGCGACTGCGGGGTGCTTTTTTATTTCCGGCCACCCAGCCACGCCTCCGGGTTCAAGTCCTGGGAGTTATGCCACAGCTGAAACTGAAGCTCCGTCGTGCCATCCGGCGCGGTGAAGACGGTGCCGAGCGGTTCGCGCACCTCTACCTGCTGGCCCGTCCGCACGCGCACGTTGTGCAGCTTGGCATAGACGGTGAAATAGGCCCCGTGCTGAATCATCACGATAGTATTCATCCCCGGCACTTGCGCCACGGTAAGCACCTTGCCGGCGAAGATGGTGCGGGCAGTTTCGCCGCCGGCCGTCTGGATGTCAATGCCGTGATTTTCGACGGTCACGTTCTTGAGCACTGCGTGGCGGTGACGGCCAAATCGCTCCGCCACGAACCCGCGACTCACTGGCCACGGCAAGCGTCCGCGGTTGCCGGCAAATGAAGAGGAGAGTCGGGTGACCTCGGGGGTTAGCGCCATATTCCCCGACCGGCTACTGGCCTCGGCGGTTTCGGTGGCTCCCGCGGCGGTGAGTTCTTCTTCCGTAATTGCCTCTTCTCCGTTCCTGGCGGGGCGACTCTCGCCAGTTGCCTCACTGGTGCGGCGCTCCGTGGCGGTGGCCCGACGGGCTGCTGCCACCCGTCGGGCGGCCGCGAGGCGCGCCTCGCGGGCCGCGCGGGCAATTTCGGCGCGGACCTTTTCGGCGATCAGCTGGTCGAGCCGCGCGACCGCCTGCTGACGCTCCGCCACCTCGCGCTTGAGTTGCTCCTCCTGCTGACTTAACTCCCGAACTACGTGGTCTTGCTCCGTCTTAAGGCCAACCAGGCTCGTTTTTTCGGCTACTTCGGCGCCTAAGAGCTGTTGCTTGGTTTGCCGCTTATGGGTCAAGCCTATTAATTGCTGCCGGAGGGTTTGCTGCGTGGCCGTGATCTCCGCAGCCTGGCGGCGGCGAACTTCCGTGTATTGACGCAGGTACCGCAGGCGCATCGCAAACTGGTTGAAAGACTCGGCGGCAAACAGAAACAGGAGCTTGTCTGACGCATTAGCCGACTTGGAGGCCGCGTAGATCATGCGGCTATATTCCTGCTTGAGAGCCGCCAGGTCGAGTCGCAGCGTCCCCACGTGTTCCTCCGTGTGCTGCACGTCGCGTTCGAGGTAGCGCACTTCCGACGCGATGGTCCCAATCACACCCTGCTGAACTTGAATCTTTTCCTGGAGCGCGTTGAGCTGCCCTAAAGAGGCTTGCTTGCGCTGGCGCGTTTGGGCCAGAATGCGGTTGGCTTCCATTGCCCGTCGCTCGTTTTCGCGCTTTTCGCGCTCAAGTTGCGCCTTCGACTTAGCCAGCTCGGCCGCCACCGCGGGGTCGCGTCGCGAACGGCGGGACCGGGACGTACGAGGCGTGCGCCCGGTCGCTTCGCGTCCGCCACGCTCACGGCCGGCGCGAGCGTTACGCGTCGGCGTGGCTTCTGCGGGTGCGTGGCGGCGTACCCGCGGCGGCGTACCCGTAGAAGCCGCTTTGGTCGCTTTGGTCGTAACCCGCTTCACAGCCCTGCCGGACGGCTTGGCCTTAGCGGCTGTTTTGGGCGGAGTCTTGTCGCGGCCGCGCGGCTGGCGCTGGGCGGCGGCGGGCAGCGTCAGTAGCAGCAGGCCGACAAGCATTGGCCACCAGCGCCCCCACCCTACGAATGACCACGAAGTCGGGCGCGCTGTCTTACTGCTTGCGCTCATAGTCGGCCGGGATGGCCAGCGGAAATTCGAGCTTGCCCTCGGGCATCGTCACGGCCTTGTGGTTGAGCGAAATGAGGAGCGTTTTAGGCTGTACCTCGGCCGCCGGGTTTGGGGTGGCGGACCGAAGTACGGTCAACAGTAGCGCGTACGGAAATTCGCGCAAGGTGCTGTCCGCGCGGAGAGGCTTGAAGTCGGCGTAATCAGCAGTCAAGGCGCTGCCCGTGCGCTGATCGATGACGGAGAGCTTCACGAGCCGCTTTTTCTCGCGGTTGATAAACTGCTCGACCGCTAATTTTTCCTGATCGTGGTGGAGGGTCTGGACGGGCGCATCGGGTGTAGTGGACGCATCGCGCACACCGTCGCCGGGGAGATAGTTGCCGACTAAGGCCGCTTGCAGCTGATCGAACGTGACCGGCACCTTGTAGCGGCGCTTCAGCGACTTGAAGTTGCCCGCGAAGTACGACTTGTGCAGTCGGTCGAGTAACACCACCGTGTCGCGGGTGATAACCGCCCGCACCCCCTCAAAGCCTACTTTCGACACTGAAGCCCAAATGATCGAATCGCGCTTCATGCGAATACTGATCTGGGCTTCCTGCTTGTCTTCGTTGTCTTCGTACTGCACCTTGCCTTTGATCTGCAGATACTGGTAGTCGAAGTTCTGCACGTCAACGGTGGGAGCCGCGGGGGCGGCCGGGACCACGGGTACGGGTACCGGGGCCGGTATCGTCGCAACCGGAGGGGCGACGGGCGCGGGGGTGGCCGTGACTACCTGTTTTTTGCACGCCGCCGCGCTCAACAGCAGCGGTAAGACAGCGAAGGCCAACAGTGGCCGGCGGAAGTTATTCATAGAGGTTCTTGTCTTGAATTTTGCGTTCGAGCGTATCCGATGGCTCCCGCTGGAGCTGGCGGGCGCGCTGCCACAGTCGCAGGGCGTCGTCGGTGCGGCCCAAATGCCAGAGTACGTCGCCGTAGTGTTCCAGCACATCCGGGTCGGGGTTGTCTTTGAGGGCCCGCTCCAGAAATTCGCGGGCGGCATCAAACTGCCCCAGCTTATACAACACCCATGCGTGGGTGTCGAGGTAAGTGCCGTTGTTGGGATGCAGCTTGACGAGCCGCTCCGACATCGTGCGGGCTTTCTCGAGCTGTTGGCCGCGCACGGAGAGGTAGTACGCGTAGTTGTTGAGTACGCGGGCGTTGTCGGGCTCCACGGCGAGGACGTTATCGTAGGCCGTCGCCGATTTGTCGTACTGTTTCAGGTACTCGTACACGTCGCCGAGCTGCGTGTCGAACTGCCGGCGCAGCTCCGGCTCATCGGGCACGAGCTTGCGGCCGTACTCCAGCGACCGCGCCGCTTTGGCGTAGTCCTTCCGTAACAGCAGGGCCGTTCCGTTGTAGTAATACAGCAGGGGCTGATTCGGGAACAGGGCGAGTGCCCGATCAGTGTGCCGCAGCAGCGAGTCGGTTTGCTCCAGATCGGCGTCGAGCAAGACAATCTGCTGCCAGATCTTGAACTTGGAATTGTCGAGCCGCACCGCGCTCAGGTATGAGGCAAGGGCTTCCTTTCTCAACCCCGAAAGCGTCTGTAGATCGCCGGCGACCGCGTAGGCTTTGGCTTCGCGCGGGTTGGTCTGAATGGTGAGGGCCGCCAGCTCGAGCGCCGTTTGCCGAGCCTGCGCCTGCGCCGTGGTCGGCTTCGGGGCGGTCTCCACCGGGGGCAGTCGCTTGATGTATTCGAGCAGGATCCGCACCCGGGCGTCGATGTCGAGGTCCGGTGAGCGGAAGGCGCGCCGGACGTCTTCCTCCGCGCCGGCGGCGTCGCCGGTCGTGCGGCGTAAGTCGGCGCGCAGCAACAGCGCTTGCGGATGATCAGGCGCCAGCTTCAGGGCGCGCGCTACCTGCTCCTGGGCCTTAGCCGGCTCGTCGCTCGTGGCCAGGAGGGCGGCGAGCGAAAGCACGTAGCGAACTTCCTGCGGGTAGGCAGCAATCAGCGCTTCGCCCTCCGCGATGGCCTTCGGCAGGTCGTGCCGCTTGAGGTAGATCTGTTGTTTCTTGAGGGCGGTTTCTTCCACGACGCCAAACTTCTTCTCCGCCCGCCCGAGGGCTTCGAGGGCCTGATCGTACCGGCTGGTAAGAATGTAGAGGTCGGCGAGGGCAAAGAGGTATTTCTCGGAGTCGGGGACTTCGCGCAGCAGCGCGGCATAGACCTCGGCGGCATCTTCGTACTGCTGCTGGCCCGTGTAGAGCTGCGCGAGGAGCAGGTAGTAAAAGCGGTTCTTGGGTTCAAGCCGCACGGCGGCCTTGCCGTACGCGAGCGCTTCGGGCAGCTGGTTGAGCTTGGCGCTGGTCTCGGCCAGCTTGTAGTTGACGGCCGCATTCGTCGGGTCGATCTGCCACGCTTTCACGAGCTTTTCGAGGGCGCGGCTGGGCTCATCAAGCTCCAGAAACTTCACGCCGTCGATAAACATCGCCTCCGTCGCTTCGCGCTCCTGGGGGCTCATCAGCTTGCCGCCGGGGCCGCCGTGCGTGTTTTCTACCTGCTTGGCTTCTTTTTCGCGGCGCTTCTGCTCCAGCTTGGCGGCTTTCTCGGCTTCGCGGGCCCGCTTACGCGCCTCGCGTGGGGCGTCGGGCGGCAACAGGGTAGGGCGTTCGGGCACCTGCGCCTGAGCAGCGGGCAAGCCGAGCGTCAGGAGCAAAGCAGCGGAGAGCAACAGACGGCGCAAGGCGCCAGAGCAGAAGAGCATAGCGGGTTGAAGGTACGGCAAGCGGCCCTAAACGTGGACGGTGCAATATTCATCCCCGGCCTGGCGCCGAAGCACCCGGCCGGGGAATGGCGCCGAAAAGGGGCCGCCGCGCTACTCCGACAGCGTGTTGTAATCGCCGACGCTCAAATCGGCCGGCCGGGCGGTGTACTGCGCGAACGAGCCGAGCATCGAGTTGGCGATCACGGCGCCGGTGATCTTCGTGTTCGTCTGGATGATGGAATTGCTCACCACCGAATCCTCAATCACCGACTTTTCGCCGACGGATACGTGCGGGCCCACGACGGCGCGGCGCACCACGGCGCCGGGCCCGAGGTACACGGGCGGAATGATGACCGCGTCTTCGACCACGGCCGACGGGTCGATGAGGGCGGCCGCGTCGCGCTCGTGCAGGTACGTCAGGTAGCGCTGGTTGGTGAAGACGGTCGCGTCCTTGTTGCCGCAGTCGAGCCACTCGGAGATGCGACCGGGGATGAACGTCGTCCCCTTGTTCTTCATGTTCTCCAGGGCGTTGGTAAGCTGGTACTCGCCCTTGTCCTTGATATCGTTATCGAGCAGGTACTGCAGCTCGCGGCGCAGGTAGGCGCCGTCCTTGAAGTAGTAGATGCCGATGATGGCGAGGTCGGAAACGAAGTGCTCCGGCTTTTCCACGAAATCGGTGATGCGGCCCTGCTCGTCGAGCTTCACCACGCCGAACGGCTTCGGATCATCTACGCGCTGCACCCAGATGGTGCCGTCGGCGGAGGTGTCGAGGGTGAAATAAGCCTTAAAGAGGGTATCGGCGAACGCGACGACCACGGGGCCGTCGAGGG
>JBKJUQ010000058.1:0-3106 GCA_046590685.1 Hymenobacteraceae bacterium
GTGACCGCCGGGACGATGTTCTGTATGTGGCTCGGCGAGAAGATCACGGATAAAGGTATCGGCAACGGGATCTCGATGCTGATTATGATCGGGATCGTCTCGCGGCTGCCCGGCGCCTTGGGGGGAGAATTTCTCCAGAAAGGACTCGGCGGCGCCCTGTTGATTATCCTAGAACTGGCCGTACTGTTCTTCGTGGTGATGGCCGTGGTGATGCTCACCCAGGCGGTGCGTCGCATCCCGGTGCAGTACGCCAAGCAGATTGGCGGCACCACGCAGCTGGCCGGGCAACGGCAGTTCATTCCGTTGAAGGTGAACGCCGCTGGCGTAATGCCGATCATCTTCGCCCAATCGCTGATGTTCATTCCGGCCATTGTAGCCGGTCAGTTCAAATCGGGCGATACGGCGTCAACCATCGCCGCGATGTTCTCCGACTACACCTCGTGGGTGTATAACGTGAGCTTCGCACTGCTGATTATTGTCTTCACCTACTTCTACACGGCTATCAGCGTAAATCCTACGCAGATTGCGGATGACCTGAAGCGGAGCGGCGGTTTCGTGCCGGGCGTGAAGCCTGGCGCAGCGACCTCCGAGTTTATCGACGAAATCCTGACGCGCATCACCCTGCCAGGAGCCATCGCGCTGGCCGTGATCGCTATTTTCCCCGCTATCGCGTTACTCTTCGGCGTGACGCGGGAGTTCTCGAAGTTCTTCGGCGGCACGTCGCTTATCATTATGGTGGGCGTCGTACTCGACACGATGAATCAGGTGGAGAGCTATCTGCTGATGCGCCACTACGATGGCATGATGCAGTCGGGTAAGCTGAAAGGCGGTCCTGGCGCGCTGGCCATCCCCGGCTCGCCGGGTGCCACCGGCATCGGCGGCATTCCGCAACCGATTTCCGCTATGGCCTCCTAACTCGCGCATGCTGCTTCACAAAACGGAAGAGGAAATCGAGTTAATCCGCGCTTCGGGGCGGGTGCTCGCGCGTGCCCACGGCGAAGTGGCTGCCCTTATCCGCGAAGGCATCACGACAAAGGAACTGGACGCTCGGGCTGAGGAAGTTATCCGCGATGCGGGTGGCCGTCCTTCCTTCAAGGGCTACAACAACTTTCCGGCGGCCCTCTGTATTTCGACCAATTCGGTCGTTGTGCACGGAATCCCCAGCAAGTACGTCCTGCAAAGCGGCGATATCGTGTCGATTGATTGTGGTGTGCTACTTAACGGGTATCACGCTGACTCTGCCTACACCTACGCAGTAGGTGAAATATTGCCCGAAGTCCAGGCATTGCTCGACGAAACCAAAGCCTCGCTCTACAAAGGCATCGAGCAGGCGATAGCCGGCAATCGAATGGGTGACGTCAGCTACGCCATTCAGAACCACGTCGAGCGCAAAGGTTACGGGGTAGTACGGGAACTGGTCGGGCACGGAGTGGGGCGTAATCTCCACGAAAAGCCAGATGTCCCAAACTACGGCAAGCGGGGCTCCGGGCCGGTTTTGCAACCCGGATTAGTGATCGCAATTGAGCCAATGGTCAATCTCGGGACGAAAAACGTGATTCAGGAGCCCGATGGCTGGACAATCCGAACGAAGGATCGCAAGCCGTCCGCGCACTTCGAGCACACGGTGGTGGTCCGCAAGGGACAGGCGGAAATCCTGACCTCGTTTGAATACATCGAGCAAGCCATCGCGTTGCACGCCTAACAGAACTCTATGCCGAAGACTTCTTCGATTGAACAAGACGGGACGATTCTGGAAGCCCTCTCCAACGCGATGTTTCGCGTGGAGCTGCAAAATGGCCACCAGGTGATCGCCCACATTTCCGGTAAGATGCGGATGCACTACATCAAGATCCTGCCGGGGGATAAAGTGAAACTAGAAATGTCGCCCTACGATCTGTCAAAGGGCCGCATCGTTTACCGCTACAAGTAAGTTGGTTGGTGGCTGTTGGTTGATAGTTGATGGCTGGTTTACGGCCTAAAAACGATCGACCATCCACCACAAACAACCAACTAAATTTTCCCGCCGTGAGGCGGTTTTCTCCACTCCGAAACGGCTACGCGTGTAGCCAACAAGCGCGATGAAAGTCAAAGCGTCCATTAAGAAGCGCAGCGTGGACTGCAAGTTGATCCGCCGGAACGGCAAACTCTACGTGATCAACAAGAAGAATCCTCGCTTCAAGCAACGTCAAGGTTAAGTTTAAGCCAACAGCAAAATGGCCAGAATTGCAGGTGTTGATATCCCGGATAACAAACGGGGTGTAATCTCGCTCACATACATTTTCGGGATCGGTCGGAGCCTCGCGCACGACATCCTCGCAAAAGCCGGCGTCGGTGACGACAAAAAAGTGAAAGAGTGGACGGAAGCCGAGATGGTGGAAGTCCGCGCGATCATCGCCGCTGAGCACAAGACGGAGGGTACTCTCCGTTCGGAAGTGCAGCTGAACATCAAGCGTTTGATGGATATCGGTTGCTACCGTGGGCTGCGTCACCGTAAGGGCCTCCCGGTCCGCGGCCAGCGCACGAAGAACAACTCGCGGACCCGTAAGGGTAAGCGGAAGACGGTGGCCAACAAGAAGAAGGCAACCAAGTAACCGATAACGTCACCGCCAGGTAAGCGCCCAGGCCATCTGAGTAATCAGACGGCCTGGGTAGCTCGCCGGCCAAGTTTCAGCACTCAAATGGCACAACCAAAACGGAAGGACAAAGCCAAGAAGCGCGTAGTAGTGGTCGAGCCCGTTGGGCAAGTCCACATCAAGTCGAGCTTCAACAATATCATCATCTCGATCACCAACAATAATGGGCAGGTGATCTCGTGGGCTTCGGCCGGCAAGATGGGGTTCCGCGGTTCGAAAAAGAACACGCCCTATGCCGCGCAGATGGCCGCTTCAGATTGCGCGAAAGTGGCCCACGAGGCGGGCATGCGCAAGTGTGAAGTGTTCGTGAAAGGCCCGGGCGCTGGCCGTGAGTCGGCGATCCGGACGGTGCAGAACTCGGGGATCGAAGTAACGATCATCCGGGATGTGACGCCGATGCCGCACAACGGCTGCCGTCCGCCGAAGCGCCGCCGCGTGTAAGTGCCCCTTTTTTGGCGCACCGCACCCAGAAA
>JBKJUQ010000469.1:0-1103 GCA_046590685.1 Hymenobacteraceae bacterium
CGGGCTGGGCCGCGCCCTGGCCGCGCACCTGCTTACTGCCCCGGACGCTACCGTCGTGGGGGTGGCGCGGCAGGCGGCCGCCATCGAGCACCCGCGCTACGAGCATCTCCGCGTCGACCTCGCCGACCCGGCGGCCCTTGAAGCTCTCTTACCGGCCTTGCTACGGCCGTTCGCGGATGCGACGAGTATCACCCTCATCAACAACGCCGCCGTGCTGGGCGATATCGGCTACGTGGGCCAGCTTCCGCCCGACCACTTCGCGCGCGTCTTCGCCGTGAACGTGCTCGCCCCGGCGCGGCTGCTGAACGCTTTTCTCGCCGCGTACCCCGCGCGCGGCGTACCGCTCACCGTGCTCAACATCAGCAGTGGGGCTGCCCAGCGCCCCATTGACGGTTGGGCAGCCTACTGCGCTTCCAAGGCCGCCCTCGAAATGCTGACTCGCACGGCCGCCGCTGAGCAGCAGCTGCTGGGCCACGCTCACGTCCGCCTATACACCCTCTCGCCGGGCGTCCTCGATACACGGATGCAGACGCAGATCCGCGCCGCTGACTCAGTGTCATTCTCGCAAGTAAACGAGTTTCGGGCGCTGCACGAGCGCGGGGAGCTGGCCAGTGCTGAAGAGGTAGCCAAACGCCTGGCCACGTTCCTGCGGCGGCCCCAGCCGTATCCCGAAGTGGTGCTGCGCCTGCGCGATCTGGTCGATTAGCCTTCGTCAGTAGATAAATAAAAAAGGCCCGACTGCAAATTGCAGCCGGGCCTTTTTACCTCTTCTGATTAACCTAGGGTAGCCTAGAACTTATCCCAGAAGATCTTGCTCGTCACCTTGTCGCCACCAATCGCCGAGGATGCGGCGTTGTAGTTCGACCCGTTCAGGTTCGACTCGGTCGTCGGGTAGGTGTAGCGCAGCGGAATGTCGGTCAGAGCACCGGCTGGCTTCACCAGGTTCGGTGCATCGAGGCGGCGCCACTCTTTCCACGCCTCCGGCGAGTTGTTGTAGAGGGCAAACCACTTCTGGATACCGATCTTCTGCTTGTAGTCGCCAGCAGCCGTGGCGTACGCCACTTTCGGCTGGGTCAGGTAGGCAGCCGCATCAGCGGCCGAAC
>JBKJUQ010000552.1:0-7005 GCA_046590685.1 Hymenobacteraceae bacterium
GTTTGGTGAGGCCCCGCCTCTGCTGCTGGTAGCCGATGATGCTGTGGGCGGCTTCTTCGCCATCAACGGCGGCCAGTTGGGCTCTGATATCGGCAAAGTCTATTATCTGTCACCCGACAACCTGAAGTGGGAAACGATGGACATCGGGTATTCCGAATTTCTGAACTTTTGCTTCAATGGCGACCTCGCCGAATTCTACAATGGACTCCGCTGGACGGGATGGCAAGTGGAAGCTGCTAAACTCGACGGTAACAGTACATATAACTTCTACCCATTTCTGTGGACGAAGGAGGGCAAGGACATCAATAAGTGCTCCCGCAAGGCCGTTCCGGTAGACGAACAGTATAGCCTGAATATGGACTTCCAGAATAAACTGGGTGAAAAGTAAAGCCTTGCGACAGGGACAGCAGACGGAAGATGACAAGCGGAAACAAAGTGCGCGTCTAACCCTGTAGCGCGTCTCCGACTCGCTTGATGCAACCCCTCAGTTCAACTTGGTCTGAGGACGAGATCGGTGGTTTTTCTTCTTGACCCTTCAGTTTACAATCACTAGGGAGTACCCTAAGAGGGGGCAGTGCAAACCATAGCGCAAACCGAAAAACAATTCAGCCACTTAGCACGATGCTAAGTGGCTGATTATCAACGAGCGGGAAACGAGATTCGAACTCGCGACCCTCAGCTTGGGAAGCTGATGCTCTACCAACTGAGCTACTCCCGCTTTTGGTAACACAAAGGTAGGCCGGGGATGTGAAAGATGTGTTGATGTGACGATGTGCTGATAGGCGATGTGGTATTTTCATCTTCACATCAACACATCAACACATCAACACATCAACACATCCGCTCCTAACTCACCGTCTCGCGCCCACTCTCGCGCACCAGCTTGCGCAGGTTGCGGGTAAAGTCTTCGGCCGCGGGCAGGTCTTCGAGGGGGATGTGGAAGCGGTAGCGCCAGTAATGGGTGGGGTTGGCGGGCACGTTGATCTGTTCGTCGGAGGGGTTGATGCGCCGAATGTTGCCGTCCATCGCGACCAGATCCTGCAGCGGGAAGATGGCCCACATCGCCGGCGAGTAGAGGTGCTGCACCACCACATCCCGCGCGACCCACGGCTCGCAGTAGAAAGGCGCGTCACCGCCGTGCCCGAGCATGTGGTTGTAGAACCGCTGGGTGGCCGCGCGGTCTTCTTCCCACCAGCCGCGCACGGTGCTCATATCGTGGCTGCTGGGGCTCACCACCGACATATAGGGCGCATCCTTCGGGTGAAAGAATTCGATGCCCGGTTGGCCCGGCATCCGCTGGATGTTGAGGCCGAGGATGCCGGTCTCGCGCATCACCGGCGGCACGCAGGCGGGTACCATCCCGAGGTCTTCGCCGCAGATGAGCATATCGGTGGCGTTCTTCATCACCGGCAGCTTGATAAGGCCCTGGATTTTCCAGAACTCCTCGTGGCGGTGGTAGAAGTAGTCGTTGTAGATGTCCTGAAGCTTGCGTCGCGTCTCGTAATCGAGCTCGCGGAACGAGTACGTCTGGTCGACGGTGATGCGCGGATCAAAGGCCTCCCCATTGGCGAAAGGCGCTTCGAGAAACAGGACTTCGTTAACGAGCCGGTAGAGGCCCGTCCGGATCCAGCGCCAGTGCTCGGCGCGGTCGGGCTCCTGAGCAATCTTCTCCTCCATGAGCACTTCGATCTGTCGCTGGGTGGACACGTGCGGCTTCAGACTGAACTGCCCGTAGGCATAATCATCCAGAAACTCCTGTCGCACGGCATCGGCCTGGGTGTTGAAGATGTCGGTCAGCACGTGCCAGCGGATGTACGGCTCCGTCATGCGCTTCTGATCGAACCAGCCCAGCTGGCGGCGCAGGTCGTGAACACCCAGGGGTAGGGAAGGGGAGAAGTGGCCGAGGAGCCCCTCGACGGAGTCGCCGCGAATTTCCCAGATGCGGAAGAACCCGAGGATGTGGTCGATTCGCAGCGCGTCGAAGTACCGGCTCAGGTGAGTCAGGCGCCCGCGCCACCACGCGTAGCCGTCCTCGGCCATCTTGCCCCAGTTATAGGTCGGGAAGCGCCAATTCTGACCCGTCACGGAGAAGTCGTCGGGCGGGGCGCCCGCCTGCGCCTCCATATTGAACAGCTCGGGCTGGCGCCACGCCTCCACCGAGTAGCGGAAGATGCCGATCGGCAGATCACCCTTGAGCGCGACGCCTTTCGAGCGGGCGTACACCGTGGCCTCGCGCAGCTGCCGGTCGAGGTGGAACTGCTGAAAGTAATGGACGGCGAAGTCGTGGTACGTCAGCCCCAGCGGACTGGTGGCCGCATCGGGCGCCACGAGGCGGTCGAGCATTTCGTCGGTCGCCGTCGCCCACTCGCCCCACTCGCGGAAGTCGGGCGTCTGAAACTTGTCGCGCAGGGCCGAGAACGCCGCGTACGGCACCAGCCAGCTGCGGTGCTCGCGCAGGAAGGCCTGAAATGCCGGGTCGGCCAGGAAGCGGTCGCTATCCTGGTCGTAGAGGTCCTTGAAGAAGCGGGCCTTCATCTCCATCACGTCCTCGTAGTCGACCGTATCGAGGGCGTTGAGGCGCTCCCGCTCGCGGTCGAAGGCGGCTTGCGCTTCCTTATCCTTCAACCGGCCCATCTGCTGCAGATTGAGGTAGATGGGGTGCAGTGCGTAGACCGAAACGGCGGCGTACGGGTACGAATCGTACCAGGTGTGGCTCGCCACGGTATCGTTGATGGGCAGCACCTGTACCAGCTTCAAGCCGGCCTCCACCGCCCAGTCCACTAACAGCTTGATGTCCGGAAACTCGCCCACACCACTACCCTGGCGGCTGCGCAGGGCGAAAACCGGCACCGCTACCCCCGCCCCTCGCCAGGGGCCACCGGGATGACGGAAGTATTCGTCGGTGCGGATGGTGAGCGTCGGTTGGCCCTCCGAGGGCGTTGGGAGCGGCCCGAGCGTTCGGTTGGCGCCCGTTTCCCAGCCCACCATGCGTTGCTGCGCGGGGTCGTAGAGGCCGTACTTATACTGTACCGGCTGGCCGGGGGCGACGAGCGTCAGCTCGGTGCTCCAGCGCGGGTAGGCGCTGGCATCGAGTAGTACGGGGTGCGTCTCATCCCAGGAGCCTAGCGCCGCGTCGGACCCACTCACGGCCAGCAGCAGCTCGGCGGGCACGCGGGGCGCCTGAATCTGGAGGCGGACGACCGCGCGCCCGGCGGGCTTGCGCGCGCTGTCGGGGACGCGGCCGAGCTGCGCGCGGGTGGCTCCCTTTCCCCCGGTAGCGGCCTTTCCGCTAGCGGCCCCCGCAGCTGCTGGCGTGCGCCGCATCAGTGCTTTGGTGAAGGCGGCCGAATGAAGCACGTTGTCGATCTCCTGCGTGGGCCGCCACGCATCCTTGATCTCAGCGGTGTGAAACCGACGAGGCTCCAGCTCCAGCGAGCGGTTCGGACCCCATTCCCACCGAATCTCGCCGCTGCGCTCATCGCGCAGCGCGTACTTGTACGCGAGCGGGGAAGTCGCCGCGTCGGCCACGTCGAGGGCCAGCTGCCAGTCAGCTTCACCGGCTACGACGGTCATCACCGGGGCCCGGGTCACGTCCCAAGCGCCCAGCTCGGGAGCTGAGCCGCACACGACGAGCACCTGGCCGAACTCGGCGCGGTAATTCAGGGAAAAACGAAGCTGCATACGCTGTAGTAAATGAGCAATGAGGACTGGACCTTGACCAGGAGCTGAGCCCGCCCGCTACGGGGCAATCGGCCGCTTTCCGTTTCGACGTCTTCCGCAAATCGGCAGCAAATATCCGCCGCTAGCGCGCATTAGAAAAGGAGTGATCGGGGCGGCGGCGGTAGCAGGCTACGCGCCTGCCAGCTCATAGTTCATCGGGCGTTGCTCATTCAGCCCTCTACCTTCGTGCGCAATGACTCAGCCTGTTCGTTCAGCGCCTGCTTCGGGCACCCTGGTCGGGTGGGGGGGGGGCGACGACAACTGCTTGCTCGACTGGCTGTACGCCCACTCCGCGGCCCGGCCCGGCGGGGCCCGGCACGCCGAGATCGTGGTAGCTGCTACGCCCGTCCGCCCGCTCGTAACGGGCCGCAACTACGCGGCGCATCTGCGGCGGCGCGGCTTCGCCGAAGCCAATGTGCTGCACTGCACGGCCCGCACGCCCCCTGATTCACCCGCTCACTTGGAGCGGTTGGCCGCGGCCGACCTGGTGTTCTTCACCGGTGGCGATCAGGAGCGTTTGACGGCGGCGCTGCACGGGACGCGTTTTCTGGCGCTGCTGCTCGACCGCTACCGGCACGACGCCCTGACCGTAGCCGGCACGAGCGCGGGGGCCGCGGCGCTGGCCGAGCGCATGATTGTGTCGGGCCACGGGTGGCGGTCGCTGCTCAGCGGGCGGGTACGTATTGAGCCCGGGCTAGGACTGGTGCCGGCCGTTTTCCTGGATACGCATTTCGCCGAGCGCGGCCGCTTCGCCCGGTTGGCGCACGCCGTTTTACGCGAGCCCGACACGCTGGGAGTCGGAATTGCTGAGGAAACGGGCGTTATCTGGGCCGGCGGTGGAGAGCTCGCGGTTCCTGAAAACAGCGGGTTTACGGTTATCGGCGATGAAGTAGTGACCGTAATGGACGGGCGTTACAGCACCGCCCCGGGCCTGGAAGCAGTGCCCTACAACGACCCGATCAGCGGGCGCGACTTGCGGCTGCATCTGCTGGCTGCCGGGCAGGAATACACGCGATCATGACCCTGGGGGAGTGAAAAAAAAGGCTGCAAGCCGCGTAGTTGCAGGTCCGCCACCTACATTTACTCCGCGCCGGGATTTCTGATCGATTTGTCGGATCTGCCGCCTGTACTTCCTTCATTTTCTTCGCCTATGCGAATTACGCGACTCTCGCTGGCAGTGCTGGCGCTCCTGGCGGCCGGCCCAGCTGTGGCCGGTGGTTTTCAGGTTAATCTGGCCGCCGCCAAAAACATTGGGATGGGGCATATCGGCACCGGTCTGGCGCTCGATCAAGGCAGTATCTTTTTCAATCCGGGCGCGCTGGCATTCGTGCAGGCGCGCGGCGTACAGCTTGGCGTAGCCGGCGCAATGGCGCGTATGGCGTATCGCAATGATGCGAGTAGACAGGATTTCTCGTTTAAGCACCCAGTCGCCACGCCGCTCAATATCTACGCGGCCTTCGGGCCAAAAGGCGCGGATGGCACGCCCGGCAAGTGGGCCGCGGGGATCGGCATCTACACGCCCTTCGGGGCTACTCTCGATTATGGTTCGGCGTGGACGGGCCGCTATTCGCTCACCAAGATCACGTTACTCGCAGGCTTTATTCAGCCCACCGTCAGCTACCGCGTCACGGAGTGGCTCGGCATTGGGGGCGGGTTTGTTTTGGGGCTGGGGTACGTGGATCTGCGGCGCGACCTGCCCATCACCAATCAGGTAGGGACGTCGCCGTCGGTTACGCTCGAAAGCGACCGCCCGGCGCGTGGCTACGGTTTCAACGCGGGCATCTACCTAAAACCCGTCGATCGGGTATCGGTGGGGGTGAGTTACCGCTCTCGGGTGGATATGAAGGTGACTGGCGGCAAGGTGACGCTTAATAATCTACCCGCCGATCCGCTCATCCGCGCGAGCTTCACGGCGACCGAGTTCGATGCCACCCTACCCTTGCCGAGCTCCCTGAACGTAGGCATCGGCCTGACGCCGACCGAGAAGCTCACGATCGGCTTCGATGCCAATTTCACGAACTGGAGCGCCTACAAGTCGCTTGACTTCGCGTTCAATGGTACCGTGGGGGGGAATACGACCTCTACGTCGGTGCGGCGCTACCAGAATGCTTACACCTTGCGCGCCGGCGGGCAGTACCGCGTCCTCGACGCCCTCACCGTCCGCCTGGGGGGCTACTACGACCAATCACCGGTGCGGAATGGCTTCATCACTCCCGAAACCCCTGATGCCAACCGCTACGCCGCCACGGGCGGCGTCTCCGTGCACCTTGGGGAGAAAGTAGACCTCGACTTCGCCTACGAGTTCCTCGCCTTTAAGCAGCGCTCGCAGACCCAAGCGGAGCTGGTGGCCAACCAGACGGCTACGGATCGGGTGGCCGGCACATACCAAACCTACATCCACATTGCCGCCCTCGGCGTGCACTACAAGCTTTAGGGGCCGTAGTCAGCAAGGAGTGGGGGACGGGTTGGCCATCGAGCGCCGTGACTACCGGCTTTCCGGCGGCTATCTTTGTCTTATTAAAATGAAGATTCCAATGACTCCTCTTTTTGCCTTTCTCGCCCGATCTACCCGAGGACTGTCGGGCCGGGCAGCAGTTGCGGCTACCTGCGCCGCGCTGGCCACTTTCACGGCCTGTGAACCTACCCCCGATGCCGAGCCGCAAGTGTCGGCCGGGTCGGCTGATTTCAGTCACTACTATGCGATTGGCAACTCGCTTACCGCGGGGTATGCCGACGGGGGCGTGTACCGCGACGGCCAGCTCAATTCCTACCCGCTGATGCTGGCCGGGCAGTTTGCGAAAGCCGGCGGCGGGGCATTTGTGCAACCGCTCTTCAGCGAGGCGCAAGCCAACGGATCGAGCTACTTGCAGCTGACGGGGTTTGACCCCGCCACCGGCGCGCCGAACCTGGTGCGGACGACGACTAACCTGGGCACCGTGGCGGGCGCGACCTTGCCCGGCGGCAGCGTGCTGACCCCCTACACCGGGCCTCTCAACAACCTCGGCGTACCGGGTATCAGCGTCCGCGACCTCAACAGCGGCACGTACGGGCAGCTCAACCCGTTCTACCACCGGCTCCTGGCCGACGATGCGGCGCGTAACTCGACTACCTACCTGAAGTTTATCCGGGAGAAAACCGCCGACGCCACCTTCTTCACCTGCTGGCTCGGCAACAACGATGTGCTCGGGTTCGCCACCGGCGGGGCCGCCTACCCGGACGCACTGACGACGGAGGCGAACCCGAGCACATCGTTGTTGCCGAGCCAGCAGGTGAAGAAGGTGGCGT
>JBKJUQ010000356.1:0-12032 GCA_046590685.1 Hymenobacteraceae bacterium
GTCCTTGATGTCGTTATCGAGCAGGTACTGCAGCTCGCGGCGCAGATAGGCGCCGTCTTTGAAGTAGTAAATGCCAATGATGGCGAGGTCGGAGACGAAGTGCTCGGGCTTCTCGACGAAATCGGTGATGCGCCCCTCGTCGTCGAGCTTCACCACGCCGAAAGGCTTGGGGTCGTCGACGCGCTGCACCCAGATGGTGCCGTCAGCGGAGGTGTCGAGGGTGAAATCAGCCTTAAAGAGGGTATCGGCGAACGCGACGACCACGGGGCCGTCGAGGGCGTGCTGGGCGCACAGAATGGCGTGCGCCGTGCCGAGGGGCTCTTCCTGGTACGAAATCGTGCCCTTCGCCCCGACCGATTCGGCGATCGCGATGAGCTGCTGCTCGACGGCCGGCCCAAACGTCGGACCGATGATGAACGCGACTTCCTCGACCGGCGCGCCGCACACCTTCGCGATGTCTTCGACGAGGCGGTGCACGATGGGCTTGCCGGCGATGGGGATGAGCGGCTTGGGGACGGTGAGGGTGTGGGGGCGCATCCGCTTACCCATGCCGGCCATCGGGACGATGATCTTCATCAGAGAGTGATTTGTGATTTTCGATTGAGTGATTGAGTGATCTTCGGCTTCAGATGACGCACTCAACGGGCTTTGCCGCCGCGAAACTACGGCCCGGCGCGGGTGCTGGCCGTAGCTCGATGTACCCCGGCGTAGCCGGCACTGTCTCAGTGCCGGCGTCGATTCGCCGCCGGGCTTCGTTATCCACCGGCACTGAGACAGTGCCGGCTACCTGACTGCTGGCTACTGGAGCAGCAATTCCGCCAGCAGCTCGGGGTCGATGTTGCCGCCCGTGAGCAGGGCCACCACCCGGCGGGCGGGCGGCAGCTCGGCGCGGTGGTAGAGCCACGCGGCGAGCGCGAGCGCCCCGGTGGGCTCCACGACGAGGCGCGCTTCGAGCGCGAGCCGCCGCGTGACGGTGCGGATCTCGGCTTCCGTGACGGTCACGATATCGTCCACATACCGCTGCATCAGGGCGAAGGGCAGCACGCCGACTTCGAGCGTCCGCACGCCGTCGCAGAGCGTGCGCTGGGTGTCGGCCGCAGACCAGGCCACGCGGTGGCCGGTGCGGAACGACGCCTGCGCGTCGGCGGCGAGCGCCGGCTCCACGCCCACCACGCGCACGTGGGGGTTAAGCGTTTTGAGCGCCGTGGCGATGCCGCTCAGCAGCCCGCCGCCGCCCACCGGCACCAGCACGAGGTCGGCGTCGGGCAAGTCCTCGAAGATCTCGAGCCCGGCCGTGCCCTGCCCGGCCACGATGTAGGGGTCGTCGAAGGGCGGCACCAGGGTGGGCAGGCGGTCGGCGGGAAACCGGGCGCGCACCCGCTCGGCCACGTCTTCGCGGTTTTCGGTGGCGGGGTCGTAGAGCACCACTTCGGCGCCCAGGGCGCGGGTGGCCGCCAGCTTGACGCGCGGCGTGGTGGTGGGCATCACGATGGTAGCGGCCATTCCCAGATGGCGCGCCGTGTAGGCCACCCCCTGCGCGTGGTTGCCGCTGGAGTAGGCCACTACGCCGCGCGCGCGCTCTTCGGCAGTCAGCGCCAGCAGCCGGTTGCCCGCGCCGCGCAGCTTGAAGGAGCCGATGGGTTGCAGGCTCTCCGCCTTGAGCCACACGCGGGCGCCGTCGGCCTCCGCGTCGGGCGCGGTAAACGGCAGCAGCGGCGTGCGGGTGATGAGGCCGCGCAGGCGCACGGCGGCAGCTTCGATGTCAGCGAGGGCGATCATGGGGGAAGGTGCTGATGTGTTGATGTGTTGATGTGCTGATGTGTTGATGTGCTGATGTGGAGATGTACGCATTGGACTTGTTACGATGGCCGCCTGTGGTTTCGGGCGCTGGTGCCGGGGCCGTGACGGCGCACCCGGGGTAGATTTCTCTGAAATCAACCCCGGGCTGTGGAGAAGAACCCTTTCAGGGTTCGTAGGAAAGCCCCAAGCGAGCTTTCTGGCAAGCTGATCGTCATAGACTCACATCAACACATCAGCACATCAGCACATCAGCACATCAGCACATCAGCACATCTCCCCCTCACTTCCCCGTGGAGCCGTAGCCGCCTTCGCCGCGCGCCGTTTCGCTCAGCTCAGTAGCGGCCTCCCAAACTATGGTTTCGTGGCGGGCGAGCACGAGCTGCGCGATGCGGTCGCCGTCGTGGATGGTGGCCGGCTCACTGGAGAGATTCACCAGCAGCACCTTGATCTCCCCGCGGTAGTCGGCGTCGATGGTGCCGGGCGAGTTGAGCACCGTCAGGCCGTGCTTGTAGGCCAGGCCCGAGCGCGGGCGCACCTGTAGCTCGGTGCCCACGGGCAGCTCGACGATCAGGCCGGTGCCGATCAGCTCGCGCTGCAACGGGCCGAGCGTGACGGGGCCGCCCGGCAGCCAGGCCCGCACGTCCAGGCCGGCGGCGTGGGCGGTCTGGTAGGCGGGCGACGGGTGCGGCGAATGGTTGAGAAAGCGGACGGGTAGGGGCTCCACGGGGTGAGGGCAGGTAGGGCGAATAGGGGGGAGAGGCGCAAAAGTAGCGGGCAAGTCGGCGGTAGCGGAGGTGCCAAGGCGCACCGCCCAAAACGCAACAACTCCCGACCAGGAAGCCGAGAGTTGGTACTTTTCCGCGAAATACGCCGGCTGTGGCCTCGGTCTTCCTACCCCTCATCCTCCCTGCATCCTCCCTACATCCTTCGGATATCCTCCCTGTATCCCCCAGCCCGGCGAAATAGGACTGCGCCGCGAAACCGGCGCCCGCGTTCTTAGCTCACGGGCTGGCTGAAGGTGACGTTGTTGCCCGCCCGGTCGAGGGCGAAGACGCTGATCACGTCGCCGTCGAGGCTCGCGTTCACCGCCGTCGTGGTGTACAGCCAGTCGAGGGTACCAGCCTGCTGCACGGCGTCGCCTTCCTCCACGAGCGAGCCGTCGGGATTGTGGACCACGACGTGCACGCGCGTAACGCCGAAGTTGTCGAAGGCCGTCACGCGGATCTTCTCGCCGATCTTCCCCGAGTACGCCTCCATGTCGACGGCCTTAACGGTGGGCGGCGTCAGGCGGTCCTGCATCGCGGCGGCGTAGGCCGAGGCCGTGTTGTCATCGACAAACTGCTGGTAGTAAGCTTTGGTCGCGGGGTCTTTCACGGCCTCGCGGCCCGCCGCCGCCGCCTCCCGGAACTGGTCCCGCGTGATCTGCTGCGCGGCCGTGGCGGGCTTGCTGCTGCCCTGCGGCGTGGTCATCGCGTGGATGTCGCCGTTGCGCCCGCGCCGGAACGTGAGCCCCAGGCCGTTGACGTTGCCGGAAAGCCCCATCGTGAGGGCATTGATTGCTTTTGCCATTGCTGAAATGAAGAAAGGGAAAAGTGAAAAATCCGGCCGTAAACGTAAGACAGAAATGCGGTATTGCGCCAGATAGCCAGGTGGCGAGAGCTGGACCGCTGGGGTACATTTGAGTACCCGTCCCACCTCTCCCGTCTTCTCGTGAAAATCCTGCCTTGCCTACGCTGCTACCTCGTGGTGGCGTGCTTACTCCTGCTTGCCCGCCCCGCCACCGCCCAGCAGCTGCAAGGCGCGCGCTGGTTTTTTGGCGAGCACATCGGCATTGATTTTACGGCGGGCCTGCCGCGCTTTGAGACGGGCTCGACGCCGTGGGCCGCGTGGTGCGCGAAGCGCGCGCGCTGGCCGGCCAGGAGCTGACGTGGGCCGTGGCCGACCTGCCGCCGGGCTTGTACGTGGTGCGCGCCGCCGGCCAGACCCGCCGGCTGGTGGTGGCGCGGCAGTTTTCTTTCTGGTTCGTGACCCCGGAGGCGCTACCGCAACCGGCCTTCGGCCGCCTCGCGGGTAGCCTCTCCGGGGTCCTCTTTTTTGCTCGGGCTGGTCAGCTACCGAGCGGGCGCAGCTTCAACGCCCGGCCGCAGCCCGCGCCGCTCGACCAGCGCCACCACCGCCGCGAATGCCCCCACCAGCCCCGCCTGCCACAACCGGCTTGTCCACCAGCCGGCCGGCGCCCAGTTTAGCCCGAGCACCACCAGCCCCACGGCCAGCGCGAGGTAAGCGCCAATGCGCCCGATAGGGTAGGGGATGGGGTAGTAGCGCTGCCCGAGCAGCACGCACGCGCCGGCCATGCTCGCGTAGCACGCCAGCGTGGTCCACGCGCAGCCCAGGTAGCCGAGGCGCGGAATGAGGTACCAGTTGAGCCCCACGGTGAGCACCGCGCCGCCCACGGCGAGCCACGTGCCGAAGCGGGTGCGATCGGTGAGCTTAAACCAGACGGAGGCGTTGTAATACACGCCCAGAAACAGATTCGCGAGGAGCAGAATCGGCACCACCGCCAGGCCCGTGCGGTATACCGGCGAGCTCAGGAAAATCCGGCCCAGATCGTCCAGGAACAAGCTGATGATGAGGAAAATCAGGCAGCACGCGATCACGAACCACTTCATCACGAGCGCAAACGTGCGGGGCGAGTTGGGGTCCGCCGCCTGCTTGAAGAAGAACGGCTCGGCGGCGTAGCGGAACGCCTGAATCACGAGCGACATAAAGATCGAGAGCTTGTAGCACGCCCCGTACACGCCCAGGGCGCCGGCGTTGGTCAGGCCCGGGTAGAACCCCCGCGGCAGCCACGCCTTCAGCAGGATACGGTCGAGCACCTCGTTGACCATCCCCGCGAGCCCCGCCACCAGCAGCGGCAGCCCGTAGGTGAGCAGCGCCCGGGTCTGGTCGGCCGAGAGCGACGGGCTCCAGTCGCGCAGCTGCGGCCAGAGCAGCGGCAGCCACAGCGCATTGGCGACGAGGGTGATCAGAAAGACGTAGCCGACGCCGAGGCCGGGGTCGTAAACCTGCGCCACGAGCGCCTGGAGCCACGCCAGATTGCCCGTGCCCGTGAGCACCGCGCCGGGGGCGGGCACTGTGGGGGCGATGACGATAAAGAAGTAGCTCGCCGCCAGAATCAGCCCGATGTTGAGCAGCCGGAGGGTGGCGAAGCGCGCCGCCCGATTTTCGAGCCGCAACCGGGCGAACGGCACCGCCACGAGGGCATCAATGGCGAGGCCCCAGCCGAGCCACTTCACGTAGCGCCCCTGGCCGGGGTAGTGCAGGGCGGCGGCGAGGTCGTCGGCGAAGTACGTCAGCAGCCCCGCGCCGGCCACGCTCGTGAGCAGCAGCAATGTGAGCACCTGCCGGTAGAGCAGGAGGCGGTCGGTGCCGGGGCGGCTGGCGAAGCGGAAATACGCCGTCTCCATCCCGTAGGTGAAGACGATGTTGAGGAACGCCACGTAGGCGTACAGCTCCGTGACGATGCCGTACTCGGCCGGTGCGAACACCGCCGTGTAGAGCGGCACGAGCAGGTAGTTGAGCACCCGCCCAACAATACTGCTCAGCCCGTAAACGGCCGTTTGAGATAAGAGCTTGCGCGTGACGGACAAGGAGAGTGTTGTGCGGACTTCAGTCCGCAGTTTTAAGCCGGTACAACTGCGGACTGAAGTCCGCACAACAATCCTCTACCGCCCCTGAAACGCGGCCGGGCGCTTTTCGAGAAACGCTCGGGGGCCTTCCACGAAGTCGTCGGAGGCGCAGCAGTGGGCGAAATTCTCCGCTTCGGCCGCGTAGCCGTCGCGCTGGCCATCGTAGAGCGCGTTGACCGAGTCGATCACGTAGCGCACGGCGAGGGGCGCTTTGGTGAGGATCTTCCGCAGGATGGCCTTGCTGAACTCAAGCAGCTGCTCGGCGGGCACCACGTGGTTGACGAGGCCGTAGCGCAGCGCGTCCGGGGCATTCACCATATCGGCCGTCAGCATCAGCTCCAGGGCGCGGCCCTTGCCCACCAGCTGCGTCAGGCGCTGGGTGCCGCCGTAGCCGGGGATGATGCCCAGGTTGACTTCGGGCTGCCCGAAGCGGGCGTTGTCGGCCGCTACCCGCAGGTGGCACGCCATCGCCAGCTCGCAGCCCCCGCCGAGCGCGAAGCCGTTGATGGCCGCCAGCGTGGGTTTGGGGCAGTTTTCGAGGAGCGCCAGCGTGGCTTGCCCGCGCTCGGCGAACGCGCGGCTGGTGGTGTTGTCGAGCAACGAGAACTCGGCGATATCGGCGCCCGCCACGAAGGCTTTCGGCCCGGCACCGGTCAGCAGCAGCGCGCGGACGGCGGGATTAGCCACGGCGTCACTCACAGCGTGAGCCAACTCCGTTACCGTGACCTGGTTGAGCGCGTTGAGCGCGGCGGGCCGGTTGAAAGTGAGGGTGAGGATGCCGTCGTCGTCGAGATCGGTCAGCAGGTTTACGTAGGGAGTCATGGGCAAAAACCGGGGTAGAGCGGACGGGCGCAAAGATACCGGTGGGTTACGCCCCACCCACCCGGCGATGAAGGGGCCCGGCCGGGCTGGCGGCTATCTTTGCTCAGGACCGGAACCTCGCCCCAAATCATCCCGTTAGCGCCCAAAATCGCTGCTTTCCTTCCTCTTTTTCGCACCTTCCGCATGCTTCGTCACCTGTTCGTTCCCGCCGCGCTTCTGCTGGCTCTCGTAGCTGCCGCTCCCGAAGCCCGCGCCCAATCGTCGCGCAGCCAGGAGCGCGCCCGTACGGAGAAGATGCAGAATTTGGACGCCGAGATCGAGAAGCGCCGCGCCGCCGCTCCTATCCCCGACGAGGGCACCACGGATATGAATGGCGTCGATCTGCACAAGAAGCGGCAGCTCGAAATTATCGAAGCCCGTCTCAACGGCGGCAATACGCTGGCCGGTAAGCCCAGCACGAAGGATAACCAGTACGACAACGGCAACAACAACGGCTTCACGGTTCGGAAATTCCGGGCAGGCAAGCACGCCCGTAAAGAAGAGAAAGGCTACGCGCCTCCCGCCGTTGGCATCAACCCCGCCGGCGAGCCGCTCGTCAAGCAGCAGCGCAAGTTCTTCCTGAGCCCGCATCAGCGATAGGAATTACGAATTACGAATTAGTGATTTTGGCAAGAAGTAATTCGCAATTCGTAATTAAGAATTCGTAATTACTCCCGCCAGCTTGCCGGCTAGGGCTTTGCGGGTCCAGGCGCGTTCTGGGCCGGCGGGCAGATCGAGGCTGGGGTGGCGCTGCCACTGGTCGAACAGGGCGGTGAGGCGGTCGCGAAACCCCGCTTCGTCGGCGTAGGCGAGCACCGGGCCGACGCCCGCGGCCGTCAGAATCGGGCTGGCTTCCGAATCGGCCGGGCCCACAGCCAGCACCGGCTTGCGCGCCGCCAGGTACTCAAACAGCTTCCCCGGCAGCACCCCCGCGTTGTGGGGCACGTCAGGGATCCCGAGCAGCAGCGCCGAAGCCGTCAGCAGCTCGCCGACCGACTCGTGGTGCGGTACGTACGGCGTCACCTCCAGCACCTCGCCCAAGCCCGCGGCGTGCACCTGCGCCAGCAGCGCGTTCGACACCTTTCCCACGAACCGCAGCCGCAGCGGCACGGCCGGATACCGTGCCCGGACCACTGCCAGGGCCGGCAGAAAGCCCGCGTCGAGGCGGTAGGCTTCGGTGATGGTGCCGGCGTGGAGGATGCGCAGCGCGTCGAGCGGGGGCTGACTGGGGCGCCCCGCGAAATCGGCTTCGTCGTAGCCGTTTGGCAGGACGGTAAGCTTGCGCGGGTCGGCGGTAGCGGCCTTCGACAGCAGCAGCGCGCCGGTGTGGGCACTGGTGGTGAGGAGCGCATCGCAGCCCGCCACCACGCGACGCTCGTAGCGCGCGTCGAGCCAGCGGGCGGGCGGCAGGTGCCGAAATTCGTGGTAGTAGTAGATGTCGGTCCACGGGTCGCGCAGGTCGGCGAGCCAGCGCAGCTGCGGAAAGCGGCGCTTTAGCTCCAGCCCGATGAGCTGGGTGGAGTGGGGCGGCGAAGAAGTGAGGAAGCCCGCGAACTCGCCCGTGGCGAGCAGCTTCGTCGCGGCGGCGATGGCGTGGCGGTTCCACCCCCGGCGCGGGTCGGGGATGAAGAGGTTGCCGCGCAGAAACTTGAAGAGCTGCTGCTTGCGCGAGGTGCGCGAGACGTTCGCGAAGCCACCGTACGGGATGGTTTCCGTGCCGCTTACTTTCTGATACACGCCGAACGGCTCGGTGGTCGCGGTGCGGATCACCTCCAGATCCGCCGGCACCGCCGTCAGCAGCGACTCGTCGCGCACCGGGTACGCGGCGTGGGCAGGGTCCACGGTGAGCACCGTCGGCGTGATGCCCCACGCGGGCAGGTGCCGCGCGAACTGCAGGCACCGCTGCACCCCCGCGCCGCCCGACGGCGGCCAGTAGTACGTAATCAGCAGGAGCCGGAGCGGACGGGGGGTACTGGAAGCGGGAGCAGGCATTGGGGCCACGAAACTACGCGGCGGTACCTTTGTGGTGCAGACTTTAAGTCTGCGGCTGCGGCAGCAACGAGAAACTGCGGACTGAAGTCCGCACCACATGCTATAATGTTCGATAACCTCTCCCAAAAGCTCGACCGTGCCCTCAAGACCCTCAAGGGGAAGGGCCAGATCACCGATATCAACGTCGCGGCCACCATCAAAGAGGTGCGGCGCGCCCTGGTGGATGCCGACGTCAACTACAAGGTGGCCAAGGACGTCACCGACCGGATTCAGAAGGAAGCGATGGGCCAGAAAGTCCTTGCTGCGATCGAGCCCGGCCAGCTGATGGTCAAGATCGTGTACGACGAGCTCACCCAGCTGATGGGCGGCGAGAAGCAGGACCTCGTCATCAAGGGCGAGCCTGCGGTGGTGCTCATCGCCGGTTTGCAGGGCTCGGGTAAAACCACCTTCACCGGCAAGCTGGCGGCGCTGCTCAAAAAGCAGGGCCGCTCGGTGGTCGTAGCGGCGTGCGACGTCTACCGCCCCGCCGCCGTTGAGCAGCTGCGGGTGCTCGCCGAGCAGGTGGGGGCCGACTTCTTTTCCGACCCTGAGTCGAAAGACCCCGTCCAGATCGCTCAGAGCGCCGTGCAGCACGCCCGCCGGCTCGGGCGCAAGGTGGTCATCATCGACACCGCCGGCCGCCTGGCCGTCGACGAGGCGATGATGCGGGAGGTGGAGAACATCAAGCGCGCTGTTAGCCCGTCGGAGACGTTGTTCGTCGTGGACTCGATGACGGGGCAGGACGCGGTCAATACTGCCAAGACGTTCAACGAGCGCCTCAACTTCGACGGCGTCGTGCTCACCAAGCTCGACGGCGACTCGCGCGGTGGCGCGGCCCTCTCGATCCGGGCCGTGGTCGAGAAGCCGATCAAGTTCATCTCGACCGGCGAGAAGATGGACGCCCTCGACCTGTTCTACCCCGACCGGATGGCCCAGCGCATCCTGGGGATGGGCGACGTGATCTCGCTCGTCGAGCGCGCCCAGCAGGCCTACGACGAAGACGAAGCGAAGCGGATCAACGCCAAGATCCGCAAGAACACTTTCAACTTCGACGACTTCCTCTCCCAGCTCGACCAGATCCGCAAGATGGGCAACATCAAGGACCTGGTGGGGATGATCCCCGGGATGGGCAAGGCGATGAAGGACATCGATATCGACGACAACGCCTTTACGCCGATCGAGTCGATGATCCGCTCGATGACGCCCGCCGAGCGCGCTAACCCCGAGCTGCTCAACCCCTCGCGCCGCAAGCGCATCGCCACCGGCTCGGGCCGCTCGCCGCAGGACGTCAACCAGATGCTCAAGCAGTTCGAGCAGATGCGCCAGATGATGCGCCAGATGAGCAAGATGAGCTCGAACCCCGCCGCCCTCAAGCAGATGCAGCAGCAGATGCAGCAAGCCGCCAAGCAGGGTGGAGGGGGCGGAATGGGGCGAAAGCGGTAGGGAGTACTATTCTCATATAACCGACCGGCCCGGTCAGCTTGGAGGCTGGCCGGGCCGGTTTGGTTTTACGCTCACTGGTACACCCCGTCGCGGTTGCCGATAGCCACGACCAGCACCCAGGGGTTTCAGTCAGCCACGGTAGACTGATCTCCCCGCCGCTTCCACCCTACACCGGCACCTTGAGCGCCACTTTCGTCCCCTGTCCGGGGGCGGTCTCGAAGGTGAGGGTGGCGCGCAGGGCGGCGGCGCGGGAGCGGATGTTGGTCATGCCATTGCCCGAGCCGCGCGCGGGGGCGGTGGGGTCGAACCCGACGCCGTCGTCTTCCACCCGCAGCAGCAGGCACCGGTTTTCGACCGTCAGCGCGATGCGCGCCGTCTGACACTGCGCGTACTTGGCCAGGTTGTTCACCAGCTCCTTGAAGATCAGGAAGAACTCGCGCCGCGCGCGCATCTCCAAGCGGTGATCGGGCACGTTGGCCGCCACCGTGAACGTGAAGTCGATGCCGCGCGCTTCGAGTACCTCGGACGCGAAGATGCGCATCCGGGTCGTCACGTTGTCGAGGCCGTCGTGGGCGGGGTTGATGGCCCACACGATGTCGTCCATCGAATCCAACATCCGTCCCGACGATTCGCCGATCTGCGTCAGCAACCCCGCTACCTGCTCGGCGCGGTGGTGCTGGTGATGCTGACTCGCGATCTGGCTCAGGATGGAGATCGACGAGAGCGTCGACCCCATATCGTCGTGCAGATCGCGGGCGATGCTGTGGCGCACCCGTTCCAGCGCCAGCAGCTGCGTGACGCGCACCTGATACGCGGCCCACAGCAGCAGCAGGAACGCGAGCACCAGCCCTAGCCGAAACCACCACGCCCGGTACCACGGCGGCGGAATGAGCACGCGCAGCACCGTGGGATGCGCCGTCCAGACGCCGTCGTTGTTCGCCGCGCGCACCTCGAACGTGTACGCCCCCGGCGAGAGGTTCGTGAAGCGCGCCTCCGGGCGGTTGCCCTCCACCGTGAGCCAGCGGTTGTCGAGGCCGCGCAGGCGGTAGGCGTACCGGTTTTTTTCCGGCAGCCGCAGGTTGAGGGCGGCGAATTCGAAGGTGAGAAAATTCTGTACCGGGCGCAGGCGCAGCACCCGCCGCGCGCCGATGGCCGAATCGGGCAGGGCAATGCGCCGGTCGAAGATGCGCAACCCCGTGAGTACGACGGGCGGCGCCAGCCGATTAGGTTGCAGCGAGTCGGGGTGAAAGGCGAGTAGCCCCCCCGGGCCGCCGAAGTACACCTGCCCCGAGGCAGTGCCCGCGCCGGCGCCGGCGTTGAACTCGTCGCGCGGGAGGCCGTCGCGGGCGTCGTAGCGGCGGAACGTGTTGTGCTTCGGATCGAAGCGCGCCAGGCCGTGGTTGGTGCTCAGCCACAGATACCCACCGGGATCTTCAACGATCGCGTACACCATATCCGATGGTAGCCCGTCCGCGGTCCGCCACGTACGGAAGCGCCCCGGCGGGCGGGCATCTTCTACCAGCGCCAGTCCGCCGGCTTCGCTGCCGAGCCAGAGGCGCCCGTCGCGGGTCTGCACCATGCAGCGCACGAAATCGGCCGGCAGCGACGTGCGCCGAACCGCATCGTGCCGGAAGGTGGTGAAGTGCCCTCGCCGCCCGGCGTCGAGCAGCGCCAGGCCGCCGCCGCCCGTCAGCACCCACATCCGCCCCTCCCGGTCCTCGAAGCATTGGCGGATGTAGTTCGACTGCAAGGCGCCGACATCGGCGGGATTGGCGCGGAACGAGCGCCCCCGGCCGGTGGCGGGGTCCAGCTCCGAGAGGCCGCCTTCGGTGCTGACCCATACGTGGCCGGCGCGGTCCTGCATCACGCCGCGCACGTAGTCGTCGGCGAGCGAAGTAGAATCGCGCGGATCGTGCCGAAACCGCCGTATGAGGCCCGTCGCCGGGTCGTAGCACGCCAGTCCGTGCGCCTGGGTCCCGATCCACAGGCGCCCCGTGGGCTTCCCGCCCAGCTGCTCGGGCCACAGCGCCCGCACGTGCGGACTGGGCAGGCCGCCTTGCCCCAGCGGCAGGGCCACCGGCGCGCCGTCGGGGCCGGGGCGCAGCAGCAATACGCCCTGGGTCTCGGTGCCGACCCACACCTGACCCGATGCTCCGGGCGCGATCGCCCACACGTCGTTCGGCACGCCCGGCACCTGCGCGAACGCGC
>JBKJUQ010000397.1:0-5088 GCA_046590685.1 Hymenobacteraceae bacterium
CGCCACCTACGTGGCCCGCGAGGCCGTACGGCTGCCCGAGGCCGACGCCGACGCCCTGCTCACCGCCGCCGATACGCTCTACGCGCTGTGCGTGGAGGCGATTCCGGACCCGATCCCCGACGCGCTGCTGCACCGCCTGTTCATTCCGTCGAATTTGTGGGAAGCAGTGCGCCACTCGTGGGCCGATGAGCGCCACTGGCACCTCTACGGACGCTTCGATCTGGCGCTGACGCCCGAAGGACCAAAACTCCTGGAGTTCAACGCCGACACGGCCACTTCGCTGCCCGAAACAGCCGTGGTGCAATGGGCCAGCCTGGTCGCCTCCGGCGAGGCCGAGGAGGAACGCCAGGCCAACGGGCTGTTTGAGGGGCTCGAAGCGCAGCTGCGGCGCTGGCGCGAGCTGAACCCGGACCTCGATCCCGCGCTGCTGCTCGTGCATCTGCCCGACTCGGCCGAAGACGCCGCTAACTGCGCCGTGGTGGCCGAAGCCGCCCGCGCCGCCGGCTTCACTACGTGCTTCGTGGCGGCCGTTGACGCGATGCAGGTAGCGGCCAGCGGCGAAGACCAAGGCGTGTGGGCGGAAACCGCGCCGGGGAGCTGGCAGCGGTTCGATTATGTGTTTAAGCTGGTGCCGTGGGAGCTGCTGGCCGACGAAGAGCCCGAGCTGCTCGCCGACCTCACCCACCTGCTCCTAACCCGCGCGGTGATCATCGCGAACCCGGCCTACGCGCTCCTGTTTCAGAGCAAAGCGCTGCTGGCGTGGCTCTGGGAGCAGTACCCGCACCACCCGTTGCTACTCGAAGCCGTGCAGGAGCCTGCCGAGCTTACGGGCCACGCCGTGCGTAAGCCAGTGTTCGGCCGGGAAGGACAGAACGTGCTGGAGCAGCTCGATGGCCGCGCGCTCGCCGAAGTGCCGGGCGAATATGGGCACCAGCCGACCATTAGCCAGCGCTGGGCTGAGCTGCCCACCGACCCGCAGGGCCGCCGCTACCAGGCCGGCGTGTTCTGGGCCGGCGAGGGCTGCGCCATCGGCTTCCGGCGGGAGGCGGGGCTTATCACCAATCTTTCGGAGTTCGTGCCGCACCGGCTGGAAGAGTAAAAAGTAGCCGGCTCTGTCCCGGAGACGAGATAAACTCCCAAGCCGATTATCCAACCAGCTCCGGCACTGACACAGTGCCGGCTAACTTACCCTAATGTCCACCGAATCTACCTGGTTTGACGCCAACCGCGCCCTGTGGGACGCCCGCGTCGGCGCGCATCTGCCGAGCGCTTTTTATGACGTGGCCGGCTTCCGGGCGGGCGGCGAGTCGCTGCGCGAGATTGAGCTGGCGGAGGTGGGCGAGGTGGCGGGGCAGACGCTGTTGCACCTGCAATGCCATTTTGGGCAGGATACGCTGGCGTGGGCGCGGCGCGGGGCCGTGGCCACGGGCCTCGACTTTTCCGAAGCCGCCATTCGCGCGGCCCGCGGTCTGGCGGCGGACCTACACTTGCCAGTCGACTTCGTGCAGGCCAATGTCTACGACGCCCCGGTCGCGGTGGGCGGGCAGCAGTTCGATATCGTCTTTACCTCGTACGGCGTGCTGGGCTGGCTGCCGGACCTGACGCGCTGGGCCACCGCGGCGGCCGCGTGCGTACGGCCCGGCGGCGTGCTGTACCTGGCCGAATTCCACCCGGTGGTGTGGATGTTCGACGGCGAATTCCAGCAGATTACCTTCCCGTACCACAACGTCGAGGTGATCGCCGAAACCGAGGAAGGCACCTACGCCGACCCCACGGCCCCTATCCAGCACGAGTCGTTCGGCTGGAACCACGGCCTGGGCGAGGTAGTGAGCGCGCTGACGGCGGCCGGGCTGGTGATCGAGTTTCTGCACGAGTTTGATTATTCGCCGTGGAATTTTATGCCCCGCTTCGTCGAAGTCGGGCCCAACCGCTATCAGGTGCGCGGGCTCGAAGGCAAGCTGCCGCTCACCTATTCCATCCGGGCGCACAAACCGGCTTGAGGTACCGGTCGGCGCGGCCGTTCCGATTGGGCGCCGTAGCTTGGCCCCAATGAACGCGCTCAAGCACCTCTCCTTGCTCCTGTTCCTGCTGGTCACTACGCTGTCGCGGGCCGGAGCACAGGCGCTGCCGGTCAACGGCATGAATACCATCGTGGTGAAAACGACGGACAAACCCGCCGTAGCGATCGAAAAAGTCAAGCAGCTCCTGCTCGCCGATACCATTCCGATCGCCACTTTCAACGCCAAAAAAGGCACCATCAGCACCGAACCGCTCGTGCTGCCCGACGTCCCCACGCGCTGCCGCATCGAGGTAGAAGCGAACAAAGGTGAAGTCGTCATCCGGGCGTGGTGGCTGCTGATGAACCTGACCGGCCCCGTCGTCGACGCCGTCGACGGCGACCCCGTCTGGTTCGAGAAAGCCCGGGCCCTCGCCCAGAAATACCCCGACGCCGGGGTCATTACCTACGAAAAGCGCGGCCCGCGCCCGCAGCCCCGGAAGTTCAAATGAGTAATGAACAATTAATAATGAACAACTGGAATTAGCGATGAGCGGGCTGAGATCTGATCTTTAATGTACCGGCCTATGTGCTCTTATTTAATTGATCACTCTTACCTGATCACAGCTCATTGTTCATTGCTCACTGTTCATTGTTCACTGCTCATTGATAATTAACCATGCTCGCGCTGCCCCTTACCCTCGCGCTCCTGCTCACCGTGGTCATTATCACGGCGTACTTTGAGCGCAAGGTGGCCGCGTGGATGCAGGACCGGGTGGGCCCCGAGCTGGCCGGCCCCTACGGCACGCTCCAGCCCGTCGCCGATGTGCTCAAGCTGCTGCAAAAGGAGTTTATCGTGCCCGCCGCCGCCGACCCGTGGCTGTTTCGGATCGCGCCGGTGCTCGTGTTCGCGGCCGTGCTGGCGGGGTTCGCGGTGCTGCCACTTGCGCCGGGCGCGCAGGCCAGCGGCGTACCGACGGGCGTGTTTTACCTGCTCGCCATCGTGAGCCTCGACGTGGTGGGACTGCTGCTGGCGGGCTTCTCGTCGGCCAACAAGTTTGCCGTGCTCGGTGCGCTGCGAAGCGTTGCGCAGATCGTGAGCTACGAGGTACCGATCGGGCTGGCCGTATTGGCCGTGGCGCTGCTCGGCGGCTCGCTCGATCTGCAGACGCTCAGCTTTCAGCAGGGCGTGCTGTCGCCGGAAACCAATTGGCTGTTCGGCATCAAGACGCTCGGCGTGGACGTGACGCGCGTGGGGGGGGTGTTGAGTTGGAACGTCGTGCGGATGCCGCTGCTCGGCGTCGGTTTCATCATTTACTACATCGCCTCGCTCGCCGAGTGCAACCGCGCGCCGTTCGATCTGCCCGAAGCCGAATCGGAGCTGGTGGCGGGCATCTATACCGAATACGCGGGCTTCCGCTACGCCGCGCTGTTTTTGGCCGAGTACGCGATGATGATCCTCGTGTGCGTGGTAGCGAGCGTGCTGTTTCTGGGAAGCTGGAACACGCCGTTGCCCAACCTCGGCTCCGTCCGTCTCGCCGACTGGACCACCGGCGCACCCGGCACTGCGGCGGGCGTCGGCTGGGGGGCGCTCTGGCTCGGCCTGAAAGTGTTCACGCTCCTGTTCGGCCAACTTTGGGCCCGCTGGACGTACCCGCGCCTGCGGGTCGATCAGCTGCTGCGCCTGTGCTGGAAGGTTCTCACGCCCGCCGCGCTGGCCCTCGTCGTAGCGGTGGCGATCTGGAAGGTGGCCTTGGGCACGTAGGCGGCTTATGAGTCCGGGCGTACCGACTTTTGTAGCGGCTTCGGGGAAAAATTTCCTTTACGCTACAACGTTGTAGCGTCTTCGGAAAAAAAATCTCTTTATGCTACAACGTTGTAGCGTCCTCGGAAAAAATTACCGGGAACGCTACACTTTCTGGCCCGCGTAAGCCGGCCCTCGGCCATCACTTGCGGGGCCTCCCCTTTTTTATGCACGTCAAACCCCTGCTCACCGGCCTGCGCCTGACGTGGCGCCACCTCTGGGCCGCCCGCCGCCGGCGGACCGCGCGCGACATCACCCAGCCGGGCTTTTTTGCGCCGGATCAGGTGGCGGCGGGCGAAGTCACGGCGCGTTACCCGCTGGAGGTAGTGCCGGTGCCGGAGGTCGGGCGCTACCGGCTGTACAACGAGATCGACGACTGCATCGTCTGCGATCTGTGCGCCAAAATCTGCCCAGTGCAATGCATCACCATCGAGGCCGTGAAGGCGACGGGCGACGTGGGCGAAACCTCCGATGGCACCAAAAAGCGGCTGCTCGCGCCCGTTTTCGACATCGACCTCGCTAAATGCTGCTACTGCGGCCTGTGCACCACCGTCTGCCCGACGGATTGCCTAACGATGACGAAGGTCCACGATGTGTCTACGGTCGACATCCGGGAGATGATCCACCACTTTACCGACCTTTCGCCCGCCCAGGCCGCTACCGCCCGCACCGCCGCGGCCGAAGTTGAGGCCGCGAAAGCTGCCGCCAAAGCCGCGGCGCTGGCGGCCAAAAGCCAGGCTCCTCCTCCCTCACTTCCGGCTGATGAAGCTTCCCCCGATGCCGCTGCTTAACACGCTGTTTTACGGCTTCGCGGCGTTGGCCGTGCTCGGCGGCGCGTGGCTCGTGCTCACGCCCCGCGTGCTGCACGCCGCCCTCGCGCTGCTGCTGACGCTGGTGAGCGTGGCGGGCCTGTTTGTGCTCTGGGGCGCCGACGTGGCGGCCGTCGCGCAGCTGATGGCGTACGTTGGCGGGGTGCTGGTACTGACGCTCTTCGGCATTATGCTCTCGCCGGGTGGGCGGGGCGGCCCCACCACCGACGCTGTCAACCGCCTGAGTGGCTGGGGGCTGGGCGGCCTGACCTTCGTGGGTCTGGCGATGGTGCTGGGGAAGGCCGACTTCGAGCATCTGCCGTGGCGCGCGGCCGGCGCGGGGGTGCCGGTGGTAGCCGAAAACTCCGTCGTCGAAGCGGGCACGGGTCTGCTGACGACGGCCGTGCTGCCCGTAGAGATCGTCTCCGTCGTGCTGCTCATCGCGCTTCTCGCCGCCGCGACCATCGCCGCTGACCCGG
>JBKJUQ010000560.1:0-2452 GCA_046590685.1 Hymenobacteraceae bacterium
ACCGGTTGATCGCGGCGAATGGTTCATGACTCCACAGACCGTGAACGCCTACTACAACCCGGGCATGAACGAGATCGTCTTCCCGGCGGGCATTCTGCAACCGCCTTTTTATGACCCGAACGCCGATGACGCGGTCAACTACGGCGGTATCGGCGCGGTGATCGGCCACGAGATCACCCACGGCTTCGACGACCAGGGCCGCCTGTACGACGCGCAGGGCAACCTCAAAAGCTGGTGGACCCCGCAGGACTCTACGCAGTTCGCCAAGCGTACCGGCATCATCGACCGCCAGTACTCGGCGTACTCGCCGCTCGACTCGGTGTTCGTGAACGGCAAGCTGACGATGGGCGAGAACATCGCCGATATCGGCGGCCTCAACATCGCCTACGACGCGTTCAAGATGACCCCGCAGTTCAAGAATAACGAGAGCTTCGACGGCCTGACCCCCTCGCAGCGCTTCTTTACCTCGTTTGCCCAGATCTGGCGCGTAAATGCCCGGCCGGAGTACCTGCGGCAGCAGGTGATGACCGACCCGCACTCGCCGGCGCTGTACCGTGTCAACGGGCCGCTGACGCTGATGCCGGCTTTCCAGGAAGCCTACGGCTGCAAGGCGGGCTCCAAGATGACGTGCGTGGCCGACAACTGCGCGAAAGTGTGGTAGGCTAATCGGCCGGGTACCGGCTTCAACTCCCCGGTTCGCCTCTCTCGGCGGGCCGGGGAGTTTTTTTTGCGCACCTCCCAGCTTAAGGTATCTCAAAATTGCCGACCTTCGCCGCCGATGCCCCCCCTCGTCTTCCTGCTGATTACGTTGCTACTGACGGCTGGACCGGTTAGCCTCCACGCGTACGACGCAGGAGGCACGGGCAGCGGCGCGGAAGCGACGCTCCGTTTCAAGCGCCTGAGCACGGCCGAAGGGCTGTCTGAAAACTCGGCTTATTGCCTGCTCCAGGACCGGCACGGCTTTCTGTGGATCGGGACCCAGGACGGGCTCAATCGCTATGACGGCACCGGGGTGCGCGTCTTCAAGCCCAGGACGCGCCCCACCGATACGGCCACCCTTGCGAGTGGGTACGTGCTGGCCCTCGCGGCAGAAGCCAATGGCGCCATGTGGGTAGCGACCGGAGGTGGGGGCGTGGCGCGGTACAATCCCGTGACGGAGCGGTTCCGGGTATTTCGGGCAGGCGGCCCCCGACCGAGCGGGCTGCCAAGTGATTTTGTGCGCGCTGTCTTCGTCGACCGCGCCGGCACCGTGTGGGTGGGAACGGAAGGCGGACTTAGTTGCTACGAGCCGCGGAAGGGTCGCTTCCGGGCCGTGCGCTTCGCCCCGGAAGCGACCACCAGCGGCGCGGCGGCCGAGCCGGCCGCCGACGCGCGCCGGACGGCTATTCACGCGGTGACGCAAACCCCCGACGGGCGCCTCTGGGCCGGCACCGGCGATGGCCGCTTGATGACCTTCGACGCGCGGGGCGGGGGTTTGCGCACGGCGTGGCGCCCCCCGGCCGATGAAGCCGGCGGCGCGGCGGCTGTGGGGCAGCACGCCATCAGCACCCTGTTCGCAGATCGCGGGCGCCTGTGGCTCGGCACCGAGGGCGACGGGCTGCGCGCTTATGAGCCGGCGACGGGGCGGCTGCGCACTTTTCGGCCGACCGGTCAACCCGACGCGCTGCCCGCGCCGGGCGTCCGGTGCCTGCTGCGCGATCGGGCTGGTACGCTCTGGGTGGCTACTTCGGGGGGATTGAGCCGGTTTGACGCGCAAACCGAGACGTTTTTGACCACTCGGCACAACGCCGGGTACCCCACCACCAGCCTCCCCGACGACGCCGTGACAGCCCTGGTGCAGGACCGCACCGGGCAGCTCTGGGTGGCCACCGAGAGCGGGGTGGCGGTGTTCACCGACCAGCCGGGGGCGTTTGCGCGGGTGCCGGGGGTGCCGAACGACGTGTGGGCGATCGCGCCCGGAGCTTCGGGTCAGGTGTGGGTCGGTACCGAGACCCAGGGCGTGTTGCGGCTGCGCCCCGCCCCCGACGGCGCGCCGGTGGCCTTGCCCCTGGGCCCCGGCGGTTTGCCGAGTCCGCACGTGCGGGCACTGTGGCCCGAGCAGCTAAAGGGGAAGCCTACGGGACGCCTCTGGATCGGCACGCAGGCGCACGGACTGGCGTGCTACGATCCGGCCACGGGCCTGGTCCGGCGGTTTCGGCACGATCCGCGCGATTCTACTTCGCTCGCCGACGACTATGTGCGCGGCGTGATGCAAGACCGCGCCGGCCACGTGTGGGTCAGCACCGAAGGCGGGCTCTCGGAGCTGGACCCCGCCACCGGTCGGGGGCGCTCGTTCCGCGCTAACCCCGCCGATTCCGGTGCTTTGCAGTCGAACTACGTCCGCCAAAGCTTTGAGGACCAGGCGGGGCGCCTGTGGGTGCTGACGGGCGGCGGCGGCCTGGCGCTGCTCGAC
>JBKJUQ010000210.1:0-1153 GCA_046590685.1 Hymenobacteraceae bacterium
CACGGGGCTGGAGCCCCGCGCGAGAGGGGGCCTACGCCCACGAAACTCAGCAAATTACCCGCATAAGCTTTATGCTTTCAATTCTTGTTCTGGTAGTTGTATTTGTTATTTTAAAAGCAGGGCACCTTTATTTTTTTGGTGGCCGGATTGACCCGCGATCATTTTTAGAGCCTAGGATTTCCTCAGTTCCGGATAGTGTGCTTGTTCGTAACGCCTTGAGGCGGGATGTGAATAGTACGCCTTTCTTTGAAGTAGAAGACCGCGTTACGAAAAGGGGAATCAAAGTAATATGTATTCTTCCTAAGCCCGGGATGACAGAAGAAATGGTGCTTGATGGAAGTAGTCTCTACTCCGTTGCTTTTGATGAACTATGTAATTTTCTAATTTCGAGCGGAGAGTGCAGACTCGTTTATAGTATGCGCAACGTTGATTGGTATGGTGACTTAGGTAATGCGATGCATGTTTCGATTGCAAATCTAGCTCAGGAGGCTGGCGGCGAATTAAAGATTTGTGAGCCTCAACCAGCAATTCATAATATTTTGAAGATTCTGGAGTTGGATAAGCTATGGTATGTTGGGCCAAGCGTGGAAGCAGCAGTAGCGGATTTTGATAATGCTACACCTCTTCTCCCCGCACAAAGTCATACAGCGTAAGCGCCCATAGTTGGTGGTGCGCCACCCACTCGGCGTGCAGGGCGTTGGCGCATACCTAACGGGCGGTTTCTAGCGTCGCTTCCGCGCCTTCTTTTTCGGCTTCGCCAGCCACTTCAGGGCGGCATTCACTTTCGTGTCTTGCGTTAGATCGAGGAAATTGTCGCCGCCGATGATTTCCTGATCGGGCGTTACGTCGGTGGGGTAGGGGTGGCCGGTGCGGTCGGCGGTGAGGGAGGTGGCGAGGTTGAAGCCGGCGTGGCCGTTGAGGTTGAAGCCGTCGTTGGCGGTGGTGTAGCCGGCGGTGCGCTCGCCGAAAAAGCGGGTGTGGGGGCGCCCGCGCAGGGCGATGGCGACCGACTCGCCGGCGCTGCCGGTTTGCGGCGAAAGCAGGACTGCTACGGGTAGGGTGGCCGGCAGGGCGGGGGCGGGGCGCCGCAGGTGGGTGCGGAACTCGTGCTCGACGTGGAGGTTGCCGTTCGCCATCAGCCAGCGGCCGACGA
>JBKJUQ010000234.1:0-6703 GCA_046590685.1 Hymenobacteraceae bacterium
CATCGAGCTGTTGCTCGATCGCGTGCCAGAGGTCCGCGCGGGGTTCCAGGACGTCGAAAGCGGCGCGATGCTGGCCCATCCACGCGTGCAGCGCATCGGGGGCGGCGGGGAGCTCGCGCTCGATCGCGGCCCACAGCGTGGCGGGTGGCTCCAGAGTATCAAAGGTGGCGCGGTGGCTTTGCGTCCAGGCGCGCAAGGCATCCGGGGAAGGTGGGTTCAGGCGGTCAGGAGTTGAGTTCACGATGGTTGGGGGAGCGGAAGGAGTATGAGGAAATTAAATTAGGCGTGCCGCAGGGCTTCGGCTTGCGGCTGCTGGGCGAGTACCAGCTCCAGTAACCGCTTACGGGCGCGGCTGTACTGCGACTTAGAAGTGCTTTCGGTGATGCCCAGAATTTCGCTGATTTCGGCGTGGTCGTAGCCTTCCAGGAGGTAGAGAGTCAGCACGACGCGGTAGCCATCGGGCAGCAGGTGCAGCGCGCGCCGAACCTGCTGAACGCGCCGGTCGGTATCATCGCCGTCGTGCTCACGCAGCCAGCCCCAAGCTCCCGCGCCTTCGGCGGCTTCATCATCATCGGCCCAGTCGCGCCCGTCGGTATCGTCGAGCCGTACCACCGTCAGGCGGCGTTGCTGCACTCGATTGAGGCTGCGATTGATGACGATGCGCTTCAGCCACGCCCCGAACGACGACTCGCCCTTGTAGTGGCCAATATCGCGGAAGGCGCTCACGAACGCCTCCTGCAACACGTCTTCCGCTTCTTCCTGCGAGCCGGTGATGCGAAAGCTCACATTGAGCATCGCCTTGCAGTACAGCCGATACAGCTCCGCCTGCGCGCGTCGATCGCCAACGCGGCAGCGCAGCACCAGCGGGGTGCTGGCATCGACGTAAGCAAACTCATCCACGGGGACGCGGGCGTCAGGGTCAGAAGATTCCGGAATCAACGGCATAGACAGGAGCGGAGGAGGGAGAGTTGCAGGCCGATAATTGATGTGCTTATGTGAGGATGTGTTGATGTGGCAATGTGCTGATATGAGGCTGAGTAAAACAGACATCAACACGTTATCACATCGCCACATCAACACATCTTCACATCTGGCCTTTCACGAGCTGTGATCGGCGATGATGACCCAGCGGCCCTGCTTTTTCGCCCACAGGAGCGTGAAGGCGCCGGCGGGCGCGTCCTTCTCGCGCTTGAGCGCCCACTTGCCCACCACGAAGCGGTGGGTGGCGGAGAGCCGCCGCACTTCGAGGATCTCGAAGGTGAGCTGGCCCATCCGGGCGGCGTCGGGGTAGCGCTGCCGGTAACGGGCCAGCGTGGCGGCGTAGCCGTACGTAGGCCCGCCGGCGCCGATGAACAGGAGCGAGTCCGACTCCCAGTAGCCGCCGGCCATGTAAGCTGCGAGATCGCCGCGGTTCCAGGCGGCGGCTTGCTCGGTGAGGGCGGCGCGAATAAATTGCTCATCGGCGTCGCCGGGCGGCGGCGTGGCGCGGACCGCGAAGCTCACGAGCAGGGCCAGCAGGAGGTGGTACCGATTCATCAGCGGGCCGAGGGATAGCTTCGGGCTCACTAAAGGTACAAGCAACCACCCGCCGCGTGGCGGGGTCCATTCGATACTTTTTCTCCTGCTTCCCCCGATGCGCCTCCCCGACATCTACCTGCTGCTCCTGCGGCTCTTCCTCGGCTACGTGTTCGCCTCCGCCGGGCTGTGCAAGCTTACGCACGGGCAGTTTGGGCAGCTCATCGGCCCTCCGACGGCCGACATGTTGCCGGGGCTCGAAGGCATCTGGCAATTTCTGGCCATCTCGCAGGTGCTCGTCGGGGCGCTCGTGCTCAGCGGGCGCTGGGCGTTGGCAGGGCTGCTGGCGCTGCTACCGCTCAACGTCGGGATTCTGGCTTACACCATCGGCAATCACTGGGTCGGCACGCCCTTCGTCAACGGCTTTTTCGTGCTGCTCAACCTGGTCGCGCTCGCCGCCGAGTGGCCGTCGCTGCGGTTTCTACTGCTCCCTGATGCGCCCGCGCCGACTGAGCTGCCGCGCCTCGTGCGGCTCTGGCCGGGCTGGCGTCTGCCGCTGCTGAGCCTCGGGCTGCTGAGTGCGGCGGCTTTCAGCGCGCTGCTCGCCGCGCCTACGCCCCTGACGGTCTGGCTGGGCGCCGGGGGGATGGCCGTGGCCTGGGCCCACGCGCTGCGCGCCCCCGACCTGACCACCCCCGACGGCGTGGCCCTCGCGCTGCCGGGCCTCGCGGTGGTCTGGCTGAGTCTGACCGCCATCTACTATCGGAACGGCGTGGAGCAGGCGATGGCTTTGGGGGTGCTCGGTGGCGTAGTAGCGGTTAGCGTCGTGACCGTCCGCCGGCTCTGGCGCCCGCGCCGGCCCGCGCCCGCGAACGCCTGACGGCTCCTGGCCAACCGATGTCCACGCGGACGCGTGAAGCCCTTTCAATAAATCCGAAAGCCCTTCACGAGTACTCGTGGTGCCCATTCGGTATATCCAAAATCCTTTCACGAGTACTCGTGAAGCCCATGTGGTAGCCCCGCAAGCCCTCCGCGAGTACTCGCGAGGCCCATTCGGGGTATCCGGAAGCCGTCCGCGAGTACTCGCGGCGCCCTTCACTAACTCAAAAAGCCATCCGCGAGTACTCGCGGTGCCTTACTCCAGCGCCCGGCCGCGGAAGAGAATAAACCCGACGTGGCCGAAGATGCCGAAGCGGCGGGTTCCGTCGTCGTAGTGAATGGCTTGCAGGGCGAGCGGGCCGGCGGGCGTCTGCATAATCAGTCCGGTTTGGGCGGTAAAGCGCGGCCGGGTGAAGGAGTGGACCGTGCGGTACGTTTCGGACGTTTCGCCCGGCTCAAAACGCCGGCCGCGCAGGTGCGTCCACACTTCCGAACGCCATTCGATCTTCCCCAGTACGCCCACGCTGTAGCGGAGGCCCACGGCGACAAACTGAGTCGCGCGGTAGTTGTCGAGGAACAAGGTGCGCGAATCGGGCAGGGGCCAGAACGCGGGCGAGACGAGCTGCGCGGCGCGGTAGTTCGAAAACCGGGGCATCCCACTCACCACCACCTCGCCGGCTACGCCGAACGATTGGCGCGCCGTGAGGGCATAGTAGCGCTCGGCGGCCAGCCGGAATTGTACCCACGAGTGGTTGCGCCGAACGGCGACCGACGAGTCGGCGGAGCCGGGCGCAAAGTCTTCCGTGCCGCTCACGTACCGCACGCTGCCCGTGGCCTGGTGGCCGGCCGTCGCGTACTGCTTGCGGTTGAGGGAGGAGCGCGTGTAGCGGACGCCCGCCACGCCCCCGGTGAACGAGGTGCGGTCGAGATTATCGGAGTAGTTGACTTCCGCCGACGTCGTGTACCGGTCGCGCGTGCCGATCCACGCCAGGTCGATGCCGATGCGGCTCTTGTAGTTCGGCGAGAAGCCGATCATCCCCCCGGCTTTCAGGTCCTGTTGCTCGATGAGCGTATTCTGCACCTTGCGGTTGAGCAAGCCGCCCGTCTTCTGGTAGCTGAACTGGTTGAAGGTGATGTTCGGCTCGATAAAAAACGGCAGCTTCTCGGGGAGCGTCATCCGGCCGTAGATCTGGGCGGCGTTGTAGAAGCGCCCGAGGTTCCCGTTCGCGCCGAGCGTGTAGCGGTAGCGCCGCAGCACGTAGTATTCAACGCCGAGGTACAGGTTGTCGAGCGGCCGGGAGGCGAGGGTGGCGCCGATCTCGGCGGAGATGTTGTTGTTCTGCTGCACGTCGAGGTCGAGGGTGTAGCCTTCCTTGGCCTTGTCGTAGCGCATGCGCGGGTACACGCCGCGGAAGAAGTCGTCGGCGGCGAGGCGGTAGTAGCCGTCGGCGATGTCTTCGATTGAGTAGTCGGCGCCGTCTTTCTGGAAGAAGTGGCGCACGTAGTCGTTCTGGCTCTTGCGCGGCAGGCCGCGCACCTTGATCTCCTTGAAGGAGGCCACCGGCTGCTTGGCGGCGAACGCGGTGCGGCGGCGGGTGATATCGACCGAGTCGACGCGGCGCTTGATCTTCTGTTCCACCAGCTCAATCTTCGCCTCGGCCGCCTGCCGACCGCGCTCGATCAGCTCGCGCACCCGGGCGAAGTCGGTGGAGCCGAAGCCGTCGAGGTCGGGCTGGATGAAGATGCCGTTCTTGCCCAACCGCACCGTATCGGCCTGACTGGCGCCGAGGAAGAGCAGCGTAGAGGCGAGGAGCTCGTCGTCCTTGCCGTACGGGTACTTGCGGTAGGCCGCGTCGCCGACGTTCACGCCGATGATGATGTCGGGCTGAAACTCCTTCTGCATCACGTCGACCGGGAAGTTGTTGAGGATGCCGCCGTCGAAGAGGTAGCGCCCCTCGCCGTTGCGTATCGGCCGGAACACTAGTGGCACAGCCATCGACGAGCGCACGGCATCGCTCAGTAGCCCCGATTTGAGAATTTCCTGCTTGCGGATGAACACGTCGGCCGCCAGGCACCGGAAGGGAATGAAGAGCTTGTCGAAGTCGTAATCGGCCTTGGCCGCCGCCGGCGCCAGGGTCCGCGCCAGCACGAAGTTGAGGTTGACGTCGTTGATGAGCGTCGGCGTGACGAAAGCCTTGATGACCGAGTCGCGCTTCGTGAGCCGCACCCCCACCCGGATCGCCCCCGGCGACGGGTCGGCCGCCGGGTAGTTATAGGTGCGGTCTTCGAGCTGCTTGCCCGATACCCAGTTTTGAAACTCCGGCGTGGTGATGAGTTGCTCAATCTCCTCCGGCGAGTATGAAGCGGCGTACAACGCCCCTACCACCGACCCCATGCTCGTACCGATGATGTAATCGATGGGGATCCGGTGCTTTTCGAGCACCTTCAGCACCCCCACGTGCGCGAGCCCCTTCGCGCCACCCCCGCTGAGCACGAGGCCCACCTTCTGGGCGTGCACCGCGGGGGCTATTAACAACAAGAAGCTACATAGCCAGCGCGTAAGGTTTTTCATCGTGGGCCTTATACGGCTGCCGTCCGGGGGGTTGTGCCGCCGGCACGCTGGCGGGGGTATCCAAGGGCTAGGTCCGTGCGATTTAAGCCGGTTGCCTCAACAGGACGAGGGGGGCACGTAAGCAAAAACCCGTTCGGTGCTTTCGCGCCGAACGGGTTTTCTGCTTTTTAGCTCACCAACCTTTTACTCCGCGATCTGAAGCTGGATGCTGGTGCCCTTGTCGTTTTCGGGGATGTTGAGGAGCTTGCGATACTTTGCCTGCACCTCGGCCGGCTGGGTTTTGCCATTGACGCGAAACTCGCCGTTGTCGTACTGCACGTTGTAACTCTTGGCATCCTTGCCGATGAGGCCGTCGTGCCGCAACTCGTCGCCGAGGTGGTTGGAGTCGGCGCCCATCTTTACGTTGTCGCCGTCGAGGTGAAGGTTGTGGCGCTCGTGCGTGCCCGTGCCGGGAGGCCCGGGAGCGACATCTTCGCCCCCAATCCGAATGCTCGTACCCCGCTTGATCGAGCGTACTGGTCGCTGCGACGACAGGTTTCTCCCCCGCGCGGCCCGGGCCTGTTGCTGGACGTATTCTTCCATCTTTCGACCGTATTCTTCCATCTGCTTGCCGTAGGCGTCCATCCGCTTGCTGTATGCATCCATCTGCTTGGTGTAAGCGTCCATCCGCTGATCGTAACGCTGGCGCGCTTTGGCATCGCCCGTTTTGGGCGCGCGGGGCGCCAAGGGGGCCGCTGGTGGGGCCGGTAGCACCGGGTGAACGCCCGGTACTGGTGGAAATGGGGGTGGCGGTAGCGAGGGCGCTCCATCCGGATTGCCGGGCGGCGGGCCAGGTGGTGGGGGCGGTGGAGCAATCCGTTCGATGTCGACGTTATCGTCACCGTCGCTGATCGAGAGGTGGAAGTTGCCAAAATCGAGGTCGGAGAAAGCCCGCTCAAGCTTATCGTTGATATCGCGCTCCAGCGAGTCGAGGTGAATCACGCGACCGTTGATTTCCGCGCGCGGGCCATTGAGGAAGATGTGGACGTCGCGTTCTTCGCGGCGTTCCCCATCGCGTTCTCCGTTGCGCTCGCCGCGCTCCCGATCAGCGTGCCGCGTCTCACGGCGGGCATCCTTGAGGGCCTCGCGGGCTTCCGCTAAGTCTTGCTCCGCGGCCTTTTCCCGCCGGTGCTCCCGCTGCTCATTCAAGGCTTCATCCACGTACGGCTGATATTCAGCTACGCGGTCTTGGGGCACCTTTTTACCATCCACGTACACTTCGCGTAGTCGATTTTTCTTGTCCTTGACGATAATCAAATTGGGCGCATTGCCCCGCTGCCCGAGCCGATTTTCTGTCCGCCGCTCGACCCGTCGCTCGATCCGTCGCTTTTTAGTTGAGTCAGCCATCGCGTCGTTTTCAGTGAAAGATTCCGCAGGCAGTCCACCTTCACTGACCGTCAGTTCCGTTTGAAATCCCAGATCGCTCGCACTCAGGGGCGGCAGAGTGGGCTGTGGGCCCCGCGCAACAGCGTTGAGCGTCAGCGTGAGCAGGAGGGCCAGCGCCACTGCCCCCGAGCCAGCCAGCGCCCCGCCGCCGGGCCGGGCCGCTGCACCGGGAGCAGGCAACAACAGCCGGCGTACCCGCTGAAGCAGCGCCCCCCCCGTAGCCGCTAACGAAAGGCGTGGCAGCGGGGTGGGCACAGGCGCTTCCGCCGACCACGTAGCCAGCGCGGCTAGCGCGCGCGCCAGCGGCCGGGC
>JBKJUQ010000343.1:0-2139 GCA_046590685.1 Hymenobacteraceae bacterium
GCCCGGCCGCCGCGCTCACGAGCTTCGCCCGGAGCGGGACCATTCCGGGGGGCACCGCGCAAACGCTTGACTTCAGTGCCGCCACTTTTTTGCCGGGTACGCTGCGGACGCGGCTCACGGTGGGTCGCTCGCCGCTCGCGCGCTTCGCCGACGACCTGCGATACCTGATTCAGTACCCCTACGGCTGCCTCGAACAAACCGTGTCGGCCGCCTTCCCGCAGCTTTACTACGCCGATCTGACCCGCGCCCTCGGGCAGGCCCCCGGGCAGGCGGGCGCGCAGGCGACGCGCTTCAATCCGCAGTGGCACGTGCAGGAGGCCATCCGCAAGCTCGAAGCGATGCAGCAGCCCGACGGTAGCCTCAGCTACTGGCCCGGCGGCACCGAGACCAACTGGTGGGCGAGCGCCTACGCGGCGCACTTTCTCACGGAGGCGCAGAAGGCCGGCCAGCCGGTTAGTCGCCCGGTGCTCGATAAGCTGCTCGCTTACCTGACGGCGCAGACGCGCCCGCGCCCGACGTCCCGCGAAACGGTGCTCAACGCGCAGGGGCAACCGGTCCCGCGCGTTATCGCCAAGCGCGAGGCGGTGTATTCGCTGTACGTATTGGCGCTCAATCAGCAGGCCGATGCGGCGGCGCTCAACTACTACAAGGCCAATCTGCCGTTGCTGGCCGCTGACTCGCGCTACCTGCTCGCTGCCGCCCTCCAGATCAGCGGCAACGCGCCGGCGGCCCGGGCCGTGGTGCCGGCCGCGTTCAGCACCACCGGCGAGGCCGCGCAGCGTAACCTGGCGGGCGACTTCGCCTCGCCCACGCGCGACGAAGCCCTCGGGCTGCTCGCGCTGCTCGACGCCGCGCCCGATCACCCGACCATCCCGGCCCTGGCGCGCCGCCTGAGTCAGCAGCTCGCCGGGCCGCGCTGGTACAGCACGCAGGAGCGCGCCTTCGCGCTGCTCGCCCTGGGGCGGCAGGCGCGCAAGGATGCCAACTCGACCGTGACGGCTACCCTCGTGCAGGGCGCCCGGCAGCTGGGCGCTTTCAGCGGACCTCCGCTCACGCTCGACAAAGCACTCAGCGGTCAGCCCGTGCAGGTGAAGACCGCTGGCAAGGGCACTCTGTACTTCACGCAGGAGACGGAAGGCATCCCGCTCAGCGGCCGCGCCGTGCCGCTGGTGGACGAAAACCTGCTCGTGCGGCGGGAGCTGCTGACCCGCGCGGGCGAGGCGTGGCCCGCCAATCACGTCTTCCGGCAGGGCGACTTAGTGGTGGTGAAGCTCACGCTCCAGAGCCCTGCCACGGTGCCGGCGGTACCGAACGTGGCCCTCACCGATCTGCTGCCGGCCGGGCTGGAGATCGAAAACCCGCGCCTCGGGGCCCAGCGCGAGCTGGAATGGGCCAAATCGACCTTCGAGCCCGACTACCTCGACGTGCGCGATGATCGCCTGAGCCTCTTCACCACCGCCACCCCCGAGGCCAAGGTGTACTACTACCTGGCGCGGGCGGTCAGCGCCGGCACCTACGCGCACGCCCCCGTGACGGCCGCGGCGATGTACGACGCCACCTACCGCTCGGCGAGCGGCGGCGGCGTGCTGCGGGTGCGGTAGGGAGCATCCCTGCGGGCTGCTTTTATCGGGAAGGGCACGGGGGGCATCCCCTGTCGGGTTTCTTCCTTCGGAAAGGGCACAGGGGGCATCCCCTGTTGGGTTTCTTCCTTCGGGAAGGGCACAGGGGGCATCCCCTGTCGGGTTTCTTCCTTCGGGAAGTGTGCAGGGGGCATCCCCCGGAGTGTTTCCGACGTCGGGAAGGGCACAGGGGGTTTCCCCCGGGGTGTTTCCGATGTCGGGAAGGCCGCGGGGGGCGCCCCCCGTCGGGTTTCTTCCTTCGGGAAGGCCGCGGGGAGCGCCCCCTGTTAAGTCAGGACTTACGCACTGCGAAAAAAGGCTCTTAAAACGCAGCTTTGGCGGTCCCGAAGGGACTACCGATCGATAGAAAATCCGCGTTTTTGCTGAATTTATGGCCCTGAAGGGGCTACCCAAACGAGTGAGTGCGTAAGTCCTGTTGCGTTTCTTCCTTCGGGAAGGGGGTGGGGGTTCTGATGAAGAGGCTTTTGCTGACGGACGCGCACGCCAAACCGCCCGGCAA
>JBKJUQ010000405.1:0-15944 GCA_046590685.1 Hymenobacteraceae bacterium
GGGACGTGCACCGGCGGCGGTAAAGGCGGGTTTTTGACTGGCAGCGGGGTTGGCGTTGGCGCCGGCGGCGGGGTAGGTACGGGCGGCGGGGTCGGCGCAGGTGGCGGCGTGGGTACGGGCGGCGGGTTATGCACGGGGGGAGGCGCCGGCGCCGGGGGTGGGGTGGGAGTTGGAAGTGGCGTGTCCGGGGTTGGAGTCGGAGATGGCAACGTCACATTGCGCGCGTAAATCGGCTCTGGGTAGTATACCAACGGCGGCGCGGCGGGGGCCGGCACAGGGGCCGGGGCGGACGGGGGGCTGTACCCAGAGCTGGGCACCTGGCCAGATGGCGAGGAATTGTAAGAATCGTTGGGGTCGTTAGGATTGCGAACGACGTAGTACGTCGGCCCACATGCCGATACGAGCGCCGCAGCAACGACCAGCGGCAGGAAATCAGACAGCTTCATCAGGGCAGAGATCGAGAGGGATGAAGGGAGAAGTAGGAAAAAAGGTCCGGTAGGCTATTCACCAGCCAAGGCCGTGTTCAATCGAAATATCGGGCCAGAAAAAAGTTCCCAATTCCGTTCGCGCCGACTTGCTACCGCACCTTTCCTAGCGGTGGACAAAGCACAAAACCGCCCGTCGGGTCCCATAAAGGAGCAGACGGTCGGCTGGATGCTGTGCTACCTCAACTAACTTACTCGTGATTCACCAGCAGCCGCTGCCGGACAGTCTGACCGTTTTCGAGTCGGGCTACTATCTCGTAGATGCCTTTGGGTAGCGCACGAACGTCGATCTCAACCCGACCAGCCGTGAAAGCTCCCCGCCACACCCGTTGGCCCAGTTGATTCATAAGCTGGGCCTCCCCCGTAACCGGCGCCGATAACGCGAGAGCAGCGTGCGTGCGTGCCGGATTCGGCCAAACGGGCAGCAACGTTACCGTTTTAGCGTCTCCCGTACGCACGCTGAGTACCTCCGACCAAGCGCGGGTACCGTCGCGATCCTCTACTCTTAAGCGATAGTAGCGCGTCGCGTCACTCCGATCCTGATCGATGAGGGTATAGCGGGCACCACCGTGCTGGTTGGTGGCCGGCACAGCTGCTCCGTCGGCCCAGGCACGACCATCCGCGCTACGTTCTACAACAAACTGCCGCACATTCTCCTCCGTGGCAGTCTGCCACGCGAGCTCAGTGCCGGCGGGCGTAGCGGCAACAGCAAATCGGGAGAGCGTCACGGGCAGGACGATTTGCCCCGGTGCCGTAGTGGCGTCGCCGAGCGTGCAGCCGAGTAGGGTGAAGTACGTATTCCCTAGGTAATTCCCCGTCACCGGATCAATCTGGTAGGCGCGACCGGTAGATGACCGCAAGCCGAAAAACCGCCCCGTACCATCGCGAAACAGGGACCCGATCTGCGGACCGGAGCCGCCCGGAGTAGGCAGAAGTACGCTCGGGGTCAGCACGCTCACGACGGGGGTGGGCGAGGTGATGTTGGATACCACCACGAACTTCTGCTCGACCCCTAGATACGCGACGATGTTACCGGTAGCCGGCACGTACGCAATGTCCTGAAAGCCACCGTCCGGCAAAGGGCCGCCGGCCAGGTACGCGTTGGCTTGAGTGGTGAGGGTATTGATGATCGCGACGGCCGCTGGGCTACTCGTATTCACCAACCGCCAAGTGGGCGTGGCCGGCGTGGGCACCGGCGCCAAGCTGATTTCGCCCAGGTAAAGTCTCACGTTGCTCACGGTGTTGGTCAGCAGGTTATACACCAGCGAGGCACCCGTCAGGTAATAGTTAGAGTTTGGGCCGGCGTCGGCCGCCTGATTGATGACGAAGCTTTGCCCGATATTAGGAAACGTAGCGGCGGGGACGGGCGGCGGGCCGACCGTTCCGAGGGGCGTGGCCGCCGCCGTCGCCAGGTTGATCTGGTAAAATCGGGGGGGCTGTAGCGTGTTGCCGCTGCCAGTCACGCTCTCCATCGCGTAGACGCGCAGCGGATCGGCGCTGTCGGCGCCCAAGCCGTTGACCACGACACCCGTACCGGCTACGTTCACGACCCCCACGGTAACCGGCGTGCCGGTAGGCGGGACGAGCCGCAGGACCGACGGGTTGTTGGCCGAGCCCGGGCATGTAGACGTGACGAGGTAAGGTACTGGGGTCTGCGCCATCGCGACGCTGGGCAGCAGGAGCGCGGCGGCGCATAGCAGACTGCGGAAATCTTGTTTCATATAGCAGTAGGGGGGAATGGCGGGTTTGCGCAGCCCGAAGGGCCTGTTACGAAATTCGGTCAGCGAGGTTAACGTAAAGGCAAAATAAATTATTCATACTTGCGCTCCCGCGCCGCTAATCACCGGCTGACGGCCGACCTTCGCCGTTGTGATTCCGCTTCCCTACTCCCTCGTTTTTATTCAGGCCCGGCAAGTGCTCACGCTGGCGGGTACCGATGCTGCTCGCCCCCTAACGGGGGCCGCGCTGAGCAGCTGGCACGTCCTCGAAGACGGCTTCGTCGCGTGCCACGGCGAGCGCATTGCCGCCGTCGGGCCAATGGCGGAGCTGAACCGCGCGCTTATCGGCCCGGATACGGTGCTGCTCGACTGCGCCGGGCGCGTCGTGATGCCCGGTCTGGTCGAGTGTCACACGCACCTGGTGTTTGGGCAGAACCGCGCGCACGAGTTCGAGCGCAAGCTCGCCGGCGAATCTTACCTCGATATTCTCGCCAGCGGCGGGGGCATTCTGAGTACCGTGCGCGCCACCCGCGCGGCCTCTGACGACAACCTCCTGCAAGCCGCGCTCGGGCACCTCGACGGCTTCCGGCGCTACGGCGTCACGACACTGGAAGCGAAGACCGGCTACGGCCTCGACCACGCGACCGAGCTGCGCCTGCTGCGCGTAGCCCACGCGGCGGCTAGTCGGCAGCCCATCCAGCTCGTGCATACGCTCCTGGCGGCCCACGTGGTGCCCCCCGAGTTCAAGGCCGCCGGCGCGGAGGCGTACGTCGATTTTCTGCTGCGCCAGGTCTTGCCCGAGGCCCGGGGGCTCGCCGAGTTCGTCGACATCTTCTGCGAGGAGGGCGCGTTTCCGCTCGCCTCAGCGCGCCGCTACCTCGAGGCAGCCCAGACGGCGGGTTTCAAGCTGAAAATCCACGCCGAGCAGCTCCACGACCTGGGCGGCTCGGCGATGGCGGCCGAGCTGGGCGCCATTTCCGTGGACCACTGCGACTACGTGAGCGAAGGTGATGCCCGGCGCATCGCCGCCAACGACCGCACCGTGGCGGTGTTGCTGCCACTGGTGCCGCTGTTTCTGCGGCAGGAGAAGTACGCCAATGGCCGGATGCTCCTTGATGCGGGCGTGCCGGTGGCGGTCTCCACCGATTTCAACCCCGGCTCGTGCCCGAGCAAGAACCTGTGGCTCGCGCTGAGCGTGGCGTGCCTGAAGATGGGTCTCAAGCCGCTCGAAGCCCTGGCGGCCGTCACCCTCAACGCCGCGTGGGCGCTGGACCGGCAGGCCGACCGCGGCTCGCTCGAACCCGGCAAGCGCGCCGACGTGCTCGTGCTCAACGTGCCGAGCTACGCGGAAATCCCCTACTGGCTCGGCGAAAACCCGGTGCAGACGGTGGTGATCGGCGGGCGGGTGGTGTAACAGAAAAGGCCGCACCGGGCAGGAGCGGCCTTTTTGTTTAGCGATCGATTGGCCGGTTTACAGCAGCCGGATGCGGCGGACCAACTCTTCTTCGCTCACTTCTTCGAGCACCGGGCGGTACACGAAGTTATCGGCTACGGGCGCGCGGTGGGTGCCGAAATAGTATTTGCCGTCGCGGACACGAAGGACGACAGCGGTGAGGTCGAGGCCGGGCGGCAGCTCGTTGTAGTAAAACTGATTTAACCAAGAAGTCCACCGGGGACGGAACGCACCATTTCGGTCGTGGGGAATCAGGTACGCCCGCAACTCACCGGGCAGGGAATCGACATCAATCCCCACAGTGACGCGCGTGGGTACCGGCGGATAGGCATCACAATTGAGCCAGCCGAGCGTGTCGGGCCACGTAGTGGTGAGGAAAGATGGCGAGTTACCGCCCCCACCTTGAAAATCCAGTTGAACCGGGATTGGCTGGGTGAAGCCCAAGGAGTCGCGCGGGGTCTGGGCCAGAAACCACCCGGCCGAATCAGGTCTCGAGAGCCCCCCCGTGGTTCTTGCCCATAGCTGCATCTGCCGTACGACATCAGCAGAGGTCCGGGCAGGTACCGGGCTATTCAGTACCAAGCTATTGCGGATGGCGAACGGTGCCAGTTTCAGGCGGTTTGTGCCTTCCAGCACGCGAATCTGAAATTCGCCACCTGATTCGAGGGGTTGGCCGTATAGCGTCACGGTCGGCATATCCGCCAGCACCATGTCGGCGGGCGTATAAATCTCCTGAAACAGCAGCTTCAGCGCTCCTGTGGGCGCTGTACCATCCAGTCGCACGAAGATATTGGGCTGAATCACCAGCTGCGCCCCGGCGGCCGTGCGGAAGGTGTTCGCGATGGTCGAGTTGAACTCAAACACTTGTACGGGCGGCGCGTGGCGCTTCCGTAATCCGTCCAGTGAGGCGGGGCCCGGCTCGGGGCATACCACGTCGTCGTTGTCTTTGCGGCAGGCCGTAGCCAGCCCGGCCACCGCGAGGGCGGCGAGCAGAAGCTTCTTCATCGGAAGTAAAAAAAATAAAAGGGAGAGAAAAACGAGATCAGCGAGGCGCCGCGCGGGGCGCGGGGTTCCACGACAGGCCGACTGTCAGGCCGACGCGCCACGGGTGACGGGTCGGCTGGCCGGGGCTGGCAGTATTAGTGAGCAGATAAGTAGCGGCAGGGCGCAATGTGAGCCATAGGTCAGACCGAAGCGCGTAATCGAACCCGGCGGCCGCCGTCAGGCCCAGCGCGAAGCGACGCTGATCGGCGGGGGCGGTTTCGCAGTCGCAGCCGCTGGTAAGAGTGGCGGTGCGGGCGCTCAGCAATACGTGCGGCACAAGACCAGCCGCCAGTACCGGCCGCCAGCGCGGCGCGGGGGCACGCGGGTGCCACTCGGCCAGCAGCGGCACCGTGAGGTAGCGGGCCGTAGGTTGGGCGCGGGCCGTCTGCCGGCCCAGCACCGAGTCAGTCGGCACCCACTGCCAGCTCAGGGTGCGGATGGGATGGCCGTCGGGGCCGGTAATGGTCTGCTCGACATACGCGAGCGTAGTCCCCGCCCGGATGATGTTCGCGCGAATGGCCTGCCGGTAGACCGCGTAGCCCACGCCAGCCCGTACGTGCAGCCGCGGCGTGAGGGCGTAGCCCGCGCTGATCGCTGCCTGTCCGGCCCCCGCCGCGCGCTCGATGCGCTCCAGCGGCCCGACGTCGGCGCCCGTCAGCTGGCGATGCGTCAGGTCGAAGCCCAGCCCGAGGCCGATACTCCAGCGCGGCCCGACGGTGGGGGGCACCGGGTGCGCGCTGTCGGCGACCACCGCGGGAACCGGCCGAGCCGGTGTGGCCGAATCGAGCTGAACGGCTATGTCGCGCGGCGTGAGCAACGCCCAACCCGCCGCTTTGGGCTGTATCGCGCTACCTGCCGCCAATGGCACTACTAGCGGTTGCGCACCGGCAACGTGCTTCCTGAGCAGTGGATGGGCGGGTGCCACCGGCAGCTCGCGCACAACGGCACGCATTTCCTTCTCCACCATCTTCCGCTGGCGCCTGTTACGCGGGCGTCCAGTGACGGCCACCGCCACTGCACGACGGATGGTATCAAGTGCCCGGGAGCCATTACCTACTGGTACTTCACCGCGTACGGCGAGCGGCTGATGACCGGACGTAGCGAGTGATTTGGTTGTTTTGGTGGAGGAGTCGGTGGCGATGGCCAACGCTTCAGCAGTTTTTACGGATGCTTCGGTGTTGTTCACGGATGCATCAGTGTTGTTCATCAACGTTCCGATATTCTTCACCGACGCATCGGTGTCGGTCACGGATTTCACCTTGTCTTCCACCGAAGCTTCGGCCTTTCTCAGGGAGCGTTTGGTATTTTTTACGGTTGCGTCCGTGTTTTCGACCAGGATATGTCCCGTGCTGCTCGTCGCCCCGGCAACCAGAGATTGCGTACCGCGGCCGCCCGTTAAAAACCACTCCACGGGGCGAGGACCTCTGCCAAGCAGCACGACCAAGAGCCCCAGAAGCGCGGCCGTGCCCCCCGCGAGCCACCAGCGGCGCCGCCGCCGCCGCCGCGCTGCCGCGAGCTGGCCCGCCAACGCTGCCCACGTGGCGGGCGCCGGGGGGCGCTCGTGGCCGCCGAGGCGGTCGCGTAGGGCGTCGAATAGCGGATCGGGTTCGCGCTCACTCATCGGACGGGCACCGCGACGGCGGCAGTAAGGGTCAGTTTTTTGGCCAGCAGCGCGCGGGCGCGGGCCAGCTGCGACTTGGAAGTACCTTCGGCGATGCCGAGCAGGGCGGCGATCTCGGGGTGCGAGTAGCCTTCGATGGCGTAGAGATTGAGAACGGTGCGGTAGCCGGGCGGCAGCGTATCGAGCAGGTCGATCAGGTCATCCGCCGAGAGCTGATCAAGGGCGGAGGGGTCGGCGGAAGGCAGATCAGGGGCATCGTCACCCCATAGGGCGGTGAGGGTTCGTGGCTCCGCACGGCGCCACCCGTCAAGGGCGGTATTGACGGTCACGCGGCGAGCCCACGCCTCAAACGATCCTTGCTGTTTCCACTGATCGAGACGGGTGAGGATGTTGAGCATAGCGCGTTGCAGGGCGTCTTCGGCGTCGGCGTCGGAGCGCGAGTAGCGGCGGGCCACCACCAGCAGGCGCGGGGCCAACCGGCGGTAGACCTGCTCCTGCGCCGCCGGCTCACCCCGCCGGCAGCGCGCCAGCAAGGCATCTTCAAAGGCGACGGCAACAGCAGCGACGGGCGGCATCAGCACGAAAAAAGGTGGGCGGTGGACCACGCCAAGCAGCGGGTTCGGGAGCTTGACGGGTCAGCCGAACCGAACCGTTGCGCGGGGGCCGGGAAAAATATAGTGCGGCCCTCCGTTCGCAGTTGAGCGCGGGCTGCTTCAACTGCGAACGGAGGGCCGCACTTAACTAAATCGCCCCCCCTACCGCCGCAGCGTGGCGCCGAGCTGGCGCTCAAACTGCTGCATCAGGCGGGTCATCGTGCCGTCGATCACCTTATCGGTCAGCGTCTGCTCGGGGTCTTGCAAGGTGAAGGCCACGGCCACGGCCTTCTTACCCGCGTCGAGGCGGTCGCCCTCGTAGACGTCGAACGCGGTGAGGTCGGTGAGGAGCTTGCGCTCGGTTTTGCGCGCGACGGCGGCGATCTCGGCGAAAGTCACCGCCCGATCAACCACGAGCGACAGATCGCGCCGCACTTCGGGGAAGCGCGGTAGCTCGCGGGCGGTGATCTTCGGGTGAGCGGCTTTCACGAGCGCGGCCCAATCGAGCTCGGCCCAGTACACGGGCTGCTCCACATCGAAGGCTTTTGCCTGCCGCGCATCGAGCACGCCCACCGTGGCGAGGGCGGGCCCGTTGGCTTGCCGATGCAGCGTCAGACCGCCCGTCAGGTACGGGTGGCCGTCAGCCAGCGGCTGCTGGAGCGGCTCGCGGAGGCCCAACCGGGCGAGCACGGCCAGGACGGTGCCGGCGAGGTCGTGAAACGTGGCTTTCTCGGCCTTCCGCGCCCACGACTCCGCTTCGCGCTGGCCGGTAAGCACCAGCAGCAGCATCTCCCGCTCAGTGGTGGCGCCCGATTCCTTGAGGTGGTAGGTGCGGCCGAATTCGTAGAGCTTCAGGTCGCGCTGGCGACGGTTGACGTTGCGACGCAGCACGTCGAGCACGGTCGGCACGAGGGTGGGGCGGAGCACGTTCAGCTCGGCGGAGTTGGCGTTGGCGAGACGCACGAGGTCGGGGCGGGTGCCGGGCGTAGCCTCGTAGTGACCGCTCCAGGTCAGCGACGACGTGACGATCTCGTGGTAGCCGCGCCCCACCAGCGTCTCGCTCAGGGTGCGCCGCAGGCGGTCGGGGTCGGGCTTGAGAGTGGGCGCTACATAGGATGCGGCCGCGTGGGCGGGCAGGGCGATGTTGTCGAAGCCGTGCAGGCGCAGGATATCTTCCACCACATCGGCCTCACGGGTCACGTCCACGCGGTAGGCGGGTACGCGGAGCGACCAGTCGGCTCCGGTTTCGGCGGCAATCTCGATTTCCAGCGCCGCGAGCAGCTCCCGCACGCGCGCTTCGCCCAAATCCTGCCCGATCAGGCGCATCGCCCGATTCAGGTTGAAGTTGACGACGTGCGGCCCGATAGGCGCCGGGTAGTGGTCCTGATGGTCGGGCTGAGCCGTTCCGCCGGCCACTTCGGCGAGCAGGTAAGCGGCGCGGGCAAGGGCCAGCGGCGGCGCATTGGGATCGGTACCACGCTCGTTGCGAAACGACGAATCCGTCTTCAACCCGTGGCGCTGCGACGCACGGCGGATGGTGGTGGGGTCGAAGTAAGCCGCTTCGAGGAAGATGTTGGTGGTTTCGGCGGAAACGGCGGCCCGCTGCCCCCCGAAGACGCCCGCGAGCACGAGGGGGCCGGTAGCGTCGGCAATGACCAGATCGTCCGGATGCAGCGTGCGCGTCACGCCGTCGAGGGTGGTGAAGGGAGTGGGCGCGCCCGCGCGGCGCACGATCAGCTCGCCGGCGGCAATCTTATCGGCGTCGAAGGCGTGCAGCGGCTGGCCCAGCTCGTGGAGCACGTAGTTCGTGACATCCACTACGTTGTTGATCGGCCCGACCCCAATGGCGCGCAGCCGGCGTTGCAGCCACTCCGGCGACGGCCCGACCGTCACGCCGCGCACGCTCAGGCCCGCGTAGCGCGGGCAGGCGGCGGGGTCGGCCACCGTCACGTCGATAGATTTTCGATTGAGTGATTGCGGGATGGAGTGATTATCCAGGTCGGCGCCTTTGGGCAGCACAATCGCAGTACCCGGCAGCAGTGCGCGCAGGTCGCGCGCCACCCCCAAGTGCGAGGCCGCGTCGGCGCGGTTCGGGGTGAGGCCGATTTCGAGCACCGTGTCGGCCTCCAGGCCGAAGTACTGCGCGGCCGGGGTGCCGTCGGGCAGGTCGGTGTCGAGCACCATAATACCCGCGTGGCTCGTGCCGAGGCCCAGCTCATCTTCCGCGCAGATCATCCCTTCCGACACCTGCCCGCGAATCTTCGACTTGCCGATCACGAGCGGCTTCTCGGCGCCGGTCGGGTGCAGCTCGGCGCCCACCGTCGCCACCACCACGCGCTGGCCGGCCGCCACGTTGGGCGCCCCGCACACGATGGCTTTCACATCGGTTTCGGCAGGGCCGAGGCGCACGGTCGTGACGGAGAGCTTGTCGGCGTCGGGATGACGCGCGCACGTCAGCACCGTGCCGAGCACCACGCCCCGCAGGCCGCCCGGCACCCGCTCCATCGTTTCAATCCCCTCTACCTCCAGGCCCGCGCCCGTCAGCAGGCGCGCGATCTCGGCGGGTGAATGGTCGGCCGCGGCGGGGTACAGGTCGGTGAGCCAGGCGAGGGAAATCTTCATCGGGAATGATCAATGAACAAGGAGCAATGAACAATTAGGAATGAACAATAGCCAGCGACAATTACTCATTGCTCACTGATCATTGTTCATTGCTCATTGCTCAGTGCAAAACTACCGCTCGCCGGCCCGCACGGCCACGGGCAGCGCATTTTCCTTCGGCGGTACGGGGCACTCGTAGTCCGGCGCGTGGGCACAGGTGGGCGCGTAGGCGAGGTTGAAGTCGAGCGTAACGGCCGTCTGATCCACGGCCGGGGCCGGCAGGTTGAGGTAGCGGCCACCGCCGTAAGTCGCGCGGCCCGTGGTGGCATCCGTGAACGGCACGAACAGCGCGGCCGTAGCCGGCTCGGCGGGCCGGCGGAGAGCCGTGAGGGTGCAGCTTCGACCATTCAGCACGAATTGCAGCCGCCCGACGCGCACGTAGGGCTCGGGGGCGAGCCGGTGGGTGAGCGGCACGAGCAGCGGTTGCAGAGTAGACAGGGCCGTGTACGTGGCGGCGACGCGGAACGAGTCGTTTGGGGCGAAGTACGCCAACCCGCGAAAGCGCGCTTTGAGCGAATCCGGCAGGGGTGAATCGGGCGCAGTGCGCCAGATCGAGTCTTTCGCGGCGCGCTCGGTGGCATAGTCAGGCGCGACGGAAGCCTGCGTGTCGGGTTGCGGGGGGCTTGCCTGATGCAGCGCGTACCAGACGATCAGCGCAAGGGCGATCAGCGTGAGCAGCAGCCAGCGGGAACGGGAAGGTTGAAAGGGCATCAGAAAAGAGCGGGTAGAGTGGGCAAGATAGAACGATAAGTCACCGGCGGCCGGTAAGTGGCTGGCACCTCTGACTCACGACTCACCGGCGACCGGTGAGTGATCGGCACTTTTGACTCACGACTCACCGGCGGCCGGTGAGTGATCGGCACTTTTGACTCACGACGCACCGGCGGCCGGTGAGTGGCCGGCACCTTTGATCCACAACCCACCGGCGGCGCGGGGAGCGCGGGAACAGCTGAACCTTTCCTCCCCGCGGATTTGCCGGGCGCCTACCCCAGCTTCACGCGGGGGTCGAGCACGGCGTAGAGTACGTCGACGAGGATATTGACGACTACGAACAGCCCCGCGACAAAGATCGTGGCGCCCATCACGACCGGGAAGTCGAGGTTCTCGACGGCGCGCAGCGTCACCGCGCCGAGGCCCTTCCAGTTGAAGATGTATTCGATGAAGAAGGCGCCGGCCAGCAAACTCGCCAGCCAGCCGCTGACGGCCGTGACGACGGGGTTGAGGGCGTTGCGCAGCGCGTGGTTGACGATAACCTGCCGCGTGTTAAGCCCTTTCGCGCGCGCCGTGCGGATATAATCCTGCCGGAGTACGTCGAGCAGCGACGAGCGCGTGAGCTGCGTGATGACGGCCAATGGCCGGATGCCGAGGGCCAGCGCCGGCAGCACCAGGTTGCGCCATACCACGTGCGGGCCCGTAAACGGGTCAATTTCCACGAGCTGGCCCGTGAGCGGCAAACCCGTCCACGGCGCCCAGTAAAACCCGAAGGTGAGGGCAATGAAGATGGCCGCCACGAAGCTCGGCACGGAGATGCCGAGCACCGACGTGGCCAGTAGCGTCTGGTCGAGCCAGCCGTAGGGCCGCAGGGCCGCCACGATGCCGAGCCCAATCCCCACGACGGCCGCGAACGTGAGCGCCGCGAGCGCCAGCACGGCCGTGCCGGGCAGGTGGTCGAGCAGAATCGCGAGGACCGGGCGCTGGCTCTGGAACGAGCGGCGCAGGTACGGCGCCTTGAGCACGACGGCCCGCCCGCCGCCTACCCCAAACAAGCGCGCGTAGCCGTAGCGGGCGCGGTTAGCGTCGGTATCCGAATGGATCGAAAGGGGCGCCAGGTCATTGAGGTACCGACCGAGCTGTTCGGGCAGCGGCCGGTCGAGGCCGAGATCGGTGCGAATGGCGGCGCGGGTAACGGCATCGGTTCTCTGACCCGCCAGCAGCGCGGCGGGGTCGCCGGGGAGTACCGCGAACAGCCCGAAGACCGTCAGGGCTACGCCCAACAGCACCAGCAAGCCATCAAAAAGGCGACGAAGGAGGAAGGAGGTCATTACTTCCGAAGGATGTGATGATGTGGCGATGTGACGATGTGACGATGCGGCGACGGGTGTGGTATTTTCATCCTCACATCAACACATCTCCACATCAACACATCTTTTTCACCTCATCACCTCTATTTCTCCAACCCTTTCTCCACGCCGCGCAGGCTTGGCAGATCGTGGTAGTGCCACTTATCAACTACGCGCCCGTTTTGGAGGAGCATAATGCCCGGGTTCGAGCGGATCATGGTTTTCAGGACCGTCGCGTCGGCGAAGTAATAGGGAGAGGTCAGCTTTTTTTCCTTCAGGAAGATCTCAAAATCAGCTTTTGGGGCGGCCGTCAGGATAAGCGGCTGAATGTGGTGCGAGGAACCGGCCGCCTGGCGCATCAGCTCCGCGATGGAAGGCATTCGGTCGCGGTCAAGCTTCTCAAACCCCTGAATTATGAGGACCAGCTTATTGCCCTTCACGAGCTCCTGCTCGTAATTCTCAGTATTATCGTTCCAGAGGCGCAGGTCCGTGATTTTGGGCTTCGATTCCGCCGGATTGAGCACTTCCATCGCCTTGTACTTGAGGGTCGAATCCATCAGGTACTTCTCCGACTCTACCGTAGAGCCGTCGGCCTTGGTGAACGTGTAGCGGTAACGCGGCGCCTCCCCGGGCTTCATCTGCTGCGCGATGTTTTTGCCGGGGGCGTAGGGTAGCAGGTCTACGATGGGCAGATGCCCTAGGGCCCACACCCCAATGCCTACCGCCACCCCCGCCGCGCTCGTGACGAGCACCGTGCCGATCAGCGGACGGCGGTTATAGGGCTTTAGCCAGCGCTCGTGGGTCCGCAGCAGGAAGATAACGCCCCCCAGAAGCACCATATCTTTCCAGAACGACGTCCACGGCGCGAGCTTGATGGCTTCGCCGAAGCAGCCGCAATCGGTCACTTTATTGAAGGCGGCCGAGTAGAACGTCAGCAGGCCAAAAAACACGGTTAGGCCCAGCAGCAGCCACAACGTGATCCGGAGCTGGTAGCGCAGCAGCAGCGCCGCGCCGAGCGTGACTTCCGCCGCCGATAGGAAAATGCTCAGAAACCGGGAGCTGCCCCGAAACGCGAGGAAGAACGAGCCGAAATCGTGGGCGAATACTTCAAAGTATTCTTCCAGCTTAATGGCCGTGCCCACCGGGTCGTTGAGCTTGATGAGCCCCGAGAAGATGAACACCGAGCCGACTAAAATCCAGAAAAAGCGGCTCAGCAGGCGGAGATACATAAGATTATGAGGCGTTAAGACGAATCCGGCACAACGGCCCGGCTGGTGGTTAGGTTGGCGAATGCAAGTTTACGCGGCGGCCGCGCGCAATCGAATGAGCGCAAATACGGCGTAGTTGAGAATATCGCGGTAATTGGCGTCCACGCCTTCCGAGACGCGGGTGTGCCCCTGCTGGTCTTCAATCTGCCGCGTGCGGTGGAGCTTCATCAGAATCAGATCGGTGAGCGAAGAAAGCCGCATCTCGCGCCATGCCTCATCGTAATCGTGGTTTTTGGCGTCGAGCAAGCGCAGGTTCTCCGTAACGTGCCGGTCGTAAGCCGCGGCTACGGTAGCGGCCGGTAGCTCCGCGGGATCCGCCTCGCCTAATTCCAGCTGCATCAGACCGATGATGGAGTAGTTAACCAACGCCACGAACTCACTCTCGATGCCCTCCGCTACGCGCTGGGTCCCTTTTTCTTCGATCGAGCGGATACGCCGGGCCTTGATATAGAGCTGATCCGTGACCGACGCGGGGCGCAGCACGCGCCACGCGGTACCGTAATCGGCCGTTTTGAGCAGAAACAGCTCGCGGCAGCGGGCGATCTCGGCGGTGAACTGGGGAAGCGTCTGCGGATTCACGGGGAGAAGAGCGGCGCGGGGGCAACTTGCGCCCCGATGACGCCGCAAAGTTTACCCTTCGCCGCCGCCCCCGCCGTGCCCCAGACCCTGCGAGTCGGCGGACGCCTCGTGGCCTTGGCCGATGTGCCCGTCATGGGCATCCTCAATCTCACCCCCGACTCGTTCTACGCCGCCTCGCGGGTGGCGCTGGGCGAAGAGGCGGAGCTCCTGCGCCGGGCGGAGGCTTTACTCACCGCGGGCGCCGATTTCCTCGATATCGGCGGCTACTCAACACGACCGGGGGCGGCCGACGTACCCGAGGCCGACGAGACGGCCCGGGTACTCCCCGCCGTGCAGGCGCTCCGCCACGCTTTCCCGGAAGCCCTGCTGTCGGTCGACACCTTTCGCGCATCCGTGGCTCGCGCCGCCCTCGACGCCGGGGCCGATCTCATCAACGACGTCACGGCGGCCACCCACGATCCGGCGATGCTCGCTACCGTAGCCGCCTTTCCGGGGGTGCCGCTCGTGCTGATGCACAGCCGGGGCACCCCCCAGACGATGGCGACGCTCACCGATTATTCGGCGGCGGGGGGCTTACTCGTCGCCTTGCTCGATTTTTTTAGCGCGCGCACGGCCGCCGCGCGGGCCGAAGGCATCACCGACCTATTACTCGACCCCGGCCTGGGCTTCGCCAAAACCGTCGCGCAGAATTATTGGCTGCTCAGCCGCCTCCCCGACTTACAGGCCGTGCTCCAGCTGCCGTGGCTCGTGGGCCTTTCGCGGAAAGGGATGACGTACCGGCCACCCGGCCTCGGCCCGGGGCCGCTGGACGCCCTACCCGCCACGACGGCGCTGCACGCGCTGGCGGTCTGGCACGGGGCCGCCATCCTGCGCGTCCACGATCCGGCGGAGGCGCGCCAGGCGATCATCGCCACCCGCCTGGCCCGCACGGCGGCCGATGCCCCGGAGCCCGCCTAAACGCTGGCGACTCCCAACAACCGGCGGCGGTGACGCTGCGCCGTGGCCGGCTCGTCGGCGAAAAGCTCGTCGAGCAGCGGGCCTAAATCGAATTCCACGATGCGAGCCAGCCATTGGGCGGGCGCTGTGGGCGGCGGATCGGTAAAGTAAGAATGGCCCAAGCGCAGACCCGGACCAAGGGCGGTATCGGCCGCGATTGCTTCATTTACAGCCGACAGGGCGGCTGCGAGCCGCTCCGCAAAATCGGCCGGGACGCCGTGGCTCGTCAGCCAGGCCCGGAAGCGCGCGCCAAACTCCGGGCTGACGTCGGCAAAAGCAAACCGCCGCCGGAGCGCGTAGTCGAGGGGCGCGAGGGTACGATCAGCGGGGTTGAGCGTGGCGATGAGGTAGAGGTTCGGCGGTAGCCAAAGGGGGGGGGCATCGAGGGCCGCGGTGGGCAGGCGCAACGCGTAGGCCGGCGTACGGGCCTCGGCGGGCAAGAGCGTCAGGGCCTCGCCAAACACGGCCGCGGGGGGCGCGCGCGTCAGCTCATCGAGCACCAGCACGAACGCGTGCGTGCGGTCGGCGTGGGCGCGTTGGGCCAGGCGCAGCAGCGCCCCTTCGCGCAGACCAAAGCCGCCGCCGGGCACCGGCCGGTAACCGATCAGCAGATCATCGTAGGTCGAAGCGGCGTGGAGCTGCAGCGTTTCCGTTCGGCGGGCGTCGGTGAGCGCCGCCGCTAGCCGCCGGGCCAGCAACGATTTACCCGTGCCCGGGGGGCCCTGGAGCACCAGCGTCTTGCGATGCCGCAGCACCTCCAATAGCTCCTGAAAGCGCGCGGGGTCGAGAAACAAGTCGGCCGTCAGCTCGTCAGTGGCGGCGGATTCGGTGCGCGACGTCGGCTCGGCCGCCACCGTCAGCTCCGCTGGTTCCCGTAGCGAGAAAGCGCGCTTCTCGACGGGAATCGCGGGGGTGGGCAAGTCCGGCAGCTCGTCGGCGACATCGCGCGGCGGGGGCATTTCGAGCGAGTCGAGCGGCTGATTTTTCAGCAGGGCGAGCTGCTTCTTGCTCACCACGGTAAAGCCGGCCGCCTCGAGCAATTTGTTGGTTTGGGCACCACCGGGAATCGGCCACTCATCCACGCCGGTGGCGAGGCGGTGGGCGATGCGCATTACCTGAACGGGCGGATAGAGACGCCCGCGGTACACCACGTCGTAGCCGAGCGAGCGCGGCAGGGGCGGACGCTCGCGGTCGATTTCGGCCAAGGCCGCCAGGATGTGATCGCGCGTGAGAACCAAGGAAAGGGCGGTAATTGCGAGCGCTGTCCGCCGCGAGCGCAAAGGTGGCGCGACGGGCCGCAAAGGTGCGTTACGCAATTCTCATCAACCTTGCCGCCAGGTCGGTTTGCCACCGCGTTCCAACGGAATGGTGCGTAATCTTGTCGGCAAGTAAACAGCCCCGTAATCCGTGCACTCTGCTTAATCTGCGTCAATCGGTGGTTCAGACAGTTATCATCGGCGGCGGCC
>JBKJUQ010000535.1:0-13271 GCA_046590685.1 Hymenobacteraceae bacterium
AGCGCCACGATTTCGCGCAGCACTTCGGGGGTGAGGCGCTCGTGGGCCAGCGCGTCGGCGGCGGTCAGCCCGGTGGCGCGCGGGAGCAGGACGTGATCCTTAATCTGGGGGAAGGGCCGCCGCTCGACGGCCTCCCAGCCTGGCCCGATGTGGTGCACGTACAGCGCCGCGCCGTGGTCGATGAGCCACAGTTCCTGGTGCCAGCGCAGCAGGTTGGTGTTGCGCGCGGTGCGGTCGACGTTGAGCGTGAAGGCATCGAGCCACACCACGCGCGAGGCTTCGTCGGCGCCTACGGTCGTCACGAGCGGATCGAAGGTGATGGCGGCACTCAGGTAGTGCAGCGCTAGGTTCTGCCCGGTGGAGGCGCGCAGCAGATCCTGAATTTCCTCGTCGGGCTCGGTTCGCCCGAAGGCTTCATCGAGCTCCGCGAACACCAGCTCGGGTACGCGCAGGTCCAGCGCCCGCGCCAGCTCCCCGACGATCAGCTCGGCGATGAGCGCCTTGAGGCCCTGCCCGGCTCCCCGAAACTTGAGCACATACAGGTACTCATCGTCGGCCTCGACGAGCGCCGGCAGCGAGCCACCCTCGCGCAGGGGCGCGACGTAGCGCGTGACGTGAACGGAGCGGAGCATAGCGGGCAAGAAGGGCACGGACGACGCGCTTAGTACTCGCGCATGGGCACCAGCTCGGGCAGGTCGCCCTGCTCGCGCAGGCGGCGCAGCTCGTCGCGCAGCGGGAAGTCGTTGCGCTGGGTTACGGCCGCCGCGTCCATTCCCTTAAGGTCGGGCTGGCCGGCCTGCACCCACGCCGTGTACCAGAAGGCCGCCGTGGCCGAGATCGACGCGCGCAGCCGGCGCACGATCATGCCCCGCAGGGCCGTGTGCAGCCGCTCGGCATACACCGCCGAATGCACCGGTTGGCCGAAGCGATTCTTCTTGGGAACCCCGGCCTCATCGACTTCCACCAGACCCTTCTCGCCGAGCTCGGTGCGCAGCTTCTTGTCGACGGTGAGAATCGTGTCGACGGCGGCGTGGCTGTTGGCGATGATGCGCCAGACTTCGGCCGTCGGGTCGGCGATGACGGTGGGGGCGGCGACCTCCAGGTCGTACTTGGCGCCGAACACCTCCGGCAGGCGCGCTTCCCACAGCGCGTGGATGCCTTTCTGCCCCGTGAGCTGACCGTCGTGGTTCGACGAGGTATGGAGTGGCATGTGGGCGTCGGCGAGGTAGTGACCCAGGTCGGCCGACAGCAGCAGGATGTCGGACTTCTTCCCCTCCCGGAACGCCTTCGTGAGCTTGCCGTGCAGCTCCAGAATCACCCACGGCAGGCGGCCGTGCTTGTCGAGCTCGACGGGGCCAAAGGCGGTGAGCGCCTCGTCGGGGGTGTGGGGGAACTGGTCGAGCGGCCGGCCGAACTCCTCGACGTCCACGTAGTGGCGCGGACCCTCGTTGCGGTCGCCCAGGGCGTGCTTGCGCACGTCGGGCATCACCGATTCCTCCGTGATGAAGTCGGCGTGGTTGTAGTAGAAAACGCGCATCGCGTCGGGCAGCGCCAGGATGGCCGCGCGGTTGATGCGCTGGTGCCCCCAGAACCCCCAGCCGAACAGCAGCGTCGGTGTGCTGAAAAGCAGGAGTAGTGTCGCGAAGAAGGCGGCAAGGCGCGTGGGGCGAAATCGGAGCATAACAGCGGCCGGCGGGCGAAAATCAGTAGACAAAGCGAAGCCGCCCCCTGCCGGAAGCGGCCGGGAGCCGGTTGGCGCGGACTACTGCCCGCCCCAACCGGCTCCGCCGTAAAGATAGCTTCCACCGCGCGTGCTGGCGAGCGCCGGCGGCGTGCAGCGGAAACTGTTGAAGCAGATGCCCTTTTACCCGCCAACGCCCGACTGCCGGTACGGCAGTCGGGCGTTGGCTCAGGGTGCGGTCTGTAAGGCCGAACCGGTCGATGGAGTTGCTTACTGCTTCACGAACCGTTGGGTAGCGCGGCCCGCGCGGACTACGTACACACCGGCGGGCAGGTCGGCTACGCGCACCGTGGCGGTGCCGCCGGGCAGGGAGGTGGTCAGCACGGGGCGGCCCAGGGCGTCGAAGATGGTCGCGGTAGCAGCCATACCCTGGATGGTGAGCCGCTCAGTGGCCGGGTTGGGGTAGAGCGCCAAACGCAGCGCGAGCTGCTCGTCGACCGTGCCGGTCACGAAGTCGAAGTCGGCCAGCGAGCGCGGGATGATCTGGTAGCCCTCATCAAACGGCGCCGCGTTGTCGAACTGACCGCCAATGCCGATCAGGTTGAACCCAGTAGTCGGTACGGGTGAGCCGTACACGTCGGTCCCCCGCACGATGCGCAGGGCGTAGGTATCCGTGCCATTGGTGATGTCGACGGTAAAGCCCGAGCCCAGGTTGGTCCACTGCGCGGGATTGACGATCGTGAACGGCCCCCGGTTGAAGGCGATCAGCTCCGACTCCGTCGTTTCGTTGAGCACGCTCGAAGAGCGCGGGACCGGCAGGCGCTGGGCCACGGCTAAGGTGCGGAACGAGTCGATCGAGATCTGGGTGAGGCCATTGAACTGACTGATCACGCCGATGACTTCGAGCGAATCGCCCTGCGCGATAGTCTGCGTACCGAGGGTCGTGGAGCGGAACAGGCCGATGCCGTCACCGGCATCCTGCAACGACGTCTGGTAGCCGGCCGTGCGGATGTTCGGGCCCGTCACGATGCCGCGCACCCGCACGGCCTGACCCAGCAGCACGGCTACGCCGGCGGCGTCGTTGACGGTCGCGGCGCCGATCGTAATCAGGGGCACTACGGGAGGCGCGGGCGCGTCGTCGTCGGCAATCGTCACGGTAAAGGTGCTCGTCGGCCCGACGACCGCTCCGCCCGTGGGATTCTGGAGGGTGAACACGATCGTTTCGTCGGGCTCGTCCGTCGCATCATTGATGATGGTCAGATTCGTGATCTGACTAAGGGCGCCGGGCACGAAAACCAGCGTTTGGGTGACGAAGGAGTAGTCGGCGCCGGCCGTGGCAGTGCCACCGGTCTGCACTACGTCCACGCGTACGGTGTCGGTGCTCGCGGTGGTCAGCGACACCAGAATCGCACCGACACCGGCGCTCTCGGGCACGGTAACCGCCGCCGCTCCGAACTGCACGACGCTCGTGTCGTTGTCGAGAATCGTGACGACCAGCCGCTCGCTGGTACCAACAAGGGCCAGAACGACCGTCTCAGTCGGCTCCACCACGGCATCGTCGATAAGGGTCAGCGTAGCGAGCTGGGCGGTGGTGTCGCCGGCAGCGAAGGTGAGGGTTGGGGACGTGAAGGTGTAGTCCGTGCCGGCCGTGGCCGAGCCGGCGGGCGTCGCCAGCGCAACGGTCACGCTGACGGCGGCCGTATCGACCGGCGCCGACAGCACAACGCCTACCGCTACCGTCCCGACGCCTTCCGCCACCGTGCGGGTGGCCTGCACGAAGCGCACGCGCGCCGTGTCATCGTCCTGAATCAGCAGCTCCAGCGCCGTGATCGGGCCGAGCTCGGCGCCCGCCGATACGCTGTCGAGGACGAGCTGTACCGACTCGGTGCGCTCCACGCGGCCGTCGTTGATCAACGTCAGCACCGCGGTCTGGGTCGCGGTCGAGCCGGCGGGGAAAGTCAGCACCTGCGGGGCGAAGGTGTAGTCGACGCCCGGCGTGGCGGTGCCCGCGCTGGCCCGCACCTGCACGGTGGTGGGCTGGGTGGCGCTGGGGTTCGCGATCGACACCGCGATCTGCACGGTGCCGGCACTTTCCAGCTCGCGGCGCGTGCCGACGGCGAAGGTCACGACCGGCGGGAGGATGATCGTCGTGTCGTTGTCCTGAATCGTGATCGCCAGCGAGCCGCTGCTGATCACCGCTCCCGCGCTGGCGCTGTCGAGGGCGAACAGAATCGTCTCGTCGCCTTCGTCCGCTGCGTCGTCCACGATCGTGAGCGTCGCGAACTGCCGGGTGGTGTCGCCGGCGGCAAAGGTGAGGGTCTGGGAGCTGAAGGTGTAGTCGGCCCCGGCCGTGGCCGACCCGGCCGGCGCCGCCAGGCGCACCTGCACGGTGGTGGCGGTCGTGGCGCTCGCGTCGCGCAGCGTCACCGGAATCTGAATCGTGCCGGCGCTTTCCGCCACGCGGGCCGGCACCGGGCCAAAGGCAAGCGTCGGGGTCGGCACGAGGGTCGTGTCGTTGTCGGTAATGGTCAGCGTGAACTGCGCGATCCCGATCTGGCTACCAGCGCCGAGGCTGCGGAGCGTGAGCTGCACCGTCTCGTCGTTCTCATCGATGCTGTCTTCCAGCACCGTCAGCGCGGCGAGCTGAGCGGTGGTGTCGCCGGCGGCGAAGGTGAGCGTCTGGGTCGCGAAGGTGTAGTCGCTGCCCGTGGTGGCCGTACCGGGTAACGGCGCTAAAGCGACTTCGACGGTGGTTGCCTGCGCGGGGGAGGGGTTGCGCAGGCGCACGGCGATCTGCACCAGGCCGGCGTCTTCGGCCACGGTGCGCGCCGCTACGGCGAAGCCGAGGGTAGTGGTGTCGTTGTCGATGATGGTCAGCGTAAAGGCGCCCGAGTCGAGGCTCGCGCCGGCACTCACGTTCAGCAGCATTAGGCGAACGGTTTCGGCACCTTCGGCCAGCGCGTCTTCGAGCACCGTCAGCGTCGCGTTTTGCGCGGTGCTGCTGCCGGGGGCGAAAGTGAGCGTCTGGGTGCTGAAGGTGTAGTCGGCGCCGAGCGTAGCCGAACCCGTAGGTACGGCGAGCGCGACTTCAACGGTAGTAGATTCGGTCGCGCTCGGGTTGGTGATCGTCACCGGAATCGTCACCGTGCCGCCGCCTTCGCCGAGGGTCTGGGTGGCGGAGCCGAAGGCCACGGCCGGCGCGATGATCGTCGTGTCGTTGTCCTGAATCGTGAGGGTGAAGCGGGCGCCGGCGCCCAGCCGCGCGTTGCTCGAAGGAGCGGTGAGCTGCAGAATGACCGTCTCGTCGCTCTCATCCTCGGTGTCATCAATTACGGTCAGCACCGCGTCGACCGCTGCCGACGAGCCGGCGGGGAAAGTGAGGGTCTGGGTGACGAAGGTGTAATCGGTACCGGCCGTGGCCGAGCCCGCCGCCGTCGCCAGCCCAACCGTCACGGTCGTGGCCTGGGTCGGGTTCGGGTTGAGCAGCGTCACGGGAATCCGCACGGTGCCCGCCCCTTCGCCCACCCGCCGCGTGGCGGCCGCGAACTGGAGAGTCGTCGTGTCGTTGTCGGTAATGGTGAGGGTGAAAGCGGCCGAGTCGAGGCTCGCGCCGGCGCTCACGTTTGCGAGCATCAGGCGAACGGTTTCGGCGCCTTCGGCCAGCGCGTCTTCCAGTACCGTCAGCGTCGCGTTTTGCGTGCTACTGCTGCCTGCGGGGAAGGTGAGGGTCTGGGTCGTGAAGGTGTAGTCGGCGCCGGCCGTGGCCGAGCCGGCGAGTACGGCGATCGTGACGTCTACGGTAGTGGATTCGGTCGCGCTCGGGTTAGTGATCGTCACCGGAATCGTCACCGTTCCACCTCCTTCGCCGAGGGTCTGGGTGGCGGTGCCGAACGCCACGGCGGCCGGGCTACTCACGATGGGCTGAATGTCGGCCAGTGAGCGCGGCAGAATCTGGTAGCCCTCAAACAGTGGCGCCGTGGTGTCGAACTGCCCCCCGGTGCCAATCAGCAGGAACGGGTCGGTCGGGGGCGGCGTGCCGAAGATGTTCGTGGCGGCGACGATGCGCATCGCGTACGTGTTCGTGCCGTCGGTGACGTCGACGTTGAAGCCCGAGCCGGTGTTGGTCCACTGCGCGGGATTGACGAGCGTGAGCGGGCCGTTGATCTGCACCAGCTCCGACTCCGTCGACTCATCGAGCACCGTCACCACGCGCGGGGCCGGCAGCGGCCGGTTCGATCCCAGCAGCGCGAAGGTGTCGAGGCCCATTTCGGTCAGGCCCCGAAACTGGATGATCGCGCCGCTGGCCTCAAGCGAGTCGCCGACGCTGAGCGCCTGCCCGCCGTTGATGGCGCGTGTGGTAAAGAGCGTGATGCCGCCGGTGGCGTCGACCAGAACCACGCTGTAACCGCCGGTGGTGCGCACGTTCGGCGATACGACAACGCCGCGCAGGCGCACGGTCTGGTTGAGCTCAGTTGGAATTCCGGTCGCGTCGTTGACCGTCACCGACGCGATCGTGCGCAGCGGCAGGCCGTCGTCGTCGGTAATGGTGAGGGTGGTAGTCGAGGTCGAGCCGAGCACGGCGCCCGCGCTCGGGTTGCGCAGCGTCAGCACGATGTTCTCGTCGCTTTCGGCCAGCGCATCGTCGAGGATCGTCAGCGTTGCTTCCTGCGGCGTGCTGCTGCCGGCGGGAAAGGTGAGGGTCTGGGCGACGAAGTCGTAGTCATCACCGAGGGTCGCCGAGCCGGCGGGGGTGGCCAGCGCCACCTGCACGGTGGTGGCGGTGGTGGCGCTCGGATTGAGCAGCGTCACCGCGACCTGGAGGGTCCCGTCGGGCTCGCCCACGGTGCGGGTGGCGGCGCCGAAGCTCAGCGTCGGCGGGGAAACCGGACCGCCGGTACCGACCTGCCCGACAAACCGCACGTCGTCGACGCGCCAGGTGCCGGCGGTTGCCTCCGCGCCGTAGCCGTAGACGCGAAACTCGACCGTCGGCAAGCTGGCGAAGGCCGCGCCCAGGCCCAGCAGCCCGGGCCGGGTGTTGGTGTCGTCGGGCACGCTCACACTCACCAGCGCGGTGGCGAAATTGTCGACTGACGAGCGCACTTCGTACCGGCGGATGCCGGTGCCGGAGCGCCGCTCAACAAAGGTGAGCGAATCGAGATCGATGCGCGCCGTGCCGGTCGCGGTGAGGCGAAAAGCGAAGTACTGCGCCGTATCGCGGGCCACCGAGTCGAGGGTGAAACCGGTAGCGGCGAAGCGGTTCGCCGAGACGCTCGGCGTCAGGCCGCTGCCGCGCCGTGCCGGGCTAAAGGTGGCGTTGGTCGGCTGAGCATCGACGGGGAACGTGAATTCGTCGCCCACCGCGCCCGTAAACGAGTACGTGCCAATGACGCCCTGGGCGTGGGCCGCGGGCGCGGCGGCGGCCAGTCCGGCCGCGAGCGCGCCCAACCGGAGTGTTCGTCCGAGCAGGGTGCGAAACGGGAAAAGCAAGTAGCGTGGGAGCATACGGAAATGGATGGAGATGGGAAAAAGCAGCGGGCGCGCAGCGGCCGAAGCGGCTTCGCGCCACACAAAGATGCCCCCCGCCCGCCAGTAGCCGGCGGCCACCGCCGTAATCTGCCGGAAACCTTGCGGGTGCGAGCCGGGCCCGGGCCGCGCACAACCCTCCGCCAGTCCGCGCGTTGAGCTTGCCTTAAACCCCATTCAAATGGTCAGCAAAGGATTACTCGTGCGCCTGGAAGCCAAGCCCGGTCAGGACACCGCCGTCGAGGCATTTCTCCAATCGGCCGTGCCGCTCGTGCGCGCCGAACCCGCCACCACCGCGTGGTTCGCCATCCGCTTCGGGCGCGGCGACTACGGCATCTTCGACGTCTTCCCCGACGAAGCCGGTCGCGAGGCGCACCTCACCGGGCCCGTCGCGCAGGCCCTCATGGCCCACGCCGACGCGCTGTTCGCCACCCCGCCGCAGATCGAAAAAGTGGACGTGCTCGCCCACATCCTGCCCACCACCGCCGCGGCCGAACCCAACACCAAGGCCATTCTGCTCACCTTCGCGGCGAAGGACGGGCACGCCGCCGACGTCGAGCAGTTCCTGCGCGACGGCCGCGCGCTGGTGCTCGACGAGCCGGATACCACCACGTGGTTCGCCGCGCGCTTCGCCTCCGGCGAGTACGGCATCTTCGACACCTTCGCCGACAACGGCGGGCGCTTCAAGCACCTCATCGGGCGGGTGCCGCAGCAGCTCGCCCTGCACGCGCTCACCCTGCTGGGCAGCGTGCCCGACCTGACCCTCATCGACGTGCTGGCCGAGACGCGCGTCTGAGGACTTCGGCGATCGCGCACCGCCGGCGGCGGCCCGTATTTTCTTCCCCCAAGGCCCCGATTGCGCACGCGCAGTCGGGGCTTTTTGGTGGGTTCCGGCCCGCGGCCGGCCGGCGCGATCGGTCGCCAATGAAAAAAATTTCTCCCTGACTATCAGGTCGCTACGGGCTTTGGCGAAAAAACTTACGCGGGTACCCATTAAGTTTTCGAGCGTTTTTCCATTAAGGGGTAGGAAAAGCCTCGCGCGGTGCGGGGCGCTCCCGGTTTCCCAATCTCCGCCGCTATGCGCTTGCCACCCCGCGCCCCGCCTCCTCCCCGGTTTTCCGAATTGATTCGGAAAGTGCCTCTTTTGAGGCCCAAAACCACCTGTTTCCGAATCGATTCGGAAGCCACTACAAGCGGTTGAAGCCGGCAGGAAATCGATTGCCAAGCCTTTGCAACCGCTTGCAGGAGGACCAGAACCCTTTCGCGAGCACCTTCAAGCGCTTGCAGGACCAGCCGAATGGGTTTGTGGTCGAGTACCACCGCTTGCAGGCACTCGCCAACGCTTTCGAGCCCGATCTCCAGCCGTTGCCGTTGCCTACCAACTCCTTGAGCACTCCATTTCAGGTTTTTTCACTCCAACAAACAGGATGATCTCCTTTTTTCTTGACAACCCCTTCGCTACCGTGCGAATGGCGCGCGAAGACTTCCTCGACCTGCTCGGCACCTGCCTTCACCGGATGGAAGGGCAGAACGACGCCGGCCGGTACGCCGCCCTGATCGGCGCGCTGAAACCGCACCACGCCGCCTACGGCACGCTGCTGGCGCGCCAGCGCAATTTCCTGGTGGAGCGCCACGGCGAAGTGCGCTCGGTGACGGAAGTATTGGCCGACGCGACCGCTTTCGCCACCAAAGTGCTGCACAAGGAAGCTGCCTACCACCTGGGCGAGAAATCGGCCGAGTACGAGCTGCTCTTCCCCAAGGGCCGTACCGAGTTCCACCAGCTCACCACCCTCAACGCGGCCGAAATCCTCGAAGTCCTCACCGATCAGGTCACGGCCCTCCAGCCGCGGCTCGGCCCGCAGGCCGCCGCGCTCGTCGCCCAGGCCGCTGCCCTTGAAGATGCCCTCGACGCCGCCGCCACCGCCAAAGGCCAGAAGGAAGGCGAGGTGCAGGGCGCCAGCACCCGCGAAGGCAAGCTGCGCGTCGAAGCCGCCCGCCAGCTCAAGCTCAACCTGCTCCAGCAGTGCACGCTGCACGTCGACGAACCCGAACTGGTCAAAGCTCTCTACGACCCCAAATTCCTCAACTGGAACGTGGTGAAGGAGAAGAAGGAAACCGGCGAGGTGCCGCCGGTAGGGTAGGGTTGCACCGAACAGAAAGCCGCCTCCACGTGCTGGGAGAAAGCAGGTGGGGGCGGCTTTTCTATTCTATTAACTTCACTTGAAACGCTTCCGCGATTACATAGCTGGTAGCACCAATAAATAAGAGCGCGCATTGGCGTTCGGGGCGAATTCCACCGAAGGACTTTATTTCTACGCCATGCTTTTGACAGACGTTAATCAAGCAGTCATGAGTAGGAACGGGTAGTTGATCGGTAAGAATCCCACTTCCGACGCGTAAATTTTGAACAGCAAGGCTGGTAGCTCCCTCGGGGTCGTTCAGGAAAAAGCCAGTACGCCAGTCACGCCAACCTTGAAAAATTTTATTTATCTCTTGCTGTAAATCTTGGATAAACGCTTCTGGATCGGCCGCTCTAGAGTTAATGTAGGTAGTAATGGTGCCCTCATTGTAGTCTACTAGTAGCGGGTGATTGATATGATAACTCAACCGTCCAGTCGCGTATGCCAACAGATTAAACTCACACTTACGAAAGAAATTAACGCGGAATAAATTGCCGTTTATTTCGACAACGATAAAGGTTGACTGGCGCTTACGTAGAGTGGCTGTACCCTCAATCGCCACTAGATCTTGAATGGTAAACATGCGGGAAAGGTATAAACGGAGGATTGTTGTTGGGTCTGCGACGGCTATTCTGGTGACGCGGTCATATCCTGATCGAGACGCTACCAACATCTTTGCCCGACAAACCGCCACCTCGCCCAGCTTGCTCCGATGCTCGACCTGAAACGCACCGACTCTTCCGATTCTGATTTCCTCGCCCTCGTCCAGCTGCTCGACCACACCCTGGCGGTGCTCGATGGCGAAGAGCACGCGTTCTACGCCCAGTACAACAAGGTAGTGGCGATTCGGCACGTGGTGGTGGCGTACCAGGCCGGCCGGCCGGTGGGGTGCGGCGCTATCAAACCGTTGGAGGCGGCTGGTACGGTGGAAGTCAAGCGGATGTACGTCGAAGTCGCGGCGCGCGGGCACGGCATCGCCACGGCAGTGCTGGCGGAGCTGGAGGGCTGGGCGCGCGAGCTGGGCTACGCGCGGTGCATCCTCGAAACGGGTAAGAAGCAACCGGAAGCCATTGCCCTGTACGCCAAGAGCGGTTACCGCCGGATTCCCAACTACGGCCAGTACCTGCACGTCGAAAACAGCGTGTGCTTCGAGAAATCACTATAACGGCGCCGTAGACGACCGCGCTTTCCCGGTCGGGGCCGGCAGTTGAGTGCGCCCGAACACCCCTTCCGCTATGCGTTTCACTCGCCACCGGAGCTTCCTGCTATTCGCCCTCGCGGGCGTCGGGAGCGGTGGCAAGTCTACCGCCACCAGCCGGCTGCTCGTCCCGTTCAAGCTCTAACTGCTTTTCTTCGCGCGCTTGTAGAGCGTTTTCTCGCGCTTTTTCTCGTTCTCGGCCGCTTCGCGGGCGGCCTGCTCGCGACGGCGGGCGTCCTTGGCCAGCTCGCTCGGGGTGGGTTCCGTCGATTTGGATGGCTTCGCTAAGGCGTCGGTTGGCGTGGTTGGCAGCTGCCCGGAGGCTGGCGTGAGCGGGTGGGCGGGGTTGTTCTTACCGGTCTGGCGCAGGCGCCGCGCGTTTTCGACGCGCAGGCGCTCGCGGGCCGAATCGGCGGCGGTCAGCATCGGGTTCACCGGGCGCGCATACACCACGCGCTCAATCGTGACCGCCGGGACGGAGTCGCCGCCGGCCGCGGGCTGCTGCGCCCGCGCGGTGCCGATCGTCAACAGAAACAGGCCGGGTAGCAGGAATACGAAGGAGGAGGAAGCGCTCATTCTGCCTCCTACGCAGTTCGCCGATTACCGACTGGTATTTACCAGCTAGTAATCGGCGAGTACGACCGGCAAGGATGAATAACAGGTATCTATTTCCGCTTCGCCTTCTCTGACTTGGAACTGGCGGCCGATGTGGCGGCGCCTTTTTTAGCCTGCTTGCGCGCATACCCCTTCTTTTGAAGCGCTTCCTTGATCATCCGCTGGTGCTCCTGCTCGCGTATCCGTTCGCGGGATTTGATTTCAGTCGAGTCGGCGTGGCCGTCGGGCGTCGCGGGCACGGTTGGAGCGGGAGCGACGGCGGTCGCGGCCTTGCGCTCTTCGAGCGACTTGCGGAGCTGGCGCGCGTTTTCGCGCCGGGCGCGCTCGCTGGACGAGTCAGCGGCGGTGAGCATGGGCCGGGGCGTAGGAGTTGTCGTGACGCGTTGCACGACCATCCCCGACTGGGCGGGCGCGGCCACCGTCTGAGGCTTCGCGGTGCTGTCGGCGGGCGCGGCAGTGGGCGGCGAGAGCTGGGCAATGGCCGAGACATTCGCGCAGAAAAATAAACCGAGGGTGAGGAAGGTGTTTTTCATGGTGAGCCTTGTACGGAAAACCCGACGGCACGGCCGAATAGAGTTTTTCCGACTTCTGACCGCAACCCAAGCGGGCCGCGCCCGTCAGGTGACGCTATCAGGACTTACGCACTCGTGCGCCGGGGTATCCCCTACGGGGATGCCAAGAAGCGCTGTTCAGAGGGTAAATTACTCGGGTGCGTAAGTCCTGGCTATATCTGTCGCCGCGGCTACGCTGGCTCCTCGTCCAATTCCTGAAGAATCGCTTCGAGCTGGTCGAGGTGTCGGCCGTAGGTCCGCTGATTATGCCACCGGATGCACCAGTGCGTGATCAGTAGCCCGACAATCACCGACAAGCCGACGGTTAGTAGCAGGCGGTCGGCAGTCGGCGCGGGCAGGTGCGGAGCTAGGTGCCGCGCCAAGCCGTACAGCATAGCACCGCCGGCCGCGGCCGTCACGGTCAGGCTTGCGTTGTGGCTTAGGCGCAGCAGTCGGCGGAGGTAAACTAACTGCGCGGCTGCGTGGGCGCGCATCGCTGTGCCCACCGTCTGTAGCCGCCCCAAGGCCCGGAGCTGGCGGTAATAATACCACAGCGAGAACGCGGAAATGACGCTTACTGCCGCCACCAGCCCCCGTCCGGCCAATCCTGGTAGGTGCAGTAGGACCGCGATAACCGGTAGCGTCAGCAGCGAGCCGCCGATGAGCTCGATCCACGCGCTGCGCGTCATCTGTGCGACCGGGCTGTCGGAGCCGCGCGCCAGCAGCGTGCGCCAGGTGGCCGAGGTATCGGCCGGGGAAAGGGCTTGTTGCTGCCAGCGGCGGCTTAGATCAGCGAAAAAATCGGGAGTGGTGGGGGAGATCATGGGCGGGGAGGGACTAAAAACTGACGGAGTCTGGTGAGGGCGCGGTGCATTTTCACGCGCACGTTGTTGGGGGTGATGCCCAGAATATCGGCTACTTCCTGATCGGGCCGGCCTTCGAGACGCAGCAACACCAGCGCCTTTTCCACGTCGGAAAGGCGGTCGATGGCCGTGTAGAGGTCGCTCAAATCGTCGGGCTCGGGGTTGGGAGAAGCCTCCGCCCGCGCGCGCACCGTGGCTTCAGTAAGCGAGTGCGAAGTGGGCCGCGCCCGGCGCCGTTGGGTGATAGCGACGTTCAGGGCCACGCGGTACACCCAGGTACTGCGCTGAGCCAGACCCTGAAAATCCGACCACGCCTTCCACAGCTGCACTACGATCTCCTGGTACAAATCCTGCCGATCGGCGAAATCCGGGCAATACAGCCGGCACACGCGCTTCAACAGCGCGTCGTAGTGGTGTAAGGCTTCCTCGAACGCGAGAGGTGAAACAGGTGGCACAGCAGTGGATTTTGCTGGTATTAGTCGCCAACGACCGGTAAATAATTACAGTACTCCTCTGAAAAAGAAAAACCTTATCAGGTCGTGACAAAGCCGAACCCATTAATAACGAAGGGCGCGGGTCAGATTCTGACCCGCGCCCTTCGTAACGCTGCGAAGCGGCAAGCGCTTTAGTTGCCGACAGCTGACCCAACTTCGGCCGGGT
>JBKJUQ010000172.1:0-2753 GCA_046590685.1 Hymenobacteraceae bacterium
GGCGAGGCGGGCGTCGTCGAGGTCACCTTCCTGCTCGTCGCGGACGGCGTCGGCGGCGGTCATCGGGTCGTAGGCGGCCTTCGCGGCGGCGGCGAGGGTGGGGACACCCAGCGCGGCGACGTGGTCGGCGTAGAGCACCAGCAGGGCTTTCGACTCCGTCAGCAGCGCGTCCTGGGTTAGCCTACTGAGCTTGCTTTTGCCGAATTTCTTGAAGTCGGCGTACGCGACGGCTTTGCGGAGCTTGGGCGTGACGTGGTCCTTCATCGTATCGTCGACGAACGCGAGCCACGTCTTGCGGGCGCGCTTGAAGGCTTCGGTGGTGCCGGCCGTGGGGTCGAGGCTCTCGATCAGGTTCTCATCGAACGAGTCGAGGTGGGTACTCAGGCTGCTGAGCGTGGGCGTGAAGGTGGCCGGCAGGCCGGCGCCCTGCGCGGTGCGCAGGCTGTAGGTAGCGAGCGCCTTGTAATTGACGCGCGAGATGGGCAGCGTCAGAAAGAAATTATCGAACGCGGCGCGGTACGGGGTCGCCATACAACAAACGGGGGGTTAAAGCCAGCGGCGAGCCGCCGGCGGGGTGACAGAACCAAGGGTTTTCAGCGGAACAGGGGCCCCAGTGAGCGGGGCGGGGAATGCGACCGGCCGCGGCCGGAACATTCAGGAGCTAGAATGCGGCAAAGATGCGGCGTGCTGGCGGGTTATTGCAATACCCTTTGCGGGGTATTTTTCAGGTCCGCCCCCGGACGGTGGCGGAGCGGAGCCGCGCACGGCGGGCGTTTTTTGTTTGGCGGATTGCGCCGGGCGCTCTTACCTTTGCAACATCATCCCCGACCGGGGGATGCGCTCGGGGGATTAGCTCAGCTGGCTAGAGCGCTTGCATGGCATGCAAGAGGTCATCGGTTCGACTCCGATATTCTCCACTCCGAGTACCAAAAAGGCCCCGCACGGAAACGTGCGGGGCCTTTTTCGTTAGTCCCGACGAGCAATGTGCGTCAACCGACGACTTCCAGCACCCGCGACTGACTGACGGGCTCCGGGATCAGTATTCCTTCGGCCCGCATTCCTTCCAGGTGAAAGGTGATACCGTCGCGGATATTCTGTTCCGTTTGTTCGAGGGTATCGCCGGAGGCAATGCAGCCCGGCAGGTCCGGCACATAGGCCGAAAACCCAGTGGCGGAGGGCTCGAAAACGACGAGATATTTCTTCGCGAAGTGATTCATTTTAATCCTGCTTGTTTGAGGGCGCTACTGAGGGTACCGGGCGGTACATCGTCGGACCACCGGTGAGGTGCGAGCGTAACCAAAGTTTGGCTTGGAAGGGTGCTTGTACTGCCGATGACTCCCGCTTTGCCGGACCTGCACCCACCCATCGGCCTCAATCAGTCGCCGCAGCTCGTCGTATTTCACTGCCTAGTCCTTAGGCCAGGTCAAATTGAGGGGTAAAGCCGGCGCAGCTTTTCGCGGGCTTGGTCGGTGGTCAGGTGCCATTCGACCGTTGCGCCAGCCTTGTTTCTAGCCGCTATCCACGCCTGCACCTGTTCGTCGATCGCCGCCAGCGTACCGAGCCGTCGGTGGCCGATACACTGGCGCACCAGGGCGCTGAATTCGGTTTCCACCACGTTGAGCCACGAGCCGTGCACCGGCGTGTAAATGAACTCGACGCGCTCGGCTAGCCGCCGCGCCTGCTCGGGAGGATAGCGGGCATAAAACGCGGCCGCCGAATGGGTACTGAGTTGATCGCATACGAGCCGGATGTGCGCGGCGTGCGGATACACCTCGTCGGCCAGATGCGCCACGACTTCGGCAAATTCGAGGTGGCGGCGCTGGGGCCGCACCCACGCCTGGCGCCAGGCGCGCAGCGGCTCAAAGGCCAGGAACAGGCAGCACATCCCACCCCGCACGTACTCGGCATCCTGGCGCAGCGGCCGACCCGGTTGCATCGGCAGCGGCTGGCGCACTTCCCCCGTCAGCACACACGGGCGCTCATCGAGACATACGAGCGGAATACGCGGGTCGTAGGGAAGGGCGTAGGCGGCCAGTACGCGCTCCATATCGGCCACGAAGCGCGCCGAGCCTTCCGGCGGTACGACCCACTGCTTCACGCGCTGGGGCTGTAAAACGTTTTTTTAAGCGTCTGGCGCAGCGTCTCGCGTCCCACCGGCGGGGCGCGCAACTGGCGTGTGGTGACCAACTCGACAAAGTGGGTGTGCAGCAGCCGCACCGTCCAGCGCGCCCGGCCGGTGGGGGGCGTGGAGCAGGCCAAGGCAATCAGATGGGCTTCGGCCACCCCGTCGAGTTTGGGCGGCCGGCCGGGCACGGCCTTGCGCACCCGCAGGGCGACGTCCAGGCCGTCGACGGCAAAGCGGCGGCGCACCCGCTCGACGGTCGCGAGGCTACAGGCGAGCGCCTCGGCGGCTTTCTCATCCGTCCACGCCGGCCCGTTGGGACTCGAATCGGTGAGCAGCAGGATGCGCGCGTGGACGAGCAGGCGGGCGGCGTGCTGGCCGCAAGAGCAGCGCGTTTCCAAATCGGTGCGCGTGGGGGCGTCGAGGCAAACGAGGTGTTTGGAGGGCATCACAGAGGGAAAAGACTATCCAAAGGTAACCGCCCAAAACCCCGCAGTATCAGCTGGTCTAAGGACTAGAGCGGATTTAGGGTTAGTGTACGGCCGTACCGCGAAGCTCCAGCTTCGCTTCACGCCGCGCGCCGGGCGAAGCTGGAGCTTCGCGGTACGAGCCATCTCGTACATTGACTCCG
>JBKJUQ010000003.1:0-3729 GCA_046590685.1 Hymenobacteraceae bacterium
CTTGATCTGGTCGGCCGTGGCGGTCTTCTCGACGCCGAGGGCTTTGTAGTAGTCTTTGTAGTCCATTTTGTCGGAACCGCGGATTGAACGGATTTAGCAGATTACGCGGATCAGGACTACGACAGCTGGCTTACTCTGCGGCGGCGCCAAAACGGAAGCCTGCGGTGAAAGCCAACGTGTGCTGCCAGGCGTTCTGGGGCGTAGCGGGCGGGTACCACTGCTCTGGGTCTACGGAAATATCGAGGGAGCGGAAACCTGCCCGGAAGCCCTGCACCGCGGCCGTGGCATACGTCAGCTCCGCGAACAGATTCGCGCGGGTCCCCACTGCGAACGTTACGCCGGTGCCGACTTGCAGACCAGGGGTGATCCGGCGCACTTGTGAGGTGAAGTCGTTGTAGCCCAGCCGGCGAAATTCACTTCCGTCGTCGTTGAAAAAGACGTCGCGCTGCCGGATAACGTAACTCAGGCTCGGGCCACCTACGAGGTAGAAGTGCGGCGCGAGCAGCAGCTGCGCTAGCACCGGCACCGTCAGGCGCTCCGTGCGATGGTGAAGGTAACCATCCCCCAAATCGATATTAGCCTCATCGCGGAAATTGCCCCACACGCGCGGATCGTAGCGCGCGCGCCGCACGTCGAGCCGGGCGGTCAGGCGCGGCCCAAGGCCATAACAAACCGTCAGGCCGGCGCCGTAGCCGAAACCCGCCCGTTCCTCGGTCATTTCACCGGCGTCGTAACCGCCCAAGCGGCTGGCGTTGCCGCTCAATAGCAACCCCGCGCGCCAACCCCGCTGGGCGGTGGCTGGCCGGGCGGTGGCGACCAGGAGTACAAGGAACAGCAAGCAGCAAGCGTATCGCATAGGGCGGCGAAAATACGGTCCACCGTCCCACCCAGTCAGTAACTGGCCCCAAAAAGAAAAACGCCGGTCACGGACCGGCGTCTTTGCTACATTCACTGAAAAAAACACGAGCCGTGGCGTACCCTTGCGGGCGGCGCCCCGACGCTCCCAGGAGCCCGCACCACGGGTGAGGGTTGCCTGGATCGCCGCGCAAACCACCCGGCACCCGGCTCAGTTCACCCGGAAGCGGCGCGCGGCGAGGTCGTAGCGGTTGCCGCGCACGAGGCAGTGCACGCGCAGATCGGCCACGTAGAGCGGAGCACCTTCGGGGGCGACCTCCACGTTGGAGGGGCCGCGCTCGTGGCCATCGATGATGACCACCATCCCCGAGCCCACGCATTCGGCCACGGTGCCGTGGCGCACGACGAGCGCTGTATCCTCGCCGAGCCCAATGCCGACGTGTTGCGGGCTGAGCAGCACCGCCTGCGTGAGCCGCCCGAACCGGCCGCGCTTCACGAAGTGCGTATCCACCAAGCAGCCGCCGAGCAGATTGAGGCCGTCGGCGAGCTCGACGTCGCCGCTGAGCATCGCCTCGGCCGGCGACCCCGCCACGAGCATCCGCCGCGGGAAGGCCATCGAGCCCGCGCTCGTCCCCGCGATCACGAGGCTGGAATGCCGGTAGCGCGCGTGCAACAGGGCCAGAAACTGCGTTTCTTCGGTTTGCTCCACGATTCGCTCCTGATCGCCGCCGCTGAAGAGCACCACGTCGAGTGCCCGCAGCCAGTCGAGGGCTTCGGCGGAGTTGGGCGTCTCGGGCTGGCGCAGGTCGATAAACGTCAGGTCGTGGTGGCCGAGGTGCGCGTACGCCCGGGCGTACATGTCGGCCATCTCGTGGGGCAGGTTAGAGGCCGATACCACCACGCCGATGCGCGGCTGCGGCTTACCGGTGAGGTGCACGAGCAGGCGCAGAATCTCCTGGTCGATGTAGTCGTGCCGCACCTCCGCGAGCGGCGGGCGCTGGTTGGCCGGCCCGCGATCTTCGGAGCCGCCGATGAGGACGAGGATGCCTTGCGGAGTATCAGCCATCGGGGACGAATGTAGCAGCCTCACTCCTCAACCTCCGCGCCGGCAAGCCAAGCCGCCGGCCCGCCGGCATACTCCCCGTATCACTTCAGCGGCGGACGGCGGTTGATCTACCGCCCGGCCAATACCAGCGGGATCACCACTTTCAAGCTCACGTTGCGGCCCTGGTTGAAGATGCCGCGCCGGCCGGTGGCGTAGTTCTCAGCCGCGTACTTGAGGCGGCTCAGGTGGCTTTGGTACGCCACGTCGAAGAGATTCGTGGCCGTCAGGTGGATTGAGCAAAGGGTGCGGCGCTTGCGGTCGACGAGATCGGCGCCGAGCCCGGCGTTGGTCAGGGTGTAGCCGGGGGTGCCGGTTTCGGTGCGGTAGGCGGCAAAAAAGCGGTCTTGCCGGAAGGTGCGCTCCACGCCGAAGCGCGCGTAGAGGTGGCCCAGGTGAGCGCCGGCCGCGGGGAACTGCACCCGCAGCTCCGATTGCAGCCGGTCGGCGGGAATAAACGGCAGATACCGCTCGTCGGCCGCGACGGCTTGCTGCTCGGCCCGCACCATCGAGAAGGAGTTTTCGAAGTGCAGCCAGTCGAGCGGGTGCGGGTGCAGATCGAGCGTCGCCTCGCCGCCGACGAGCACGGCATCGCCCTGCTGATACCGGAACACCGTAGTACCCTCACCGGACACCGAATCGGCCGTGCCCGCGCGGTTCAGTACCCGCCGGGTGTAGATGTACGACTGAATCCGGTTGCGGAAAGCATCCACCTGCAAGCTGATGTGGTCGGTGGTGTAGGCAAGGCCGGCGTCGAGCTGCAACGACGTTTCAGCGCGCAGGTCGGTGGCGCCCAGCTCGTAGCGCAGGGTACCTTCGTGCTGCCCATTGGAGCCCAGCTCGGCGATGTTGGGCGCCCGGAAGCCGCGGGCCGCGTTGGCTTTGAAGGTCAGGCGCTCGCTCACGTTCCAGGCGGCGCCGAGGCCCGCCGATACGTTCCGGAAGGTGCGATCGAACGACGCGAAGCGGGCGAGCAGCTCGGGGTCGAGGCCTTCCTCGGCGGCATCGGCGTCGGGCTGGTTCGTAGCCGAGACCGTCCGCAGGTCGTAGCGCGCGCCGCCGCTCACGTCGACCGGGCCGAAGGAGCGCTTGAGGAGGCCGAATACGCCCCCATCGAAGAGTACGTAGTTGGGGATGAGCGCTTCCTTCCCCTCGTTTTCGTTGCTCTGCACCATCCCGCTCAGGCCCACGGTGGGGGTCCAGCCGGCGGTCTCGGGCAGGTAGAGCCGCACGGCATAGTCGCCGGTGAGCAGCCGCATCTGCAGGCTGGGGCTGCCGTTGCCGAGCAGCGGCTCGAACTCGCGCCGCAGGTTGTGCTGGAAGCCGACGTTCGCCGTCAGGCGCGACTCGCCGAGCACGAAGCTGTTGTCGAGCCCCACGCGCACGTGGTTGACGAGCTGGCGGGGGGCGTAGCGGTGGTAGCCCCGCAGCTCGTCGTCGGTCGCGGGGCGCTCGGTCAGGTTTTCGCCTTCGCCAATTTCGCGCAGAAACCTTCCCGTCAGCGAGTCGCGCTCGCCCTCGGGCACGGCCAGCTCCTGGTTGAACGAGTTGATGGTGAGGTGCGAGTAGCCCCACGCGCGGTTGAGCCCCACGTAGCCGTTGGCATCCAGCTCCTGAAACCCGGAGTTGAAGACAGGTCCATCGTAGCGGTTGCGGTAGTTGCCGGCTTGCTTGAACGTGCCCCGGGCGAGCCACACGAAACCGTCGACGTTGCCGGCCGTCATGGCCGAGTAGGCTTGCAGGCGGGCGTTCGTTTGGTAGTTGGCCGACGC
>JBKJUQ010000070.1:0-1875 GCA_046590685.1 Hymenobacteraceae bacterium
GATGAGTAGATGACAAGATGGGTAGATGAGTAGATGGCGGCCTCGTACCTACTCATCCACTCATCTACCCATCTACTCATCTAACTTGCCCAATCCGCCGCTACGTCCGACCTTTGCGTTTTCAAACCCTCCCCGCTCACTTAACTCCACACTCCCATAGCACAGAATCGTCGGTACGTTCCACGCGCCCAAGTGGAAGAGCCGTTCAAGATCAACCACAAAATCCAGGCGCGCGAAGTGCGTTTGGTCGGTGACAACGTCGAGCAGGGGATTTATCCTATCGAGCAGGCCCGGCGCATGGCGCAGGAGCAGGCACTCGATCTCGTTGAAATCTCGCCGACTGCCGTGCCGCCCGTTTGCCGCGTCATCGACTACTCGAAATTCAAGTACGAGCAGAAGAAAAAGACCCGCGAGCTGAAAGCCAAAACCACGAAAGTGGTGGTCAAGGAAATCCGCTTCGGCCCTAACACCGACGACCACGACTACGAGTTCAAGCTCAAGCACGCGCGGGAGTTCCTGAAAGAAGGCGCCAAGATCAAAGCCTACGTGCACTTCGTGGGCCGCTCGATCGTCTTCAAGGAACGCGGGGAGATTCTGTTGCTCAAGTTTGCCCAGGCGCTCGAAGACCTCGCGAAGGTTGAGCAGCTGCCGAAGCTCGAAGGCAAGCGGATGTTTCTGTTCCTCGCGCCAAAAGTGAGCGCCAAGCAGGGGACGGGCGGCACGCCGCCGCGCGTACCGGGCGTCAAATCCGGGCCGGATAGCGCTCCGACCCCGGCGCCCCGGCTAACCCCGGCCCCGGCCCCGGAGCCTGCTCCGCAAGCCGCCGCGGCCGAGGACGGAGCCTAGGAGCACTTCCTGCGCACCGTTGAGCCGCCGCTGATCATCTGAAAATTGTTGTTGCCGTTTTTTTAAAACCGCCTTTTTAACTGACTAATGCCGAAGAATAAAACCAAGTCGGGCGCCAAAAAGCGCTTCCTGGTGACGGGCACGGGCAAAGTGAAGCGTAAGCACGCTTACAAAAGCCACATCCTGACCAAGAAATCGACCAAGCGCAAACGCAATCTCACCCACGGGGGCCTCGTCGCCGATGGCGATATGCCGCGCGTAATGAAGATGCTCGGACTCGTATAGTTGCTGGTTGTTAGTTGATGGGTAATAGTTCCGACGAGCGAATTCCAGCAACCTACAACCATTAACCATCAACCAATTTTCACTTGGCCCCGGGCGCCAAAGCACGGCTATTCATAACGCTGCCGTCGCCTCGTCAGGGCCACAATCTTTCGTAAAATGCCACGTTCGGTAAATTCGGTGGCCTCGCGCCACCGCCGGAAAAAAATTCTAAAGCTTGCCAAAGGGTACTTCGGCACGCGCAAAAACGTCTGGACGGTTGCTAAGAACGCCGTCGAGAAGGGCCTGACTTACGCCTACCGCGATCGTAAGAACAAGAAGCGCGAGTTCCGCGCGCTTTGGATTCAGCGCATCAACGCCGGGGCACGGGAGTACGGCATGTCGTATTCGCAGCTGATGGGCGCCCTTCACAAGTCGGACCTGAAGCTCGACCGCAAGGTGCTCGCCGACCTGGCGATGAACCACCCGGCCGCTTTCAAGCAGGTCCTGGAGCAGGTTCGTCCGAGCTAGCTCGCTTCTCAAAAGGCAACAACAGCAACCGCCCCGGTCGGGCTTCTTCGGAAGCGCGGCCGGGGCGGCTTGTTTTTATCGTAAGCGGGATTCCTGCACGCATTCGGCAGGTTTACTCGTACATTCTACCCCCTACAGGACTTACGCACTGGTCGAAACAGGTAGTCCCTCCGCGACCACGGATTGGCTGGAAGCAGGATTTTCTACCGAATGGTAGTCCCTCCGGGACCGCCAAAA
>JBKJUQ010000144.1:0-3758 GCA_046590685.1 Hymenobacteraceae bacterium
ACCGCCGGGGCCAACCGCCGGGGCCAACCGCCGGGGCCAACCGCCGGGGCCAACCGCCGGGGCCAACCGTGTGCCTGGGGTAGATTGCTGCGCAATCAACCCCAGGCTTTGGAGAAGAACCCTTTCAGGGTTCCTTATTTTCATTCTGATGGCCCAATCGTTAGGTGCTCTCTATGTCCACTTGGTGTTCTCAACCAAAAACCGCCAGCCATTTTTTGTTGACGAGACGCTTCGGACGCGGTTACACGTTTTTTTACGGGGAATCTCGGGAGAGATCGGCTGCCCATCGCTGCAAGTGGGTGGCGTCGAAGACCACGTACACCTGCTCGGACGCCTGAGCCGGACGGTTACCGTCGCCGATTGGGTCAAGGAGTTGAAACGACTGTCAAGTCAGTGGATGAAGCACGCCGCGCCCAATCTACCGGATTTTGCCTGGCAAACCGGTTACGGCGCCTTGTAGCGTGGGCTACACCCAAACAGCCAATACCATCCGCTATATCGAACAGCAGGTCGAACACCACCGCGCCCAAACCTACCAGGACGAATACCGCCGCCTCCTGACGCTGCACGGCGTGGAGTGGGACGAGCGGTACGTTTGGGACTGAACCCTGTTTATGGCCATTAATGCAAACCGCCCCGCCAGCCAACAGGCTAGCGGGGCGGTTTGACGATCACCGGAGTTCGGTTCGGTTAGGCCTGCTCAGGCGTGGTCGCATCGCCTTCCATCATCTGCACCAGCTTGCGGTAGATGAAGAACAGAATCACGGAGGCCACGGCCGACAGCGCGACGAAGATCATGAAGAACTCGTACAGGTTGTGGATCTGAAAGCCCAGAAATTGCGGCCATTGGTACGGCACTTCCAGCGCCTTGAGCTTGGCCACCACCTCGGCGGTGGAGGCCTGCGTGCCGTTCAGGATCGCCGGCAGGTCGATGCCCGCCGTCGCGGCCTTCTTGAACTCGCCCGGGCCCGCCGGGTAGAGCCCGCTGAGCACCCCCGCGAGCTTGTTGCCGGCGGCCGTCGCCAGGAACCACACCGCCATCAGCAACGACGCGAAACGCGCCGGGGCGAGCTTATTCACCAGCGCCAGACCGATCGGCGAGAGGCACAGCTCGGCGAACGTGTGGATGAGGTACATCGTGATGAGCCAGAACATACTCACCTTGGTCGACGCATCCACGCCCTTCACGCCGAAGGCGATGATGAGGTAGCCGACGGCCATCAGCATCAAACTGATCGCCATTTTGAGCGGCGACGACGGCTCGGTGCCGCGCTTGCCCATCCCGGTCCACATAATGGCGAAGATCGGCGCGAACGCGATGATGAACAACGCGTTGGCCGACTGGAAGTACGACGCCGGCACGGTGTAAGTACCTAGCTGGCGATTGGTCTGCTCGTCGGCGAAGAACGTGAGCGAGGCGCCGGCCTGCTCGAACGCGCCCCAGAAGAAGATCACGAAGAAGCTGAGGATGAAGATCACGTAGATCTTCTGCTTTTCGCGGGCCGTAAGCGACGGATCAGTCAGAATCGTGACCGGGGCCACGATCATCGCCGAGAACACCAGCGCGCCGATCCAGTCGTAGTTCATCAGCCACGCGATGATGGCGTACACCACCACGAACAGGCCGATGAGCATCGGCAGCTTGCTCGCGAAGCTCTTGGCGGCCGGCTGGCCGATGGTTTCGGCGCGCACGGGGCTATCGGTCGTGACGGGCACCTGCGCAGCGTGCGCCACCGTCTGCTCGGGGGCGCGCTCGGGCTTGGCGCCGAGCGGGGCGCCATCAGCGGTCACCACGTACTTATCCTTGAAAAGCTCAAACGTGAGCGAGCCGATGAGCATCCCAATACCAGCGGCCAGAAAACCCCACTTGAAATCGGCGGGATTGCCCGTATCGCCGAGCGTGCCGCATACCAGGGGCGAAAAGAACGCGCCCAGGTTGATGCCCATGTAGAAGATGGTATAGGCCGCGTCGATGCGCGAATCGCCTTTCGGGTACAGCGTCCCGACCATCGACGAGATATTCGGCTTGAAGAAGCCGTTGCCGAAGATCAAGAGCCCGAGACCGAGAAAGAACAGCAGCAGCTGCGCCGACGGCACCGCTGTCTGACCGGCCTCGTAGGCGGAGGCACTGAAGAACAAGCTAAACTGCCCGGCGGCCATCAACAGGCCCCCGATCAGGATCGAACGCCGGTTGCCCCAGTAGCGGTCGGCCATGTAGCCCCCCAGCAGCGGCGTGAGGTACACGAGCGAGGTGTAGTTGCCGTAGATCAGCGACGAGGTCTCCTTACTGAGCAACAGCGCCTTCACCATGTACAGCGCCAGCAGCGCGCGCATGCCGTAGTAGCTGAACCGCTCCCACATCTCGGTGGCAAACAGGACGTAGAGGCCGCGCGGATGGCCGGAAGTGCCGTGCGGCGCGGGCGACAGAGTAGCAGTGGGCGAAGCCATAGGCAACGAAAACGGGGAAAGGGATGAAGGGAGAGAAGAAAAAAACCGTCGAAAACCGGAGCAAAGGCCACTCAGCGCTCAATAGGTTGCGGGTAAAGCTACACCGAAACCCCCGCGCCAAGGCCACCAACCCCTTACGACGAATAGGGCTCAAATCGGCTTTCGGCGGCTTTCATCGCAGTTTTGGGCCGAGGTAAGCAGAAATTTTGCATTTCGTTCCGACAAAACACGTTTTTTCCGGCCCGAACCGGCTTTATTTTTACCTTTGTAGAAGCGAAAGGCGAATTTCGACTCCGTCGTCTCCGCCGTCGCTCCTTCACATCATTCACCCCTCCCCCGCTCGTATGGCCGCTACTGCGCCGTCTGCCACCACGGGTCGCCTGACGTACGTCGGCTTCCCCGAAACCCGCACTGCCTCGACGTATTTCGACCTTTCGCCCGAGGAGCTCGTGCAACACGCCCTCCGCAACGGCGAAGGCGTATTGACCGATACCGGCGCGCTGATGGCCGACACCGGCCAGTTCACCGGCCGCTCGCCCAAGGACCGCTTCGTGGTAAAAGACGACGTGACGAAGGATGCCGTCAACTGGGGCGATGTGAACATTGCCTTCGACCCGGCCAAATTCGACGCCTTGCAGGCCAAGATGATCGCCTACCTGGCCGATAAGCCGCTGTACGTGCGCGACGCCGCCGCCGGCGACCACCCCGACTACCGCCTCAACCTGCGCGTCATCAACACCCAGGCGTGGCAGAACCTGTTTTGCCACCACCTGTTTCTGCGGCCCGAGAGCGGCTTCACGAACCTTCAGGACGGCGAGACGCCCTTCACGATCATCTGCGCCCCCGGCTTCGAGGCTGATCCCGCCGCCGACGGCACCCGCCAGAAAAACTTCGCGATCCTCAACTTCACCAAGAAGATGATCCTCATCGGCGGCACCGGCTACGCGGGCGAGATGAAGAAAGGCATCTTCGGCGTACTCAACTTCCTGCTGCCCCACCAGCACGGCGTGCTCTCGATGCACTGCTCGGCCAACATCGGCGACAAAGGCGACACCGCCCTGTTCTTCGGCCTCTCGGGTACCGGCAAGACCACCCTCTCCGCCGACCCGAACCGCGGCCTCATCGGCGACGACGAGCACGGCTGGGCCACTGACTCGGTGTTCAACTTTGAGGGCGGCTGCTACGCCAAAGCCATCGACCTCACCAAGGAGAAGGAGCCGCAGATCTGGGACGCCATCCGCGCCACCTCCATCGTCGAGAATACGCGCTTTATCCCCGGCACCACCACCGTGGATTACGCCAACAAGAGC
>JBKJUQ010000182.1:0-4619 GCA_046590685.1 Hymenobacteraceae bacterium
ATGTCGCGCGCCTGCGAAGCCCTCGGTACGCCCGTCACGGGCGGCAACGTGAGCTTCTACAACCAGTCGTCCGACGATGGCCCCGTGTTCCCCACCCCCACTATCGGGATGCTCGGCCTGCTCGACGACTACCGCGCGACGGCGATGGGCCTCGCCTTCCAAACCGCCGGCGACCAGATTCTGCTCGTCGGGCGCGCCCACGACTGCCTCGCTTCCTCCGAGTATCTGTACAGTTACTGCGGCGTCCAGAACTCGCCCGCGCCCACGTTTATTCTCGAAGAAGAGCTGGCCGTGCAGCGCGCCGTCGCGGCGTTGATCGCGGCGAAAATCGTGCGCTCGGCCCACGACATCGCCGACGGCGGCTTGTGGGCGGCGCTCACCGAAAGCGCGATGGCGAGCACCGCCAACCTTGGCTTTCGCGTCTGCACCGATCCGGCGTTCCGCAAAGACGCCTACCTCTTCGGCGAAAGCCAGAGCCGCGTGGTGCTCAGCATTGCCCCGGCACACCAGGCGGCAGTTGCCGCGCACTTACAAGCGGCGAACGTTCCCTTCACGTGGCTCGGGGAAGTGACAGCCGATGGCGCCAACCGGATTGATGCCGATGATTTTGCCCAAACCGCCGACCTGCGCGAGCTGCACGCTACCGCCCTGGAGCTGCTGCTGGCCGCCGATGAATAAGGGCTTCGGCAACTGGTACGTACCAGTTGCTAAAGTGGTACGTACCAGTTGGGCAAACGGTACGTACCAGTTGGGCAAACGGTACGTACCACTTGGGCAGCAATCGGCGCGCGACTGGCGCTGAGCTTTTTTTGTCTTGGCCTTGCGCCGCAAAAGGTGGGCGCCGTACCTTTGCGCCCGCTTCAACGGTTTTAGCTGTCCGAAATAAGACGCTTGGCCTGTCTTGTCCGATGGTGTAACTGGCAACACGTCAGATTTTGATTCTGAAGAGTCCTGGTTCGAGCCCAGGTCGGACAACCTGAAACGGCGCGCCAGCGCCTCCGCGTTGAAGCACGCGGCAACCCCGGTCGGAAGCAATTCCGACCGGGGTTTGCTGTTTTTAGGCGTAGCGCAAGTAATGTAGCGTGGGGCGCTGGCCCGCGAGCGCGGCAGCGCTTCCGCAGCGGGCTCGGCGCACCAAGCACAGTTGCCGAGCCCGCTGCGAAACTCGCTGCGCTCGTCGCGGGCCGCCGCCCCACGCTACCTTTTTGACGGCAAATCGGCGGTTGTCAGCCGGTGGCTAAGATCATCCGGCTACCTTTGGGCCCGGGCAGCGGGGCCGCTCCACCATTCCGGCCGCGCCTGCTTCCAGCGGCAATGGGCACTACCGAAGCACGGGTTAAACTCTTCGCCGGAACGGCCTCGTGGCCGTTCGCCGAGCAGATCGCCGCCGCCTACGGGCAGCCCCTCGGCAAGCTCACCCTCCAGCGATTCTCCGACGGCGAGATGGCGCCCTCCTTCGACGAGAGCATCCGCGGCTGCGAAGTTTTCCTGATTCAGAGCACCTTTCCCCCCGCCGACAACCTCCTGGAGCTGATGCTGATGGTCGACGCCGCCAAGCGCGCGTCGGCGGCGCATGTCACCGTGGTGATGCCGTACTACGGCTATGCCCGGCAAGACCGTAAGGACAAACCCCGCGTGAGCATCGGCGCGAAAGTCGTCGCCAACGCCATCCAGAGCGTCGGCACCGATCGGCTGATGACCTGCGACCTCCACGCCGGCCAGATCCAGGGCTTCTTCGACATTCCCGTCGATCATCTCGACGGGCAAGCCATTTTCGTCCCCTACGTCCGCAGCCTGAACCTGCCGAACCTGCTCGTCGCCTCCCCCGACGTGGGCGGACTGGTGCGGGCGCGGGGATTCGCCAAGTTCTTCGGCGCCGAGATGGTGGTGTGCGACAAGCAGCGCTCGCGCGCCAACCAAATTGCTTCGATGCAGGTCATCGGCGACGTGGAGGGGATGGACGTCGTGCTGATCGATGATATGGTCGATACGGCCGGCACCGTCTGCAAAGCCGCCGAGCTGATTATGCAGAAGGGCGCCCGCTCGGTGCGCGCCATCTGTACCCACGCCCTACTGAGCGGCCCGGCCTACGAGCGCCTCGAAAACTCGGTCCTCGAAGAGCTCGTGGTGGCCAACACGGTGCCCCTCCGGCAGGAATCGCGCAAGATCCGCGTCCTCTCCTTCGCCGACCTCTTCGCCAACGCCATCCGCAACGTCGTGACGCACGAGTCGATCTCGTCGCTGTTCATCGCGTAGGCGAATTCCCCGCAAAGGCGCGAAGAAAAACGCCAAGACACTAAGCCAGCTTGGCGCCGTTGCGAACCCTTCGTGTCTTTGCGGGAAACCAGCTCGCTTTTCCGCTCTTAAATCCCTACCTTTGCGGCCCGATTCGCAGCCACGGTGGCTGCCGAACGGTTCTTTAAAGTAGTTTTTCGATGAAAAGCCTCGAGATTGTAGGGTTTAAAAGAGCGAATCTCGGCAAGAAGAACGCCCAGGAGCTTCGCCAGGATGCGATGGTGCCGTGCGTACTGTATGGTGGTGCCGAGCAGGTGCACTTCCACGTGCCGATGATTATGTTCCGGGAATTGGTGTACTCGCCGAGCGTGTACGAAGCCCGCATCAACATTGACGGCAAGACCCACCGCGCCGTGTTGCAGGACTACCAGATGCACCCGGTGAGCGAAGTGCTCCTCCACGCCGACTTCCTGGAGTTGCAGGAAGGCAAGGAAGTGAAGATGAATATCCCCGTGAAATTCATCGGCTCCTCGCCGGGCGTATTGGCCGGTGGTACGCTCGTCACGAAGCTGCGCAAGCTGAAAGTGAAAGCCCTGCCCGAGAACCTGCCCGACTTTGTTGAAGTCAACATCGCCGAGCTGGAGCTGGGCAAGTCGATCAAAGTCAACAAAGTGGAAGAGAAAGGCTTCCGCATCCTGAGCGACAAGCAAGCGCCCGTCGCGACGGTAGCGATCCCGCGCGGTCTGCGCTCGCAGCTCGAAGACGACAAGAAAGCCGCTGGCGGCAAGAAGTAAGCTTCGGCTACTTCGCGGTAACACCAAGCGCCCCGCGCTGCCTTCGGGCGGCGCGGGGCGCTTGGTTATGCGGTAGCGGCCGACGTGGCCGGCTCTGTCTCAGAGACGGCGGTGATTCGCCGCTTGACTAGCACATTACTCCGGCACTGAGACAGTGCCGGCTACCGATTTACTGCTCACGCACCAGCGGCAGGATAGTCTGTCGGCCATCAGCCAGCGTGAGGCGCAAGCGATAGAGACCGGGCGCCTTGTTGACCCCAGCCGCGACAGGCAGGCGTTGGGGACCAGCCGCTAGAGTACTGGTTTGCTGCCACACCGTCCGGCCCAGCGCATCGTAGAGCGTGAGAGCCACGGCCTGCGCCTGGTCAAGGGTTAGACTCAGCACGGGTGCGGCGCCGGGCGCGGCGGGGTTGGGGGCGAGGCTGGCGGGCAGGCGACCGATAGTGGCGGGCACGGCCAGCGGCCGCGGCCGGGTAGTATCGCCCCACACCTCTGCGCCCTTTATGTAGCCGACCAACCGCTCCTGCTGTCTTCCTGGGTTGTAGACCGAGCTCCGCACCCGCCCAAGGCCGGCGGCGTACTGAAACTGCGAGTAGTTGGATGGCGAGTTGAAGCCCGCATCCGTGCGGAGTCGGCCCGTGAGCGAGTCAGGGTGTACTTTGCCGGGATACACGAGGCAGTTCTGCGCAGTTGATGTCGGGTCGAGTGCGAACGAGAGTAGGTCGCCGGTGGTAGCCAACGAAAACCTCTGCGTTCGGAAAACGGCTGGTTCAAACAGGTTCTGCGTAGTCGGCGGCGGACCACCCGCTCCGTAGTTTTGGTACACTGTCCGTTGGGTGGTCTCAAGCAGATCGTACTCCAACGCGGTGCCCACCGCCCGGCGGGCAATCACGCGGGCGCGCGTCCAGCCGGTGGTGGTGGTGGAGGCGCCCCAAGTCCCTTGGGGATACCATTGGTACCAGCGGCGGAAAAACTGGTCGCCGACAGCGAACCCGAACACGTCTTGCCAGCGCTGGCTCATGGTACCTACCCCCAGCTCCGGCACGGCTGCCAACAGCATGGGGCGCGGGACGGGCAAAGGCTGGGGCGTACCCAGCCAGTAATAGTAGTCGAAGCTCGGACCGCTGACCAGCCCCAGCCGGCGCGCGAGCCGGAGATGGCGGCCGTCGGAAAGATCAATCTCCTGCACCGTATCGGCTTGCCCCAATACTACCGCTGCGTGCCGCAGCCGCAACGTGGCCGTGATGCCAGGCGCGAAAAGCCACGACTGTCCGACGGCCGCGCGGGTCAGCAGTTGTACCGCAACGGCGGTTCCGGCGGCGGTGGTAGCTTCCATGGTGGCGACACCGGTGGCCGCGCGCCAGCGCAGCTGCCCGCCGAACAGGTTCCAGAGCTGCGGGCTGTAGCTGTAAGTCGACTGATCGTACTTCATCGTGTAGTTGAAGCGAAAAAGCGAGTCGGGGCCGCTCTGCCACACCGAGTCGACGCGGAACGTGTACACCGAGGAGTCGGCGACGGTAGGGGTGCCGTACTTGTAGTGGTAGGTGCGCCCCGGCCCGAATGGCCGGTAGTGCTGCGCCTGCGCGGCGG
>JBKJUQ010000318.1:0-10342 GCA_046590685.1 Hymenobacteraceae bacterium
TACCACAAAGACCGCCTCGCGCCCCTCGTGGAGGTGCTGCGCCGCTACGGCGTCACGCTGTACTCCACGGGGGGCACCCTGAAATTCCTGCGGGAAATGGGGGTTGAGGTGACGCCCGTGGAAGTGCACACCGGCTCGCCGGAAGTGTTCGGCGGGCGCGTCAAGACGCTGCACCCGCGCATTTTCGGCGGCATTCTGCAACGCCGCGATCACGCCGGGGATGTCGCCGAAGCCGAGCAACACCAGATTCCACCGATCGACCTCGTTGTCGTTGACCTCTACCCGTTCGAGGAAACCGTGGCCAGCGGCGCCCCGGAAGCCGAAACGGTCGAGCAGATCGACATTGGCGGTATCAGCCTGCTGCGCGCGGCCGCCAAAAACTTCCGCGATGTGGTGGTGGTGAGCGAGCGCGAGCAGTACGAAGAAATCGCGCGGCTGCTGACCGACAAGAGCGGCACCACCGATCTGGAGGACCGCCGCCGCCTCGCCGCCCACGCCTTTGACGTCACGTCGCACTACGACACGGCGATTCAGCAGTGGTTGCTCGGCACCGTCGGGGTGGAAGATCCTGCCGCCGCCCCGCCGCTCAAAGTCAGCGAGCGCCGCCGCACGGCGCTGCGCTACGGCGAGAATCCGCACCAGCAGGGCACTTTCTACGGCGATCTGAGCGCTCTATTCGACCAGCTCGCCGGCAAGCAGCTTTCCTACAACAACCTCGTCGACGTCGACGCCGCCGTGCGCCTGATCGACGAGTTCCCGACGGAGAATGGCGCCGCCGTCGCGATCATCAAGCACACCAACGCCTGCGGCGTGGCCGTGGCCGACACGCTCGCGGCGGCTTACGCCAACGCGCTCGCCTGCGACCCCGTCTCCGCGTTCGGCGGCGTGATCGTGGTCAACCAGCCCCTCGACGAGCCCACCGCCCAACATCTTCACGAGCTATTCTTTGAAGTGCTCATCGCGCCGGCGTTCAGTGAGGCCGCGCTCGCCATCCTGCAACAGAAAAAGAACCGCATCTTGCTCCGGCGCAAGCCCGTGGCGCTGCCGCGCGTGCTGACGCGCACGCTGCTCAATGGCACCATCGCGCAGGACCGCGACACGGTGAGCGAAACCGCCGCCGACTTCACCGTCGTGACCGACCGCGCCCCGACCACCGAAGAAAGCCGTGCCCTCGAATTTGCCCTGCGGGTCTGCAAGCACACCAAGTCCAATACTATCGTCCTCGCCCGGGCCGGGCAGCTCCTCGCCAGCGGCGTCGGCCAGACTTCGCGGGTCGACGCGCTGCGGCAAGCCCTGGCCAAAGCCGCCGCGTTCGGTTTCGACGTGCGCGGCGCGGCGATGGCGTCGGATGCTTTCTTCCCCTTCCCGGACTGCGTCGAGATCGCCGCTCAAGCCGGCATCACAGCCGTGGTGCAGCCCGGCGGCTCCATCCGCGATCAGGATTCCATTCAGGCCGCCAATGCCGCCGGCGTCGCGATGGTCACGACCGGCGTGCGCCACTTCCTGCACTAAGCGTGTAGCCCGAGCAGTAGCGGCGGGGCGTTCACCAAATCGGCGCGGTAGTTAGGCTGCGAAGCTGGCTGTGCCTTTTTTTTCAGCTGTTCTAGAAAAGTACGGCCTTTGCACCATTTTTTTCAGAAGCTTTAAAAATGGTACAGCTCCTGTACCATTTTTTTCTGACACGTCAAAAATGGTACAGCTAGCAGACCCTGCTGATTCCGGCGAAAAAAAGAGTGCCGTCCCGCTATGCACAATCGGGCGGGCCTGAACCGGTAGGGCGGCCGAAAGCGTTACCTTTGTACCGGAGGCCGCTCGCCTCCGTTCGTTCTTTCACACCAAATTCTGGGGCTGACCGGAATTGACAGCTTGAGCAAACTGCGAGTAAGCACGCCGGGGGTTGGGAGAATCCCCCGTAAATCAAGTCTTCCAAAACCCAACTGGCGAGTATACCTACGCCATGGCTGCCTAGTTTAGAACTACGCACTAGCCATCGTTCCGCCGAAGCCTAAGTCAGATGGCGTCGGAGTTCGGAGCGTCGAAAAATCGGACTGGCGCGGGAGGAGCAACGACTCCCGCGTAAGATAAAGTTGATACGGGAGCGCTAAGGGCCAGGTCCGAGCCTGGCATTCCCCGACAAGCCAATCGGAACTACGCGTGTAGAAAGCTTGACAGTTTCCTTGTCTGGACCAGAGTTCGAATCTCTGCAGCTCCACAAATGATTGATTTTTAATCATTTGAAAACGCCCGATGCGGTTTCCGCACCGGGCGTTTTGCGTTTATGCGGTATGGCGGGTCAAGCAAGGGCAGTGTTCGGAAGTTGTGCGGACTTTAGTCCGCCGTTTATGAGATGTTGCGTGTGCCAAACGGCGGACTAAAGTCCGCACAACATCACTCCAGAATAGGGCATCGCCCCAAAAGAACAGGGCCGCTGCACTACGTAGTCGGCAACATTCAATTTGTGAGTATGTCCATCAACTACGCGAAAGGCACCCTGTCCCACGAACAAATGGTTGAGTTATGCCGAATCATCGCCGCGCATTGGGCTGACCGCTGACGCCCCCTAAATGATTTTCGTACCTTCGGCAACCGAAACCCTTCACCACAAATCGGTCAGCCTGAATGAAGCACGCCCACAAGAAAACGACCATCGACGGCCAGCCGATGCAGCCCGAGAGTTTGATGATGAGCTACGGCTACGCCCCGGCGTGGAGCGAAAACGCGATCAAGCCGCCCATCTTCCAAACCTCGACGTTCGTCTTCCGCACCGCCGAAGAAGGCAAAGCCTTTTTCGAGCTCGCGTATGGGTTGCGCCAGGCCGATCCGGCCGAGGAGATGGGCCTGATTTATTCCCGCCTCAATAATCCGAGCCTCGAAATTCTGGAGGACCGCCTCACGCTCTGGGAGGGAGCCGAAGCGGCGGCCTCGTTCGCGTCGGGCATGGCGGCCGTCACGACGACGCTGCTCGCGCTGCTCTCGCCCGGCGACGTGGTGCTCCACTCGGAGCCGGTGTACGGCGGGACCGATTTCTTTCTGAAGAATATTCTGCCCCGCTTTGGCATCACGGCCGTCGGATTTCTGCCGACCGCGTCGCCCGAGGAGATCGTTGCCAAGGCAGCGGCGGCTACCGGACGGCTGGCGATGATTTACGTCGAAACCCCCGCCAACCCCACCAACCACCTCATCGACCTGGAAGCGTGCGTGGCGATCGCCGCGGCCCACTCGTCGGCCGACAAAACGGTGCGGGTAGTGGTCGACAACACGTTTCTGGGGCCGATTTTTCAGCAGCCTTTGCGCCACGGCGCCGATTTGTGCGTGTACTCGGCCACCAAGTTTCTCGGCGGCCACTCCGACCTGATCGCCGGCGCGGTGGTCGGGTCGAAAGCGCTGCTGAAGGAAGTAAAAGCCATGCGCACGTTTATGGGCACGATGTGCGATCCGAACACCGGTTGGATGCTGATGCGCTCGCTCGAAACCCTCAAGCTGCGGATGGAGCGGGCCGCGCAGTCGGCGGAAGTAGTCGCCGACTGGCTCCTGGCTCATCCGCTCGTGACGCGCACTTACTACCTCGGCCACCTGGAAGGCAACGCCGCGCAGACCGATATCTACCGCCGCCACTGCCTTTCGCCCGGCTCCATGATCTCGTTCGACATCGAAGGCGGCGAGGCCGAGGCGTTCCGTTTCCTCAACGCCCTCAAGCTCGTGAAGCTCGCCGTGAGTCTGGGCGGCACCGAGAGCCTTGCGGAGCATCCCGCCACGATGACCCACTCCGACATCACCCCGCCGATGCAGCGCGAGATGGGGATCACCGAGCAAATGATTCGCCTCTCCATTGGGGTGGAAGATCCGCGCGACCTCATCGCCGACCTCCAACAAGCATTCTCGGCCGTAACGGCCGGCCGACCAGCCGCCATCCTCCAACCCGCGTAAGCCGTCGTAGCCGTGCAAATGACTATCTGGACTGTCTTGGGACTGCTGGTGCTCGGCGTCGCTGCGGGGGCATTGAGTGGGTTGGTGGGGATCGGTGGCGGCATCGTGATCGTGCCCGCACTCGTGCTCGGCTTGGGCTTGAGTCAACTCACAGCGCAGGGGACGTCGTTGGCAGTGCTGGCGATGCCGGTTGTGGGCCTTGGGGCTTTCACGTACTACCGCAATGGCCACGTCAACCTGCCGGTAGCCCTTATCATCGCCGTTGGATTCGTGATTGGAGGGCTTTTCGGGGGGAAACTAGCGAATGCGCTACCCGCCGACACCATCCGAAAAGTATTTGCCGTGCTGTTGCTCGTGGTTGGCACCAAGCTGCTGTTTTTCGGCAAGTAAGACCAAAAAAAGACGGCGCGCGAGTTGCTCCGGACCGGAGGATTCGCGCGCCGTTTGCTGAGCAGGTGTCGCTCTACAGCATCATATACGACAGCGTGAACGCGAGGTCCGACATCCGCCGTCGGCGCGGCCGCTCAGCGCCGTCGTCGTCTGAGTCGGGCATCGCATCGGCCAATACCTGCACGCGGTTACGCAGATCCTGAATGAACGAGTTGGTTTCGGCCGCGCTCGGGTTCGGGCTGTTGAGCGTCGTGAGCAGCTGCTGTAAGTCAGTCGCTACCGCTCGCTCCGCGGCGATGGCACTCACGCTAAGCGCGCTGATCCAGGCATTGAGGTACGGGGGGCGTTCGCTGGCGGACGCGGGTACTTCATCGAGGGGCAACACGGTAGGGCCGCTACCGGGAGGAATGATCTGATCAGGGTCTGGCACGGAATAAAGAAAAAAGAGTGAGAGATACCTGCCGTCACTGAGTGCGGCTGGGGCCGCAAAGTACTCGATCCTTAGCGATTACTAAGCGGCTGCTTCCGACACTGGTTGCCGTTGGCGCAGCACGGCAAGCGCCCGCACGGCGCTTGCCTCTTTATCTTTGATTTCGAGCATGACATCGGGGTCCACGCTGGGCGGCAGGCTGGCGAGAAAAGCGGCAAAGTGCGCTTCATCGAGCGAGGCGCGGTGCTTGCCGCGCCGCTCGTCGGGCGCTTGCTGGCTATAATCCATCAGGGGCGGCCCATCGTGCTCGGGGTGCCAGGTGGCGGCGGCGGTTTGGGCGGCTTCGGCAAATGGCTCGCCGTGGTTGAGGCACTCGTGGTGCAGGTTGTCGAGCAGCAGCGGTACGCCCGTTCGGTGATGCAGCTCCAGGCAATCGCGCAGGGAATAGAGGCGGTCGTCGGGCTCCACGACCAGCCGCGCGCGCACCCCGGCGGGTAGCAGCTCGTCCCACGTCCGGACCCAGCGATCGAGCGCGGCGGGCTTATCGCCGTACACGCCGCCGGCGTGGATCTGGAGTTTCGCAGTGGAGTCGCACCCCAACAAATCGAGCAGCTGCCCCTGGTATACCAGCTCGGCCACCGACCGCCGGACAATGTCGGCATCGAGCGAGTTGAGCACCACGAATTGATCGGGGTGGAGCGACAGACGCATTCCGTGCTGACGCGCGTACGTGCCAACTGCCGCAAATTCGGCGGTGAACTCGGTGGCCCAGTCGTGCTGGTTGATCTCGTGCGACCCAAACGGCACGATCCCCGACGGCAGCCGGAAGAACAGCAACCCGTGGGCGACGTTGAACTCCAGAATTTGCTGCAGACAGCCAAGGTTAGCGCTCACGGTCGCGCGGAGACGGTCGACGGAGTAGGAAGCGAGCCGAAAAGTTTGCGCCGCCGAGCACTTGAGGGTCTCGTTGACGCACGGATAACTAATACGCATAGGGACAGCAGGCCGCGCTAAACGGGACGGGCGCGGTTCCGTGGCCTACGGGACGTCCGGCGGCTAAGTTGATGGCCGCCGGCCCCAAAGCAAACGTCCTCCGTCGGCTCGAAGCCAGCTGAGGACGTGGTAGAGGCGGAAGCAGGCGCGCCGGGACCGCGGGCGGCGGCTTCGCTATACGGGCGCTACTAACTGCACGTGGGGAAAATAGTCGGCGAAGAGGCGTTCGAGTTTCTCGCGCGAAAGCGGCTTGACCAGGTACTCAACATCGGGGTAAGCCGCGACGCGCGCCCGGTCAGTGGGGAGCATCGAGGTGGTGAGCACGGCGAGCTTGGTACGCTCGCGGGCCGCCGGGGCGAGGTTGCGATACAGCTCCAGAAACTCGACGCCATCGAGCCCAGGCATCCGCAAATCCACGAATACCAGCTCGGGCTCTTGGGCATCGGTGCTAGCGCATTTATTGGCGCATCCGTCAGGGCCCCACAGGTAGCTGAAGCCTTCGGCGGCATCGGCAAACACCTTAACTTCTTCCGTCACGCCGAGGCGCTTGAGCAAGCGCTCGTTGAGGAAGTTCGTCGTTTCATTGTCGTCAATCAGCACGACTTTACGCAGACGCGAAGGGATAGCCATAAGAGGGGAAAGCACCGGGCGTCGGAGAGATCCGGTACCGGCTCATGCTTAAGTAAGCCCTTCAAAAGAGGGAACTGTCCAAAGATACCACTTCTAACCTTTTGCCGCAAGCGCTTCTACATAACCGTGCGGTAACGTAGCCCGAACGACGCTTCCGGCCCGTCCAGCGGCGCGGCGGAGGGGCGCTACAGCCAGCCTTGGGCGCGCATCCAGTCGTCGTTGTACACTTTGCCGAGGTAGCGCGTGCCGTGGTCGGGCAGCACAATCACCATCGTATCCGTCTCCTTCAGGTGCTCTTTCGCGTATTCCAGCGCGCCGTGCACGGCCGAACCGCACGACCAGCCCACGAACAAGCCTTCCTCTTTGGCGAGGCGGCGGGTCATGAGCGCGGCGTCTTTGTCGGTGACTTTGATGAAGAGGTCGATGAGGTCGAAGTCGACGTTTTTAGGCAGAATATCCTCGCCGATGCCCTCGGTTTTGTAGGGATAGATCTCGTTCTCATCGAAGATGCCCGTTTCCTTGTACTTCTTGAACACCGAGCCATACGTATCGAGCCCGATGCTCATCACGGCCGGGTTTTGCTCCTTGAGGTATTTGGCCGCTCCGCAGATGGTGCCGCCCGTACCCACGCCGCAAGCGTAGTGCGTGATTTTGCCATCCGTCTGCTGCCAGATCTCCGGGCCGGTCGTGGCGTAGTGCGCCGCGGCGTTCGAGGGATTGTCGTACTGGTTGGGGTAGAGTGAGTTCGGCGTCTCCTCGCTCAGACGCTTGGCCACCGAGTAGTAGGAGCGGGGGTCCTCCGGGGCCACGTTGGTCGGGCAAACCTCCACTTGAGCGCCCACGGCGCGCAGGATGTCCTGCTTTTCCTTGCTTTGCTTGTCGCTCATCACGAAGATGGTCTTGTAGCCCTTCGCGATGGCGGCCAGCGCCAGCCCCATCCCCGTGTTGCCGCTGGTGCCTTCGATGATGGTGCCGCCCGGCTTGATGAGGCCCGCTTTCTCGGCGTCTTCCAGCATCCGGATCGCCATGCGGTCCTTCACCGAGTTGCCGGGGTTGAAGTACTCGACTTTGGCGAGGATGGTGCCCGGAATGCCCTGGCTGACGGAGTTGAGCTTGACGAGCGGCGTGTTGCCGACGGCCTCGATGACGTGGTTGAAATACACGGAGTGAAGGGAGAGTGGCCGCCGGATCGCGCTGATCCGCACCGCCGATGATGACGGCTGCAAAGGTACCGATTTGGACGAAGCGGCCGCGACGAATCCGCCAACACGAAACACCCCTCCGGCGTGAAACCACTCGCCCGGGCGCGAAACCACTCCTACGGACCGAAAACACCCCCCTGCGGTCGCAAAACCACCTCCGCGGCCGCGAAACACACCTCCGCAGCCGCGAAACACACTCCCACGGACGAAAAACACGGCCCGACCAACCAGACACCCACCCCCGCAAACGAAAAACGCGCTCCGACGGGCGCCAGACACGCCCCCGCAGGCGCCAAACACACCCCGACCGGCTAGAAACCCGCTCCCGCAAATCTGCGACGGCCTCCGACGAATTATTCCAGCCGGCCGCGCTGCCTTACTTTTGCCAACATAGGCAGCGTCTGCTGACTCGATTGAGAGAAATCACTCAATCACTCAATCGAAAATCACCAATCACTCCCCGATGAGCGTTCTCGTCAACAAAAATTCCAAAGTCATCGTCCAGGGCTTCACCGGCTCGGAAGGCTCCTTCCACGCCGGCCAGATGATCGAGTACGGTACCAACGTCGTCGGCGGAGTCACGCCGGGCAAAGGCGGTACGCAGCACCTCGACCGGCCCGTGTTCAACACCGTTGCCGAAGCCGTCCAGCAGGCCGGCGCCGACACGAGCATCATCTTCGTGCCGCCCGCTTTCGCCGCTGATGCGATTCTGGAGGCTGTTGAAGCCGGCATCAAGGTCATCATCACCATCACCGAAGGGATTCCGACGCGCGATATGATCGCGGTGAAGAACGTGCTCAACCAGCACCCCGGCGTGACGATGATCGGGCCGAACTGCCCCGGCGTGATGACCGCCGGCGAGTGCAAAGTGGGCATTATGCCCGGCTTCATCTTCCAGAAAGGCAAGATCGGCATCGTGAGCAAGTCGGGCACCCTCACCTACGAGGCCGTCGACCAGCTCACCAAAGCCGGCCTCGGCCAGACGACGGCCATCGGCATCGGCGGCGACCCGATCATCGGCACCACCACCAAGCAGGCGGTTGAATTGCTGATGAATGACCCCGAAACCGAAGGCATCGTGATGATCGGTGAGATTGGCGGCGGTATGGAAGCCGAAGCCGCGCACTGGATCCGCGACAACGGCAACCGCAAGCCCGTAGTCGGCTTCATCGCCGGTCAGACCGCCCCGCCCGGCCGCCGGATGGGCCACGCCGGTGCTATCGTCGGCGGCGCCGACGACACCGCCGCCGCCAAGATGAAGATCATGCGCGAGTGCGGCATCCACGTCGTCGATTCGCCCGCCGAGATCGGCGAGACGATGCTCAAGGCGCTCGGGATGAGTGTGCCGGCATAGGCGGCATCGATTCTCTGCCAGCTAAGAAAGCCCGTTCCGGTTTGCCGGGGCGGGCTTTTCTGTTTTTCTGCCGGACCTTTGCCGGATGCAAATAGGCGCCATCGCTCGGAAGATTTGGCCTCGGGTTAGCGCGCGCCGACACTGGATAGCGGCAGCCGTCCTGCTGTTGACCGCCTGTGAGAAGGAAGTAGTGACGACGATTCGCGAAGTCGAGCATCGCGCGGCCTGGCGCAGCGTGGGCGATCTGGCAGGTACCGAGCGCGTACTGCTTAGTAGCACCACCAACGGGACTCGGTTGTATCTGCAACAGCCCGGTCTCCTCACCGCATTCACGCATTCGGGTGCTCAAGGAACCGAAAAGAGCTTCGTGGGCGGGATGCCAGTCAGCGTCCACGACCGGCTCGCGCTCGGGACTGAGGTTTTCGTCTTCCCAGAGGGCGGCGGCGATACAACCCTCCTGATTAAGCAGACAGATAACCCCGTGGGCGTGGGAAGCTGGTTGAATCTCAAAGGCGTAGACGCCAGCGCCCGAGGCTTCGATATCACCAGCCAAGGCGGCAATCGGCAGCGAATGGCGATCAACCATGCCGGCCAGGTGCTAATGCCATATCGGACCGCCGATCCCCTGCACTTTACGCTGCTGCTGGCCGACCTTTCCGCACCCGTCTGGGGCCAGGCCACGACCACGGGGCGCCGGGTGCAAATTCCGCGGTCTTCTGCTGCCAGTTTTGATGAAGTGCGCGGCGTGGTGGCCGGCGACACCTACTTTCTGGTGTATCTCTACGACCACGGCCTGTACAAAGTGGGGGTCGACGGCTCGGTGCGACAAGTGGACGCGCAGCCGGGAATCGACGCTTTGTACCATTGGCGGGGCGAGTGGGTCGCCTTCGCGGAGTGGGGACCGGTAGTGCGCTCCACCGATGCGGGTGAAACCTGGCAGCATTTCACGGGTGCTACCAACGAGCTTGTACTGGCCGCTTACTACCCGGTGGGCGATAGTCTAGTAGGGGCTTATCGCGACCAACTCTTCACGTTCCGCTGGAACGGGCCGCAATACCGTATGCGCTGGCTAAATACCGACGGATTGGAGAACACGACCATCAATGGCGTCGAGGTGCTGCGCGACACCGTGTACATCGCGACGACGGGAGGGCTATTTGCCCGGCCCCTGCACGCGGTTTTCGAGGGAAAACCGTAGCCGTTCATCACACCCGCCCCGTGCCGGCGCGCCAATCGGCCCGGGCCTTTTCCAGCTCGGCCAGTAGCGCGGTGCGCTCCTCGCGCAGGCTTTCGAGCAGGCCTTCGCGCTTACGCCCCAGCCAGCCGATGCGCCACCGGCCGCGCCACGCCGCCCACCAGCGGCTGAAGGCGAGGGCGAAGAAGCCCGTCGGCGGCAAGCTCAGTAGGTAGAGACCC
>JBKJUQ010000365.1:0-4579 GCA_046590685.1 Hymenobacteraceae bacterium
CCAAGGTATAGACGGGGGGGTGCTCAACCGTCAGGAGGTAGTTGGGCAGGCGGGTTTGGGCGGCGGCCGGCCGGTCACGGTTAGCCGCCTTCATGGCTAGCGACGCGGCCATCAGCCGCTCCTGGTAGGCCCAGGCGGCGGGGTAGGGGGTAAGGCCGAGGTGCTGAACGCGGACGGTGGGCATCAGGCGCGAAGTAGAGCTTTCCGAGGGTCGTTTAGGAACAAATTTCCCGTACTTAGGAACGGATTTCGGCGGTCTAGGAGGTATTTTCGGACGGTTAGGAGGAGATTTTGGCGGTCTAGGAGGTGTTTTTGGACGGTTAGGAGGAGATTTCGGGTAAGCCGGAATCGGCCTGGAGGAGCCAGGAAGCCACTTGGGCCGGGTCGGGGACGTTTTTCGGCGCCCAGTTTGGGCGTAGGATAGGTCAGCGGCCGGGTACGCCGGGTGAGCAGCTTATATAGGAAGTGCGGAGGCGTACTGGGCCGCAAAAACGCCGGTTTTGGGAGCCCAAATCTGGTACTTTTCCGGGGTATCCGCGGCTACTGACTTCCGTCGTCGCTACTTACGTGGTGCGCTCGGCAAGGCGCGCTTTCAGCTCATCAATCGCCGGGACGGTGAGCGGGTCGGCGCCGTTGAGGCGGGCCGTGAAGACGGACGCCCAATCGAGCAGGTGAATGAGGTACAGTGCCTGGGCGAGGGCCGAACCACCGCGGGCGTCGATAGTCGTCACGGAAGCGGCCTGCGCGGCGAACACGGGCGCGCACAGCTCCATCCGCACGGCCACCCGCGGGTGATCGAGGGGCGTACGCAGCAGCACGACGGCGGTGCGCGCGAGCACGGCGACGGGGTTTTCCCAGCCGACAATCTCGTTGTGGTTCATCTCCGAGAACGTGTTGACCAGCGCGAGCTGGTTGGCGTTTTCGTTGAGCTGCTGGCGAAAGCGCAACGCCACGGCTTCGAGGCGCGCGTCGGCGTAAATAATCGGGAGATGATCGGCGAGGGCGTGGGCGAGGTCGCGGGCTTCGCGCTGGATGGCTTCCTGGTGCGATTCGAGCAGCGCGATGGCGTCGGCCAGCTCCGCTTGGAACTCGTCGCCGAGCAGGCCGGCGGCGCGCAGTACGAACAGCAGCTGCACGAGCGAATAGCCGACGTTGGCGCGCGGCAGCTTCGACTCGCCCGGAATTCGGATGGTCGGCCAGCCGTGTCGCTCGGCGCGGGCCAGCAGTCCGCCCCCGCTCGTGATAGCCACGATGCGCGCGCCGGCAGCTTGGGCGGCGTCGACGGCGGCGAGCGTTTCTTCGGTGTCACCCGAAAAAGACGAGGCGATGAAGAGCGTATCGGCCCCGACGTACGCGGGCACGGAGTAAGTACGGACGACGGTGAGCGGGACGGGCAGCCGGTCGAGGACGATGCCGCGCACGACGTCGCCGCCGATGCCCGAGCCCCCGACGCCCGCCACGACTACGTGGTGCGGCCGGGGCCAGGTGGCCAGAACCGACAGATTAGCGGCGCCGCCGATCTCCGCCGCGTGGCGGAGCTGCTGGGGAAAAGACGAAACGAAAGATTCCATTCAGAAAAAACAGGGGCACAAAGGTAGGACGGCGGGGTAGAGGTGAAAAGTGAGAGCTGAGAACTGCGTGAGCAGAAGTAATAAGGTTGAGCTTAAGGGCAGCCGCGTTTGCGGACAGTACGTTGCTAACTTTCACCAGTGCTTACTGCCTGCTGCCCACCCGCCTTTCAGTTCTCACCTCTCAGTTCTCATCTATCACCCTTTCCAATGCTTGCTAAAGACCTGCTCGGCCGCCGCGGCGAAGAAGCCGCCGCTCAGTACCTCGCCGCGCGCGGCTACCAGATCCTGGCGCGCAACTGGCGCCGGGGGCGCGCCGAGGTAGATGCCATCGTGGTGAGCCCCGACGAGCAGACCCTCATTTTCGTGGAAGTCAAAACCCGCGCGACCGATTTCTACGGCTACCCGGAGCTGGCCGTGACGGCCCGCAAGATGGAGCTGCTCAACGAAGCCGCCGACGCGTATATGGAGGAGCTGGGCTGGGTGCGCGACGTACGGTTCGACATCCTAGCCCTCACCGTGCAGGGCGACGGGTTTAAAGTCTACCACATCAAGGACGCCTTCAAGGGGTATTAGGGGAAAGGTGGGATGTGCTGATGTGACGATTTGCTCATCTCCACATCATCAAATCAGCACATCGTCACATCAACCTATCTCCCCACCCCCCTCTTACTTCCGCGACTTCGACATTCCCCGCCGGGCGCGCTCGCGGGCTTCTTCCTTGGTGGGGGGGCGCTTGGGGGCGTTGGGGTCCGGCGCGGTAGTCGCCGCTGAATCGGTGGGGGCCGCGGTGGGGGGCGTTTTTGGCGGGGTGGTGGCCTTTTTGGTGGCTACGGCTTTGCCTTTGGGCGGGGCCTTCGGTTCGGCGGGCGGGCGGGCGGTGGTTTCGCCATCTTCGTCGGCCGATGGGTCTTCCTCGTCCGGGGTGGCGGTTTTCGGGGCGGCTTTGCCTTTCCCGGCTTTGCGGTTGGGCGTCGTGCGGGCCTGCTGCTTGGCGTCGGCCTCGCGCTTGTCGACCTTGCCTTTCTCGTAGATCAGCGTTCCGCTCCGGTTGTACTCGCGCAGCAACACCGGCTCGGCTTCGGGCTCAAACTCACTCAGCGGGTACTGCCACTGCGAGTGGCGGCGGTTTTTGAATCCCCAGTAGTTGGTCCAGACGCCCACCGGCCGCCCGCCCTGAAACTGACCCGCCCAGTCGAGCTGGCCATTAGGCAGAAACTTCACGTAGTCGCCTTCGAGCTGGCCCTGGTAGTAGGGCAGGACCTCGCGGATTTTCGAGCGCGAGTTTTCGTAGTACGTGATGCGCGCGTCGCGCAGGAAGCCTTTCTCCCAGTGGTACTTGCTGAGCAGGACGTTGTCCTTGGCCGCGTAACGCTCCCACCGCAGGTGCTTGGTGCCAAGGTAAAAGTACCCGGATTCGAGGAGCGCCGTGCCCTGCCGCTTTTCGTAGGGGCCGTGCAGGATGAGGGCGACGTCCGGGTCGATGACGGCCGTCTTGAAGATCTTCTTGCGCTTCTTGTGGTAGTAGAACTTGGCGGGCGCGTACGGGTCGGGAGCCTCGTAGCGCGGCAGGTAGTAGAATTTCTCGATGATGGCTTTCTTGCCCGAGCCCGACCGCGCGTAGCCCTTCTTGATGCGCTTGCCGAGAAAGCGCTTGCCCTTGAGTTTTTTGGCCGCGCCGCCCGCTTTTTTGGCGAGCGATTTCAGGTCTTCCTTCGACTTGGCTTTGTCCTTGGCGAGCTTCTCGGCGTCGGCTTTCATCTGCGCCGTCTGGACGGAGGGCGCGTTCACGGTGTCGCTCGTGGTGACGAGCGTATCGCGGAGCGCCGCGCTCACTGAGCCCGCCGAATCGGGCACGGGGGGCTTGGCGGGCGCTTTGCCCTCCTCAACCGCCAGCTCTTCGGCGGCGCGGCGCGTATCGAACGGTACCGTCCGGTGGCAGCTGGTGCCCGCCAGCGTGAGCGCCGCGACCACGGCCCAGCGCCACCCGGCGGATGAAATGCGCGCGAAGCGCGAAAGAAAGCAAATCAGCAGCAAGCGGGAGGACGCTAGTGGGATAAAGAAGCAGCTTGACCGACCGGCAGCGCGGGCGGTGCTTCGGCCTGAACGCAAAGTTGCGGCGAAAACGTGCGCGCGCCCTCCGGTGGCGCCGCCCCGGGCGGGCATTCGGCCGGTCCGCCGCGCGCCGCGCGCCCTTTCGGGCAAAAAAAACCCGCCCGGCGCAAAGCCCCGGGCGGTTTCTCACCTGGCTGCGAAGGCGGGTTTCAGCAGCCGTTCCTTCCTGGGATTCTACCTACGACCACTCGCCGGAAGGCCGGCGCCCGGACCGAAGCGGGGGCGCCGACGGGGCAAAGGTAATAAAAGAATGAGCCGGGTTGGAAAAAATTAATGTGGTTTACATTCCTCGTTACGTGCCGCTAACCGCTGGGCTTCGGGCCTTACTGGCCCAGCAAACTCACCGAGCGGCGGACGAACTCGGTCAGGCGCGCGCCCTTGAGCATGCCCTGCTGGAGCAGGGCGAGGTCGAACGCCTGGCGGGCCAGGGTTTGGCGGGCGTCGTCGGCACCGGCGGCGAGCACGCGCGCGGCGAGCGGGTGGTTGGCGTTGACGGCCACGGCGAAGGTGTCGGGCATCGACCCGAACATCATCATTCCGCCGCCACCGCCCATCCGCTGCATGTCCTTCATGCGGCGCATAAACTCGGGGCGGGTGATGGTCACGGGCTCATCGGTCGGCGCGGCGCTCGTGATGGTCACCTGCATCGTGGCGTCGGCGATGGCGGCCTCGTAGGTGGCTTTGAGCTGGGTGGTCTCGTCGTCGGAGAGGACGCTGGCGGGGGGCGTGTCGCCGTCTTTCTCGATGAGCTTGGCGGCGGGGTCGGCGTCGACGCGCTTGAGGGTCGTCTTCTCCAGCTTCTGCTCCAGCAAGCCCACGAAGTGCGGGTCGATGGGGGTATCGAACTTGAGGACGTCGTAGCCGCGGGCTTCGGCGCCGGCCACGAAGGCGTGCTG
>JBKJUQ010000404.1:0-11370 GCA_046590685.1 Hymenobacteraceae bacterium
CGCGACCTTGCCTTCCGCGTTCGCGAGCTGGTATTCGTGGATGAGCAGCACGTACCCCGGGAAGAGGAGTACGACGAGCACGACGATGCCGCGCATCACTATCTGGCGTGGGCCGAAGGTCAGCCCGTGGGTACCGCCCGGTGGCGACCGACGGAAAATGGGGTGAAGCTCGAACGCTTCGCTGTGTTGGCGCCGTATCGTAGTAAAGGAGTGGGCGGCGTGCTGCTCCGGCAGGTGATGGCCGATGCCCGCGCGGCGCACCCGGACGCCCTGCTGTACCTCCATGCACAGTTGCAGGCACAGCTATTTTACCAGCGCCACGGGTTCGTGCCCGAGGGCGAGATCTTCTACGAGTGCGAGATTCCGCACTATAAGATGCACCTGCGCTAAGCTGCGGCGCGCCGGGTCAGCAGCAATGGAAGGGCGGTCACCCTGCTGAAATCAGGTGCCCACCAGCTCGCGCAGCTTTCGGTATATGATGTTATGGCCGAAGTAGAGCTGGAGCACCATCGGCACGTGGTGGCGGCCCTTGATAACGATCAGCTCGGCCGGATTGGCTACCTGCGCGAGGCGTCGCTGAAACTCGTAGCCCACTTTTTTGATCGACGGATACGTCTCGCCGCCCAAGAAGATGACAAACCGCGGTTGGCCCGGGCGCAGGTAGAAGTAAGCCGACGTCTGGCGCCAGACGGCCGGGTCGCGGCCGAACGGGATGAGATAGGCCGCGTCGCCGTCATAATCGAGCTTTTGCAGGTAGGCGTACATATTGAGGCCGGCGGCGTCGTTGAGTACCACACCGCGTACGGGGTTGAGCAGCTGTCCCCGCCGGCTGAAAAGCGAGTCGTTGGTCGCCAGTAAGGCGGCGAGTCCGCCGCCCGCCGAGTGGCCCATTAAATAGATGCGAGCCGGGTCGCCGCCGTACTCGGCCGCATGTTGCTGCGTCCAAAGTATGGCCCGGGCGCAGTCATCGGCCATGGCGGGTACCTGGACCGCCGGCGAGAGGCGGTAGCTAATGATGACGCCCACGTAGCCCTGCTGGGCTAACCGCCGGCCAATAAAGCGATACGTATCCTTGCTGCCACTATTCCAGGAGCCTCCGTGGATAAAAACCACGATGGGTCGGGGAGCAGCGGTTTTGCGTGGCGCGTACACGTCGAGCCGGTGGCGCTTGGTATCGAAGTCCGCATCAGTTACGGGTACATACGCTACATCAGCGGTCCGGTGGCTGGCCCGCGCGACAGCTATCTCCAGTCCGCCCGCAGCTCCAAGCAAAAGCAGGAAAGTGCCAGCGGTTGACAGAAATAACTTTAATCGAAATCGCATAACGTTAGGTCGTGACCTGGCCAGGAAGAGCCAGGCTGCCGCTTACGCAAGCCCTGCTCTGACCGTCGATATTCGGTCAATAGTGGTGAAGAAAAAAGCCGATTCGGCAGGGTGCGCGGCTGGTTCGCGCGCTGAGCGCTTTATTCGGGGCCGCTAGCTACATCAGCTTTCGGTAACTATCGCTCAAGGAATGATTCGCTGGGGCCTCTTTCCGTTCGTGCGGCCCGCGCTGGCCACGATGCTCGGCATCGTGCTCTACGAAGCGGCCCTACAACACTGGGCGCCCGCGATTGAAGTACTGAGCGGGGTTTTTATGCTGGCGGCTATCGCCTGGACGGCTACTCATCGGGGGTTAAAGCCTGGAGCTTCACATACCCGTATCCTCAACAGCGTTGGGCTGCTGGTCACCTGCGTCGCCCTGGGCGCCCTGTGGACGGCCGTACGCGATGAGTCGCGCCGGCCGGATCAGCTATTGCGCTTGCCCGCACCAATCCGCGCGTGGCAGGGGATCGTGACCGAAGGGACTACCCGGAAGCCAAAATATTCCAGTACCACCGTCCGGGTCCAGCGCGTAAAACTGGGCGACGGCCGCTGGCTGGCAGCAACCGGCCTGGTCAAGCTGCAGGTGCGGCGCGAACTGGGGGCGCAGCCCTTGCCTTACGGCACGGTAGTACTCGTGACGGGCGCTTTTCAGCGAGTAGCTGGAGCCCCTAATCCTGCCCAGTTCGATTACGCCGAATACTTACGCCACCGCCAAATCTGGCACCAGCAGTTCGTCGGCGCGGAAAGCTATACTATCCTCGCGCGTGAAACCGAGAACGTCGTGAAGGCGTGGAGCTTGCACACCGCCGACGTACTGGCCGCCACCCTTAGTCGGTACGTACCGGCGGCGCGCGAGCGCGGGTTGCTCACCGCCTTGGTGCTGGGAGTGACGGATGATCTCGCGGCGGACCTCAAAGCCTCGTACGGGGCCACTGGTACTACCCACGTGCTCGCGGTGAGTGGTTTGCACATCGCGCTGGTATTCAGTCTCGTGATTCAATTGCTCGGTGGGCGCCGCTGGACGCAGCGCCGGCCCGGCGCGCGCGTGCTGACGTTGCTGGTGGTGCTGAGCATCTGCTGGGGATATGCCCTGATTACGGGCTTGTCGGCATCGGTCCTACGAGCGGTCGTGATGGCGTCGCTGGTAGCGGTGGGCAAAGCTCTCGGCAAGCGCATCAGCTTATTCAACACCTTGGCCATAGCGGCGCTCTTCCTGCTTTGGCTCGATCCGCAGAGCTTGTTCGACGTCGGGTTTCAACTCTCGTTTCTGGCGGTGCTGAGCATTGCCCTACTGCAGCCGCGCATTGCCCGCCGCTGGCAGCCGGAAGCCTGGCTGCCTCGGCAGGTGTGGGCGGGGGTTACCGTGGCGTTGGCCGCGCAGGTAGGCACGTTTCCACTGACGCTTTACTACTTCCATCAGGTGCCGACGCAGTTTCTGATCGCCAACCTGATAGCGGTACCGTGGTCGAATGGCCTGTTGTATGCCTCGTTCGGTTTGCTGGCGCTGGCGGGCGGGCAAGCAGTGTTTACGTCGGTCGGGCTATCCGCGGCGTGGTTGGAGGCGGCGGCTCAGTGGGTTGGGCACGCGCTCAGTGGGGCCACATACGGGCTGAATGAAACGGTAGCCATTATTGGTCGGCTACCAGGTGCTGTCATCACTGGAATAGCGCTTTCCGGTGGGCAGCTGGCGCTGCTGTTCGGTATGCTCGTAGCCGGTCTGCTGTGGCTTCATTTAAAGCAGCGCGCGTGGCTGGTTGCTGTCGCGGCGTTCGTCACGCTCTACGTTGGTGCGCGCCTTAACGTGCTGCTGACTACCTCCCGGGAGCGTACGCTGATCGTGTATTCGATACGGCGGCACGCGGCCGTTGGTCTACTCGATGGGCTGCGCGCAACTATATTGGCCGATTCGGCTGTCTGGGCCGATTCCACTGCCGGTTTGAGCGGCTTACGGGCCAATTTGCTGCCGCACCTCTGGCAACGGGGTACGAAAGAGCTTCGCTGGATGCCCGCTTTGACCCTGAACTCCTCGGCCCCGCGGCTGCCGCCCGGCGTGGTAGGACACGTGCTGCCGGATGGTAACCGTCTGCTCGCGTGGCACGGCCTACGTTTGCTCGTGCTCAACCGTCCGCTTGGTGTACGCCCGGTAGCGGGGGCGGAGCCGATACGAGTCGATTTTGTTATCGTGCACGGCCGCCCGCGGGTTGTGCCTTCTCTACTGGCACGGGTGGTGGCGTGCCGGTGGGTAGTGCTCGACGGCTCCGGATCGACTGGGTGGGCGCGCTACCGCACGCAGGAATTGCGCGCGGCGGGTTTCCGCTGCCATGATGTGGGCGCGGACGGGGCATTCGTTCGTCGAGCAAACTGACGTCTCCAACCGATCAGGGGCGCAGCTGACCGAATTTTCGTGTTGTTGCCGCTTCGTGGGCACGTATTGTGCGCCTGGTAGCAACTTTGAGCCGTCAGTGGCCGTCTGGAAGGCACCTACTCTCTACCTCATTACCACTGCTCGCTTTTACATCTGTTCTCACCGCTTGACTCTTTATCCGATGAACGCTCTACCATCTGCCCCATTCGCTTCCGAAATCGAAGCATTGCGCTACCTTACGTACGAAGTGCGCGACCGCGTCGCTTACATCACCCTCGACCGGGCGGAAAAGCGCAATGCGTTGAATTACGATGTAGTGGTGGAACTCAAACAGGCCTTTGAGGCGGCCGAACTCGACGATAACTGCAAGGTTATCGTGCTGCGCGCCAACGGCCGGGCGTTTTCAGCCGGCGCCGACCTGGAGTCGATTCAAGCGATGCAGGATTACGAATACGACGATAATCTCGCCGATTCGACGCACCTCATGCAGCTCTTTCTGCAAATCTATACGCTCAAAAAGGTGGTCATTGCCCAAATTCAAGGACATGCCATTGCGGGCGGCTGCGGTCTGGCTACGCTCTGCGACTTCGCCTTTGCCGTGCCCGAAGCCAAATTTGGCTATACGGAGGTGAAGATTGGCTTTCTGCCCGCCATCGTTAGCGTATTCCTGCTCCGCAAAGTGGGGGAGGGGCGTACGAAACAACTGCTGCTGACCGGTGACCTGATGACCGCCGACGAAGCGCAACGCTTCGGTCTGATCAATTACGTGGTTCCGGCCGATGAGCTGGCCGCCCAAGTCGAAGCTTTCGCGCTGCGGTTGTGCGCTGAAAACTCCGCCAACTCCCTCGAAGTCACCAAAGACCTGATCGCGCGGGTGCAGGAGCTACCCCTTGAAGCCGCACTTCGCTACGCGGCCCAGCAAAACGCCACCGCGCGCTCGTCGGAAGACTGCCGCCGCGGGGTCGACGCTTTTTTGAGCAAGGAGCCGCTGACGTGGTGAGGTAGGAGGAGTTGTAGCTTGCGAGTTCATACCCATTTCGCGTGAGGCCTGTCCAGGCTTCACGCGATTTTTTACGCCTCAACTGCTGCCGCAAACATCTGCGTACTCGAAGAGGTTACGAAGTGCGAATACCTTATTGCCCCGGATCCGATTTGCCCGCTTATGCTGGTTTTTGCTGTCACGCTGCTAACGTTTGCCCTGATGGAAGGCGCCGCGTGGGCTATGCACAAATACGTGTTGCACGGGCCGCTTTGGCACTTGCATCGCTCGCACCACGAGCCCGGCCCCGGTCCGTTCGAACGTAATGATTTGGTGGTGCTATTCTACGCGGCCCTCTCGGCGGCTGCGTGCATAGTGGGTGGGCTGTGGTTGGGCGTCGGACTCGGGATTGCTCTCTATGGGACTATCTACTTCTTCGTCCACGATGTACTGATTCATCGGCGCTTGCGGTGGCTTGGGAAGCCGGTGGGCGCGTATTTACGCGCCGTCAATATTGCCCACAAAACGCACCACGCCACCAAGGGGCGTGATGGCGCCCGCGCCTTCGGCATGCTCTGGGTGAGCGCGGCGTACCGGGCGCTGGCAGCTCGCAAGCGGGCCTGATTTACTCTTTTACTTCTTCTGGGCTACTCCCTGATGGCTGAATACCAAATCCGTGAGTTAGCCCACCTAACGGGCGTCAAGGCGCACACCATCCGGGTGTGGGAGCAGCGTTACAACCTCCTGGAGCCCAAGCGTACGCCCACCAACATTCGCTACTACGGAGAAGACGATCTCTGCATCCTGCTCAACGTCTCCGTACTAGCCGACCACGGGTACCGCATCTCGCGCATTGCCCAGATGACGCCCGAACAGCGCGCACGCGAAGTCGAGGGCTTGGCCGCCCAACCTCATCCCGATGAGTCGCACGTGATTCAGCGGCTCGTGCGCGCGACCCTGCTCTTGGACGAAGCCCTCTTTGAACAGGTGTTGGGCGGTGCTATCGAAGCCGAAGGCCTCGAAAAGGTGATGCTCCGGGTCATTTATCCCTTTATGGAGCGGATTGGCATCTTGTGGCACACCGGTACCATCAACCCGGCCCAGGAGCACCTGATTACGAATCTGATTCGCCAGAAAGTGGTAGTTGCCATTGATCGTCAGCGGCCTGTGGCAGCGCCGCCGGCTACGGGCCGCAAGTTCATCCTCTATCTACCCGAGCGAGAGCTTCACGAGTTAGCGCTACTCTTCATGAACTACTTGCTGCGCGCTCGGGGCCATCGGGTGGTCTATCTGGGGCAAAATGTGCCGGCCCGCGATATCCAGGCGGTATGTGACTTAGCCAAGCCCGATTACCTGCTCACCGTCCTGACCGTCGTGCCCGAGCGCGATGAAGTGCCGGAGTACATTGCGACGCTGGCTCGGCAGCACCCCACCGTAGGGTTGCTGCTCTACGGTGCTCAGATTCAGGACGAAGCCCTGCCGTTACCGCCAACGGCCCAGCGTTTTCGGCGGATGACGGATTTTATGGATTGGCTGGAAAGTTTTTTCCCCCCTGAATCTGGCCTGGAAGCCTCAGAAGAGGCTTCTGCCGCCGCGGGCAGAATTTAATCTTGGCAAATCGTTGACTATTTTTTCTGGCGCACGTATCTTTGTTTAAGATTCACATCAAAAAGGTTAAACAGAACAATATGAACGCCGGCGAATTCACCCTCGAAGTCCAGAAGCTTTCTTCGTTGCTGCGACCGGCGGCAATGAATCTCACCCGCGACGCCGATGACGCCAAGGATTTGGTGCAGGAAACGCTGCTGAAAGCGCTCATCAATCGCGACAAATTCCGGGTAGGCACGAACCTGAAGGCATGGCTCTACACGATCATGCGCAACACGTTCATCAACAACTACAACAAGATAACGAAGCGTCACCAGTCCATCGACGCTACGGAGTACTTCCAGTACTTCAACACGGATGAGAACTACATCACCCAGAATGGCGCTTCCTCGTCGTTCGTGATGAATGATCTGAACGCCGTCATTGGACAGCTTGAGGAGGCTTACCGCACGCCGTTTATGATGTACTATATCGGTTATAAGTACCTGGAGATCGCCGAGAAGCTCCGGATTCCGATCGGTACCGTCAAAAACCGGATCCACATTGCGCGCAAAGAGCTCAAGGCGAAGCTCACGATTTATCAGCCGGGCGCTTAACTTACTCGGTCGGGTACCTGACTGGACCGACCGATCGATACCCAAGGTGAAGGGGAGAGCCGTGGGGGGCGTATACCGGCTTGCCCGGATGCGCTCTTCACGGCTCGTTACCTTAGCAGCCGAGCCGACTGTTGACCTGCCGACAGTTGCTTCGCTGCTCATCCTGCTAACCTTTCCAGTGCCGATTCAGTTGGCAAGCCACCTTCCTCACGTAGCTATCACGTAATGCCGCGCGCAATCGTTATCGGGGCGGGCTTCGCCGGACTCTCGTGTGCTACCGCACTGGCACAGCGCGGCTACACCGTGACGCTGCTCGAAAAAAATGACCAGCCCGGCGGGCGGGCCCGGCAGTGGCAACAAGGAGGTTTTACCTTCGACATGGGACCGAGCTGGTACTGGATGCCCGAAGTGTTCGAGGAATATTTTGCGCGCTACGGCCATCAGGTGAGTGATTTTTATGCGCTCGATCGCCTTGATCCCTCATATCAAGTAGTATTTGGGCCGGCCGATACCGTACTGGTGCCGGCGGCTATGGCGGAGCTAAGAGACCTTTTTGAGCAATTAGAAATCGGCGCTGCCATCCGCCTCGATGAGTTTTTGCGTCAGGCGGCGTACAAGTACCGGGTCGGTATGACGGAATTTGTCTGGAAGCCGAGCCGCTCCTGGCGCGAGTTTCTCGACCCGCGGCTCGTGGTTGATGCCTTCCGCCTCGACCTGCTGCAATCGATGAGCCGGCATGTACGCAAGTTTTTTAGCCACCCGCACCTGCTCAAGCTCCTCGAGTTCCCGGTGCTCTTCCTTGGCGCGACTCCTCAGAACACGCCCGCGCTCTATTCCCTAATGAACTACGCTGACCTGGCGCTCGGCACGTGGTACCCACGCGGCGGGATGCACCAGATTGTGCGGGCAATGGTAGCCGTAGCCCAAGAGCAGGGCGTTACCCTGCGCTGTGGCGCGCCGGTCGCGGCGATTGAGGTATCAGCCAGCGGCCACGCCAACGGCGTGCGTCTGAGCAGCGGCGAGCTACTCGAAGCCGATGTCGTAGTCGCCGGCGCCGACTATCACCATACCGAGCAACACCTGCTGCCCGCCCGCTGGCGCCAGTACGACGAAGCCTATTGGCAAAATCGCACGATGGCGCCGTCGTCGTTGCTCTTCTATTTAGGCGTTGACCGCCGCTGCGCGAACCTGACGCACCACACGCTTTTTTTCGACGAGGATTTCGCTCAGCACGCCGCTGATATTTACGAAATGCCGGCGTGGCCCGCGCGGCCGCTGTTCTACGTCTCCGCAACCTCCATCACCGATTCGACGGTGGCGCCCGCGGGGTGCGAAAACCTGTTCCTGCTGATGCCGGTGGCCCCAGGGCTGACCGACGACGATGAAGCCACTCGCGAGCGCTACTACGACCTGCTGCTAGCGCGCCTGGAGGCTCACTGCGGCCATTCGATTCGGGAACACGTAGTGGTGAAGCGTAGCTACGCTCATCGCGATTTTCAGGCCGACTACCACGCCTTCCGCGGCAATGCCTACGGCCTGGCCAACACGCTCCGCCAGACCGCATTACTCAAGCCCGCGCTCAAAAGTGCCAAAGTGGCCAATCTTTACTATACCGGTCAGCTCACCGTGCCTGGGCCGGGGGTGCCACCCGCGCTGATCTCGGGCGAGGTCGTGGCCCGCGAAGTCCTGCGCGACTTTCCTATTGCTCCGCACTCAACCCCTCAGCCTGCTTTCTTTGCCAATGCCTGATGTTGTAAACCGTCCGCACCCGACGGTCGGGTGGGCATCTGACCTCTACGACCGGACCGCCCTCGAAATGAGCGCGCATCTGACGCGCTGCTACTCGACGTCGTTTACGCTCGGCATTCGCACGCTCGCGCCAGCCCTACGGCCACCCGTATACGCGATTTACGGTTTTGTCCGCCTCGCCGACGAGATCGTCGATACCTTTCACGCCCACGACAAGGCTGCGCTGTTAGCTGATTTCGTCGCTCAAACCCACGCGGCAATCGCGGACAGACTGAGTTTGAATCCGGTTTTGCACGCGTTTCAGCTTGTCGTCCATCGTTTTGGGATAGAGACGGAGCTTATCGACGCTTTTCTGTACTCCATGGCCCTTGACCTGGATGAGGGCCGGTCGTATGATCAGGCGCTCTACGAACGCTACATCTACGGCTCCGCCGAAGTGGTCGGGTTGATGTGCCTGCGCGTGTTCTGCGTCGGCGATCCGGCTCAATACGAGCGCCTCCGGGAGCCCGCGCGCCGTTTGGGCGCCGCCTTCCAGAAAATCAATTTCTTGCGCGACCTGCGAAGCGATTTTGCCGAACGCGGCCGCACGTACTTTCCGAGCGTCGATTTTACGCGCTTCGACGATGCCGCCAAGCAAGTGATTGAAGCCGACATTCGAGCCGATTTTAGCGCGGGCTTAGCGGGTATTCAGCGCCTCCCACCGACTGCCCGCTTGGGCGTGTATCTGGCCTATACGTATTATCAGCGGCTGTTTGCGCGTATTTGTCGGGTGCCCGCGGCCCGCGTCCAACGCGAGCGCATCCGCGTGCCCGACAGCGTCAAGCTGGTATTACTCGCCACCTCCTGGGTCCGGCATCGGCTTGGTTTCCTGGGCACCACCGTGGCCGAGGTGGGGCGGTAGAATCTAAGGCGATGTGGTTGCGTAGCCATACCCCTGCCCCGCGTGGCGTCCGGAACGCTGGCAGCTGGCGCGTTGGGCGGTTGGCAACACTCGGTCTCACAACCCTTCTCCTGCTCGCCAGCTGGTCGGGTGCTACTCCCGATCTGCCCGCCCTACGCCACCAGTACGCGGAGGCGGTTCAGGACGAAGCCGCTGCTCTACGGTTTTACACGGCCCTGAAAACGTATAGCGGATCGAATGCCACTGTGTTGGCTTACCGCGCCGTGGCGGAAGCGCTGCAAGCCCGTTATGCCTGGAGTCCCCTCGTGAAACTACGGGCCGTGAAAGTGGCCGACAGGCTTTTCACTCGCGCGGTGGCTACGGAGCCGCGCAACGTGGAGGTGCGGTTTCTGCGCTTCACCGTCGAGTCGAGCGTACCACGATACCTCGGTTTCAGCCAGCACGTCGCCGACGATCGGGCGTACATTTTAGCTGGCGCGCGGCATTACCCCAGGTTGGGCCTTGATACCCATTCGCTGATTTTGATTCGTGATTTCATGCTGCGCTACGGCGAATGCACACGGGAGGAGGCACAAATGCTGCGGGAAATCAAGCCGTAACGGACTAAAAGGGTGATGGTGCCGCATTAAATTCGTATCAATTCACGATCTCTGCGCGCTGCCGCAAACAATGCGCTAGCGGTTAGGGTTGACGCCTCAATGTTGCAGCTTCGCGTCCGTCTCGATTCGCACTCTGGTTTTTGCTTCGGAGTAGTTTATGCTATTCAGATGGCCGAGGATCTGCTAGAAGAGCGCGGCTACCTCTACTGCCTCGGCGACATCGTGCACAATGATGCGGAAGTAGCCCGGCTGACTCAGCTGGGGTTGCGCGTCATCGATCACGTCACGTTGGCCACGCTCTATGATGAGCCCGTACTCATCCGGGCCCACGGCGAGCCCCCGAGTACCTATCGGTTGGCGCTTGCCAACAACCTGACCCTGATCGATGCTTCGTGCCCCGTCGTGCTCAAGCTGCAAAACCGGATCAAGACTTCTTACGACAAGCGCGAAAAACTTTTTCTGTACGGCAAGCGCGGCCACGCGGAAGTGTTAGGTCTGCAAGGGCAGACCAACGGCGAAGCGGTGGTATTTGAGTCGCTCGACGAGCTGCTTACCCTTGACCTGCCCGACGCTCTGACGCTGTATAGCCAGACCACCAAAAGCACGGACTCTTTTTACGCGATCGTCGACGAGCTGAAAGCTCGCGGCAAGCAGGTGAACGTTAACGATACCATCTGTCGGCAAGTATCGAATCGCGATGAAGAGTTGCGCACGTTTGCTACCCAGTTCGACGTAATTATGTTCGTCTCGGGTACAAAAAGCTCAAATGGTAAAGTTTTATATGAGGTGTGTCGCCGCATTAATCCTCGGACGCATTTCATCTCTGGCCCGGGTGAGTTGCAGGCGGCTTGGTTCGCTGCCCACGAATCCGTAGGGGTTTGCGGCGCTACTTCCACGCCCACCTGGTTGATGGAAGAAGTGCGTAGCGGATTGGAGCGTCTGTAAAGCGGGACCTTTGCGGATTGGCTTCTTGTAAAGAAGTCTGGCACGCCTTTATGCAAATCAATAATTTGCCTTTCGAAGCCACCCAGTGGTCGGAAGTTGAGCCCGAGACCCACGCCGGGTTTACCGGTTACGCGGTGTGGCGAACCCGGCAGTTTGGCCCCATCCGGGTGCGTATGGTTGACTATTCGCCGGGGTATTTCGCGGATCATTGGTGCGAGAAAGGACATGTGCTACTAGTAGTGACGGGGGAGTTGGTCACGGAG
>JBKJUQ010000427.1:0-4241 GCA_046590685.1 Hymenobacteraceae bacterium
GACGCGCAGAACCAGATCACGCTGCGCGAGGAGTGGGAGCTGGAGCGGGTGAAGTAGGGGCGCAGAAGACGGAACGGCCGTTCGGGGATACCGGGCGGCCGTTTTTTACTTTACCGCCTACTGTAGCTATAAGGTAGGGGATTAAGGGTAGTGGGTAGAGTATGGGGGCGACGATGGAGCTTCGGTCGGCGGGAAACGGTGCTTACTCTGGCATCAAGGAAACAGGCGCTGGGGTAGGCTGCGCGAGGAGCCAAGTACCAAAGTACACAAAGCAGCCCAGCGAGTCGTGAATCAAAGTGCGAGTTTCATCCCTTCGACGATGTGGGTCAACTCATCGAGAGCCGCAGACTGATCGCTAAGCATAGCGACGTGAAAGACCAACTGCTTCTGAAGACCGTCGGTGGGAATCACCTGTTCCTTGAGCAGCAACTGTCGCTTGGGGACGCTGAACATAAGCCATTCAATGGGGCGGGAGAGAAACGCCCCAGCGATTTTTTGGGCGTCACCAGCTCTAAGGTTCATATCGCGGTAAACGAGCGACGGGTGCGAACCAAGATAAATAATGAGTTGACGCCAAGTGGTATCCGTCCATGGCTGGTAGTGATGGAGTTTGAATACCTGAAAATCGTATTTTGCGTCGCGGGTAAGGGTATATCCGGCGGGAACGGCAAACGTCAATTTACGTCCACCTAAGATGGTGAATTCCTGCATGTGGGCGCTCAGCTCGACGACGCGCGGTCCGGGCTTAGCCGTACTAAAGACTGTTTCAGCAACTACCCGGTACTGATTGCGATTGGGATAAGCCGCCGGATTGATATAAGCATCGATCTGCAATAGCGTATGATCGGACGTCTCTACGAGGGCTGAATTCACGAGAATAGCCTCCTTCTTGGGATCGAAAGTCGTCGGAGTCGAGAGAATAACCCGTAAGGAAGTGCCGTCGACAAGCGTTTTGGTTTCCTGACGACTTTTTACGTTCGCGGCAGTAACGGCCGCGAGCAGGTCTAAGCCAGCGGTTTTATATAACTCCCGTGCGAAGAACACGACACGATTGTCGCCTATGTCGAGCATTATGCGGGTTTCCTCATTGGCATTCGGGTCAGCCGACATAAGGCCGGTACCGCGCGCACTGTTCACCGCTTCTGTAGGGAACTTGAAGGATACCCGGCCATTAAGCACATTAACCTCTTGGTCGAGATTAAGTGACACTTCCTGCGAACGCTGCTGTGCGAAGGCAGCCAAGGGTAAGAGCAGGACGCTAAGTAGTAATCTCAAAGGACTCATAACTAAAGGCGACCGGATTTAAGATTCAAGCGATCTGCTCGAACAAACATACCGCAGCGGTAGGCCTTGCGCCACGCCTATTGTCGGCCGCCCTTCCTTATTGAGCGACACCGCTAGTTAGCGGGGCCGGGTAGCGAGCACCTGCTGCACCGACGTCCACTCGATATCCGGGTAGCGGGCGTTGTCGAGGGGCGAAGCGAGCTTGGCCTCGCCGCTGAGCATATCGCGCATGTATTGCATCCCCTGCCAGGGCGGGAATAGCTCGTTGGTGCCGGGGGCGAGGGTGCGGACGAACTTGCTCAGCAGGTTGAGCATGCCGACACTGCCGGGGCGCAACAGCTTGAAGGGGTGGCCGGTGGCGGCGTGGGCCACTTCGGCGAGCTGGCGGGGGGTGCGCACGTCGCCGGCAATCCGCAGCTCGCGCGGGGTGGTGGGGTCGAGGGCGGCGGCGGCGGTGTAGGCGGCGGTGTCGGCGATGGTGGTGAAGTCGAGGGGCTGATCAGCATCACCCCAGTAGAGGATGCGGTGGCGGCCGAAGAGCACGACCGGCGCCTGACCAGTGAGCAGGTCGGCGAACATTCCGTTGAGAATCGAGGTGGCGCGGATGGGCGCGCGGTCGAGAATTTCGCGGAATTCGCGGCGGAAATCGAAGTTGCGGTTGGTGCCGGGGCGCAGGCGGGAATAATCGGCGCAGAAATCGGACGGAATGAAGCGCAGGACGCCCGCCGCCACGGCCGCTTCGAGGAGCTGGGTTTGCGCGTCGACAATGACGGGGCGCAATCCAGAAAGGGCCGAAACCACGCAGGAGGCACCCGCGCAGGCGCGGGTGAGGGCGGCGGGGTCGGCGTAGTCGACTTCCTGGACGGCAACGCCGAGGCTGCGTAGCTCCGCGACGACTTTGGGGTTGCTGGCGGGGCGGACAAGCGCCCGGACAACTGCGCCGCGCTGCTTGAGGTGGCGGGCGATGCGGTGGCCGAGGTCGCCGGTGGCGCCGGCGATCACGATCAGCGAATCAGCGGCGGGAGTTGGTTGGGACATAGGACAGGCTTCAACGCGCCGGGGACCGACGGGTTGGGCGGCTACGGGGCGCTTACGGGGCGCTTACGGGGCGGTAGCGCCGGCTGACGCTCGCAGGCCGTGGGGGAACATGATGGTCAGCAGGGCGCAGATGAGCAGGACGTTGTATTCCATCCCGTTACGGCCGCCCCCGACGACGTACCAGCCTTCCGGGAAATGCACCAGGGCGATACCGGCGAGCAGCACGCCGATGGTGAGGAAGCCGAGCGGCTTGACGAACCGATTGAGCACCAGGGCTACCGCCGCCGCGACGTGCGACAGCTTGATGGCCCAGGCGATGGCGACGCCGAACGGGGCAAAACCGAGCGGATTGAGGAACAGGTCGCCGAAGGCGTGGATGCTGCCGTCGAACATCCCCGGCACGCCGTGCGTGAGCAGAATGACGGCGACGGCGAGGCGCAGAATCAGCGTGCTGGGCATTCGGGAGGGGGGGGATGGGGCGGGGTCAGTTGGCGGCCTTGAGGAACTTGATCAGGCCGGCCATGTAGGTGGCCTGGTCGTCGTACATCGCCATGTGGCTGCCGTTGGGGCAGAGCAAAAACTGGCCGTGGGGGAACTGGTGGCTCATCCACTCCATGTACTTGGGGTCCATCGTGTCGTGGGTGGCGCCGATGACGAGCGTGGGCACCTGAATGGTTTTCAGCAGCGGGCTGACGTCCCAGGTAGCCAGCTTGCCAGCCACCCCGAACTCGCTCGGCCCTTGCATGATGGTGTAGAGCTCGGAGTTGAGCTGGCCCATTGCCCGGCTAAACGGCTCGGGCCATTTGGGCAGGCGCATGACGTGCTGCGGGTAGTAATGCTTTTCCAGCAGCTGCATATACCGTGGGTTGGCGAAGTCCTTCTTCTTTTCGAGGAGGCGGACGGAATCGAGTACGGCGGGGTCGAGCTGCTTGGCCAACACATCGTCGGCATATTTGCCGTAGGCCGGGCAGCTGGCCATCATATTCGAGACGATCAGCCCTTTCAGGTGGCGCTGATACTTGAGGGCGTATTGCATCCCCAGAATGCCGCCCCACGAGTGGCCGAGCAGGTAGAAATTGGTGCTATCGAGCTTGAGCGCGCGGCGCACCTGCTCTACTTCTTCGACGTAGCGGGGCAGGTCGTAGAGCGACGTATCGTGCGGGTTGTCGGAGTGGCCGCAGGCGAGCTGATCGTAGTAGATGAACTCGATTCCTTCTTTCGGCAGAAAGCTCTCGAAGCACTCGAAATACTCGTGGGTAGCGCCGGGGCCGCCGTTGAGCAGCAGAACTTTGGTCGTGGGGTTGTTGCCGAATCGCTTGGTCCAGACGTTAAAGGTGCCTTTGGGAGTGGTGATGGGGATCACCTGGATACCGCCCGTCTGCACGCCCGGCGTAGAGGGGTTGAAGTACGACGCTGCGGCAGCCGGCGGATTGTCGGCGCGCGGCTTGTCGGCGCAGCCTCCCAGCCCGAGTAGGTTCAGCAGCAGCCCTAGCATCGCCAGCGCAGAATTTCGGTAGTTGGGAGCGTACATCATCCCGCAAATGTGCGAATGAGTGGCTCAAATCAGGGACGCTAGCCGGGCCGTCTTTACGCAGTCGTGACGGCCGGCCGCGACTTAGTCATGTAAGCAGTTGTTAGTCATCCTCAGTTGATTTCGACGTTTTCATTGCCATCGTCATCTTCCTCCAGATAGAGCTTCCATCCTAACTCGGCCGCTACGCGCAGTAGCATATCGACGTAAACTTGGTGATTAGGGTCGTAAACCAGCTGATTTTCTTCGTACTCCTTTGAACCAACTATTACCGCCAGGTTGACGAATGGAGGTGCTGTAGCTGAGCCAGCCCAACTTTCTCCGTTCTTCGTCAGCACTAAACCGATCCTAACCCAAGGAAAATCCGGCGCGTTATCCAGCGACTGAT
>JBKJUQ010000227.1:0-10241 GCA_046590685.1 Hymenobacteraceae bacterium
ACGATGACCCGCTCCGCCCGCTCTCGCGCTTTGCGCTGGATCTGTTGGCCGAGAAAGGCGATGAAACGCCCATCCGCTGGCTGCCGCGCGACGAGCGCTACACCGAGAAGCTCGCCACGCCCGACGTATCGGTCGCCGACCTCATCGGCGACGCCGACCCCATCAAGGCCGCCACGCTCAAGCTGCCGTATTCCGATGAGCGCGTCATTCACTTCGGCCTCATTCCGCGCGCGCACCGTGGCATTTTCGTCATTAATGAGCTGCCCGATCTGCAGGCGCGGATTCAGGTCGCGCTGTTCAATATTCTCCAAGAAGGCGATATCCAGATTCGCGGCTTCAAAGTGCGCTTGCCGCTTGATCTGCAATTTGTCTTCACCGCCAACCCCGAAGACTACACCAACCGCGGTTCGATCGTGACGCCCCTCAAGGACCGCATCGATGCGCAGATCATCACGCACTACCCGAAAACGCTCGAAATCGGCCGCGCCATCACCCAGCAGGAAGCCAAGCTGACCGAGAGCCAGCGCGACGTGGTCAAGCGTCACCCGCTGCTGGCGGATCTGGTGGAGCAGGTCGCCATCGAAGCTCGCCAGAGCGAGTACGTCGATGCCAAGTCGGGCGTATCGGCGCGCCTCACCATCTCGGCCTACGAATCCGTCGTGGCCGCCGCCGAGCGCCGGGCGCTGCTCAACGGCGAAGCGAGCACGCTCACGCGCGTAGCCGACCTGCTGGTGGCCGTGCCGGCTCTCACCGGCAAAATGGAGCTCGTGTACGAAGGCGAGCAGGAGGGACCCGCGATGGTAGCGCAAAGCCTGATGGGTAAGGCCCTGCGCGCCCAGTTTCTGCAATATTTTCCCGATCCCGACAAGGTCAAGAAGCAGAAAGGCAAGGAAGCAAAAGAAAATCCTTACCTGCCCATCGTGACGTGGTTCGGCAACGGCAATACGCTCGATCTGCTCCACGATGCTTCCGATAAAGACTACCGCGCCCTGCTCGACGCGGTGCCCGGCCTGCGCGAAGTCGTCAAGTCCAGCGTGCCCGACGAGTTCGTGCCCGACGAAGCGGCTCGCTACCTGCTGATGGAATTTGCCTTGCACGGCCTCGTGGAGCACTCGCAGCTTTCCCGGCAGCGCCTGGCGGGCGGCGCGCAGTTCAAGGATCTGCTGAGCGGGATGTTCCAGATGCCTTCCTTCGGTGGGGGTGACGACGAGGACGAGGACGAAGACGATACCCCGCGTCGTAAGCGGCGGTAGTACTCGCCCGCAAAGGCGGATGACTTCCGAAGCCAACGTTTTGCTGGTGCCAGTGCCGATAATCTCGCGCCAGCAAGAAGAGGCTGCTTCCTGCACTAAGCAAAAACACCCCGCCCGGCAGTTAGCCGAGCGGGGTGTTTTTGCTTAGGCGATTAAGGGAGAACCTGAGTGCCCCTCGTACATCAGCGGAATCAACAAAATGGCTTACTCTACTTCTTTCACCACCACCTTCGTCATCACGTCGCCGCCTTTGATCTGGTCGATGACGTCGAGCCCGTCGACCACCTTGCCGAAGACCGTGTGCTGGCGATCGAGGTGTTGGGTATTCTCGCGGTTGTGGCAGATAAAGAACTGCGATCCGCCCGTATTGCGCCCCGCGTGGGCCATTGAGAGCACCCCGCGGTCGTGGCGCTGGTTCTCCCCATCAAGCTCGCACTTGATTTTGTACCCCGGGCCGCCCGAGCCGGTGCCGGTCGGGTCGCCGCCCTGGATCATAAAATTCGGAATCACCCGGTGGAACTTCACCCCGTCGTAGAAGCCCGATTTAGCGAGTTTCACGAAGTTGGCGACGGTGCCTGGGGCATCTTTCTCAAAAAAGTCAACGGTCAGCACCCCCTTGGCGGTGTGGATTTCGGCTTGCTGTTTCACGGCGGAAAATGATTGCTGGAACGGTGGTATGGCCGATATGGCTCAACGAAGGTAGGGCGTGGCCGGGGTCCGCCGGTAACCGCCGGGGAGTCACTCGGGGAGCCGTTAGGGGAAAATAATCAGATTTGCCCTTGCATAACCCGCTCGCCTGGGTACCTTTGCGGCCGATTTCCTACAACCCCCAATTCGTCTTTTCAGACTCCCCCACATGAAGAAGGTCCTGACCTCTACCGCATTTGCTCTGGCCGCTTTGGCTACCCTGTCGCTCGCTAGCTGCGGCGATGCTGCCAAAACCGAATCCACCACCACCACTACGACCGAGACGGCAACAGACTCGACCGCAATGAGCACCGAAGCTACCCCAATGGCGACCGACTCGATGGGCGCGATGGCCGGCGACACCACCAAAATGGTGGAAGGTGCCAAGATGGAGTCGAGCACGAAGACGACGACGACCGAAACGAAGTAATTTCGTTTCGTCGCTGCTTCGCAGCTACGTCTTACCCGGCCCGGTCGCCCCTCATAAGGCGGTCGGGCCGGTTTGATTTTAGGGACTGCGGAGGCAGACGTGGCGGACGCTCTAGCGCCGGTTATCCTCGTCGGCGAGGATGCTCAGGTAGCTCTGATAGCGCGAGGGCGCGATTCCGCCCGCTTCCACCGCTGCTTGCACGGCGCAGCCAGGCTCGTGGGTGTGGCGACAGTTGTGGTAGCGGCACTGGTTGAGCTGGGCGCGCATTTCGGGGAAATAATGGCTGAGCTCGGCCTCGCCAATGTCGACCACGCCCAGCTCCTTGATGCCGGGCGTATCGATCAAATCCGACGTCGGATTCACGGCGTAGAGCTCTGCGGCGGTTGTTGTGTGAACGCCCTTGTCGGAAAAAGCCGAAATATCGGCCGTTTGCGCCTCCACGCCCGGAATGAGCGCGTTGACGAGGGTGCTTTTACCCACCCCCGAGTGGCCCGCCAGTAGCGTGATCTTGCCCGCCAGCGCGGCGTGTACGTCGGCCACGGCGGCTCCGCCCTCTAACGCCGACGCCCGAATGGAGGCATAGCCCAGCGGCGCGTACAGCGCGGCGAGCTCCTGCTGCACGGTCAACATCTCGGGCGTGTATTCGTCGGCCTTATTGAAGACGAGCGTCACGGGAATCCCGTAAGCTTCCGCCGACACCAGGAAGCGGTCGACAAACCCCAGCGACGTAGCCGGCGAGACGAGCGTGACGAGCAGCAGCGCCTGATCGAGATTTGCCGCCAGCACGTGCCGCGATCCCGCCCGGTGGACCGAGCGGCGGATCAGGTAATTCGTGCGCGGCCGGATGGCGATGATGATGACGGGCGCGTCGGGCCCGGGGCCTTCGGCCAGCAGCTCTACCCGGTCGCCGACGGCAACCGGATTGCTCACTTTCAGCTTCAGCGTGCGGAACTTGCCGCGCAAGCGGGCCGCGCGTAGCTCACCATTGGCGAGCCGCACCACATTCCACGCGCCCATTGTTTTTACGACGAGGCCGTGAAGCGCGGTGGGGGCGGCAGTAGACATCAGGACAGCGACCGATCAAACCGATCAAAGACAGTGGGGGAGTAGGCTACAAAGAAACGGCCCCTATCGGGCTGGGGCACTGGGACCCACTTCCGGCAACCACGGCGCCATGCCGGTCATAATCCGCGCCGTGGCACCCGCGTTGGTATACACGTACGCCGCTGCGGCGGCGCCCGCCGCCAGCCGGGTCGAATCGTTGGTCAGCCACGTAGTGAGTTGGGCGTCGAGCGCCGCGGGAGTCGCAACGCTCACGGCCCCGCCCACCTTAATGAGAGCCGTCGCTTCCGGAAACCGCCCGATGCGCGGCCCGAACAGCACCGGTGCCCCGAATACGGCTGCCTCCAATACGTTGTGCAGCCCTTTGCCAAACGCGCCGCCCACGTACGCCACCGTGGCGTAGCCATAAAGCGCCGAGAGCATGCCGATATTGTCGATGATGAGCACCCGGCAGGCGCTGAGCAGCTCCGGCGTCACGGCCCGCTCGTCGGGAGTCGAGATCGCCGCGGCCGTGGCCTGGGAGTAGCGGATAGACAGCAACCCGGCAAGTGCGGTTTCAATCGCCGCCACCTCGGCGGCTCCTACCTCGTGCGGCGCCACGATAACTTTTAAAGTGGCGGAGTAGCGCTGGAGAGCAGGCGCCAGAGCTGCCAAATCCTGCGACCACGCCGACCCAATTACCAACACCGGTTCTCCGGTGCTCACAAAGGCGTTTACCAGGCTCAGCCGCCGATTTTCGACCGCGGTGCCCCGAACCCGATCAAAACGGGGATCGCCGGCCACCGTCACGTCATTATATCCGATGCCGCGGAGCAGCTCGGCCGTCGCTTCATTCTGGGTGAAAATGCGGGTGAACGAGTGCAGCATCTGCCGAAAAAAACCGCCCCAAGGTCGAAAGAATACTTGCTCCGGCCGCAGGGCTGCCGCGATTAGAAACGTGGGTATCTCGCGCCGCCGCAGGACCTGTAAATAGTAATGCCAGAACTCGTACTTGACGAAAATGGCCGCTACGGGCTTCACGATGTCGATGAAATGCGTCGCGTTGCGGGCCGAGTCGAGCGGCAGGAAGAAGACCCAGTCGGCACCCGGCCAATTGTGGCGTGCGTCGTAACCCGAGGGGGAAAAGAAGGTGAGCAGCAGCCTTAGGCGCTCGCCGTGGCGGCGGCGCAGGGCTTCGAGGACGGGCCGCCCTTGCTCAAACTCGCCCAGCGAGGCGCAGTGCATCCAGAGGACCGGATCGGGGTTGCGGGCTAGCGCCGCTTTCAGGCGGACTTCCCACTGCCGTCGGCCGCGCACCCAATGGGCTGCTTTCGACCGCAGCGGCGCCATTAGCCAGATCAGCAGCGCGTAGAGCTGAACGCTCAGGTTGTACAGGAAAATGGCCAAGGTGCGAGGGGAAAGCTAATAATAAGGATGCCCAGTACGAAGCAGACGCAAAGAGTGATGCGGGCTGCAAAAAAGCGCGGCCTCCCTCCGCGTCTGGAAAGAAGCCGCGCTTGCATCGAGCCAGGTGCGCGGGTGGCGGCTGAGCGCAAGAGGCCCGGGGAGCGCTTTGAAGCTTGGTTTCGTCGTTGGTTCGGGTACGCTACCGCTTCTGGTCCGGCTCCCAGTTAGCCGGACAGCTCTCGCCGTATTTTTCCACGTACTGCAGCGCATCGATGATTCGCAGCGTTTCGTCAACGCTGCGCCCGAGGAGGGTATCGTTGACGAGCTGATGGCGCACAATGCCATCCCGATCAATCAGAAACAGCCCGCGGTAAGCCTGTGGCGTGCCCACAAAGTGTAATTCGTCGTTGTCGTTGTACTCAAAGTCGCCGCCCAGCACATCGTAGTTTCGGGCGATGGTCATGGCGGGGTCCGCGATGAGCGGATACGTCACGTCCGCGATGCCACCCTTCTCCCGGGGGGTGTTGAGCCACGCGATATGGGCGTAGTGCGAATCAGTCGAGGCAGCGACAATGGCTACCCCCCGCTGCTCAAACTCGGCCAGCCGGTCTTGAAAGGCGATGACCTCCGTCGGGCAGACTGACGTGAAATCGCGTGGGTAGAAATACAGCACGACGTGCTGCTTGCCCAGGTAGCGATCAAGAGAAAACCCTTCTTCCAGCTCGCCATTGACGATCGCCGCCGTCTTAAACGAGGGTGCTTTCTTTCCAACCAGAACGGCCATGAGGTGCGAAATAATGTTAATGGAGAAATGACGCCCGGTCGTAACCACGCCAGCGGGGCCACCGCTTTACGGCCAACGAAGGTAGCGGGTCCGGGTTCGCGCGCCGGGCGGAGGCCGCCGCTAGGCGCGGCGCGTTGCCCACCACCACGCCCCCGCTCCGGCCAGCGCCAGCCCGGTAAGAGCGACCCCGAGCCACGCCCGCCCGGTGAGTGCCCCTTCCGCCGCTTTCGCGGGCGCCAGCCTGAGCGGACGCTCGTCGCCAGTCAGCACCAGCCCGGCCCAGTAGAACGGATCGGCGGCGGCGGCAGTACGGGCTGAATCGAGCACGGTAAGCTTGGCGTGGTGCAGGGCCGCACTCTTCGGCGAGTGGGCCAGCAAGTGTCGATAAAAGCGATCCAGAATAGTGGCCGTCGCGGCATCGTCGACGCGCCAGAGCGTGGCGAGCGTGCTACCCGCACCCGCGTAGGTAAACCCCCAGCTCAAGCTCGTCGCGCTCTCACTCGCTCCCCCGATGCGCCCTACTCCCGTCTGACAGGCACTCAGGACCACCAGGCGCGGGGGAAGCGGCAGACTGAATAAATCGGCCAGCGTGACGGGGCCATCGGCTAGCGTCAGGGCCGACGCGGTAGGATTAGCTAAGTCAGCCGTAGCGTGGGTAGCAAGGTGCAGCACGCCGGCGTGCGCGATGCCGTGCCGGAGCGCTGCGCGGGACGCCCGCGGGCCCGTGAAAAATTCGCCATCCGTCGTGCGCGCCAGCCGAGTCAGCAAACGCCCCGAGAACGGCAATGCCTGCCCCGGCGCGGAATCGCTGAACGGAGCCAGCGCCAATAGCCGGGCCGGCGTAGCAGGTGCCAGGGAGCCACCACGGGCCCGGGCGCGCAACGTGAGCGAGTGGGCGTACGTGAAGCTCCAGTGACGGAGCGCGTACGGCAGCCGGCGGTAATCGAGCCTTCGGGCCTCGGCGGCGCTGAGCGAACGGGTGAGTAAGGCGTCGAACGGCAGCCGCCACAGCTCGCCATCGGGGGCTACCACGACGTGCTGCACTGCCGGGGCAAGCTCCTGCATGACGGGCGCAAGGACCAGCGAGTAGACCCGCGCCGCCAACCGCGGATACGTCGGACTGCCCGGGCGCGCCAGGGCCTCCACGAGCGAGTCGACGAGGACAGAAAAATGCGCCGGCAGCGGCAGCCGCACCAGGCGCGTCCCCGTGCGCTGGACGATGAAGGCGTACACCGACTCCTGATGCAGCCCGTCTTCCGAGCTGGTGCGACGTAGAAACTCCACGGCGGCGGTGCGCCCGTCAGCCGGCAGACTAGCTTGCGCCTGGGCTAGCGACAGCGCATAGGCGCCACTCAGCGCCCGCGCGTACAGCGCGGGGTGGCGTTGCTGCAACTCGCGCGTGCTGGCCGTCAGCGCCCGTCGCGCGGCGCGTGCGGAATCGGGAGCCAGCCTGATTTCCGATTCCCGCCGCAACACCGGATATGTTTGGCCAAGGGTGCGCAGCTCGTCCCAGCGGCGCAAGCTCTGCGCCGCCCGATGGTAATGAATCAGCAGCCGATCGTCAGCCCGCAGACCCGCGGTGGCGCGCTCACCGCCAACGCGCGTGAGTAAGCGCCACGCCTTCGCGTTTTGCGTAATGCGAAACGCCAGCGCCAGATCATCCGGCTGGTGGTACCGCTCGAAGCGCGCTTGCGCCGCTTCAACGCCAAGGGCGTAATTGTCGGCCACGACCGCTGCATCGAAGCCGGGGGTTTCGGCGGCGTTGCCACTACGCGCCTGTTGCCGCCGGTACGCCAGGACCTCCGTCAATCGCACCGCGTTCCGGAAGAATTGATCCAGATCACGCGGATCAGCCGTTTCGGCGTAGAGATCGCGGTACGTGGCGGCCTGTTGTTCGAGCAGGTAGAAGAGGGCATCCTGCCCCGCTGCCATCCCGAAGGAAGCCGGTAGCTCAGCGCTACTTGCGCCGGCTCTGCGTTTGACCGAATCGCCCAACAGGTGCCGCAGCGCCTGCTGATAGATAGGCAGCGCCACGGCTGGTCCGTAGAAGTTGCCCGCAAATTCGCCGCGAATTATTTCGCCAGTAGCCCGCTCGGCCGGGCCGCGGGCCAACTCAACGGCGCGAGCTAAACTGGCGTCGGCCTGGCGGGCCGCACCTTCGTCTTCTGTCATTAAGGCATGATCAGCCCAATACAAGCCTTGAGCGCGCCACAGTCCGGCTTGCTGTTGCCCATCGCCGGGATGACGCGAGCTACTGCGCACGGCACTGTCGAGGAACACGCCCGCGGCGGCCATATGCGACGTAAACGTGTGGGAGCCTACGCGCACCGGGCCGGGCCGTCGCTGCTGTACCAACGCGTTGACCATAAGGGTGTAAACCGGCAAGACCGTTAATGACGGCAAAGCCAGCCGCGCTGCCTGCGTCGTCGCCCAACCCGGGCTTGGTGCTGGGTGGCCCGGTGCCGTTAGCAAGGCGTGGGCCTGGGCCGCGTAGTGGAGCGCTGAGTCGGGGGCCCGCCCGATGCTGTGCGCCCCGGCTATTTCCTGCCACCCAAGGGCCCGCAACGCGTGCCCCGGCGGCGTCAGGCGCGCGAAGAGATAGACCGCGCGCCGCGCGGCGAGTAGTGCGGCCTGAGGTCGGCCCGTCGCTCGCTCCAGCTCGGCGGACGTCAGCTGCCAGGCGGCCTCCATCCAGGTGTCCGTCGTTGGAGACGTACTTGGGCGGGGCGGTAGTACCGCCCGGGCGGCATTTAAGGCGCCCAGCCGAATCAGTAGCTGCACCCGCGCCAGTTGGGCGCTCCACTGCCGCGACCCGATGCGCCGGGGCGTGGGCCGGGCCGCCAGAGACCCCAGAAGATGATAGGCATCAGCTGATCGGCCAGCCGTTATGGCCGTGATTGCCGCCTCCGCCGCCAGGCTGTCAGCCGACGTACCCGTCCGCACCTGAGGTGGGGGCCGATCACTCACGAGGTGCGCGAGAGTGCTACCCGTCGCTGGCTGCACCAGTAGGATCGTGCCTAGCAGCACCAAGCACCCGACAGGACATTGCCCAGACCAGCCGCGAAAAAAACGCACGGATCAGGAGCGGCTCAGCGGCCGGTGAAAGTTGGCCGGCGCTTTTCTACAAACGCCGCCATTCCCTCCGCGCGGTCAGTTGAAGCGAAGGTGAGGTAGAAATTCTTGCGCTCGAAGTGCAGGCCTTCTTCCAAGTGGGCTTCGTGGGCGCGCAACACGCTTTCCTTGGCCAGACGCACCGCGATGGGTGATTGCTCGGCAATGGCTGCCGCGAGCTTGAACGCTTCTGCCCGGTAGCTTTCTACTGGCACGACCCGATTAACGAGCCCGCGCCGTAAGGCTTCCTCCGCCCCCAGAAACGCGCCCGTCAGCACCAGCTCCATCGCGCGGGCTTTGCCGAGGGCGCGGGTCAGCCGCTGGGTGCCGCCCGCGCCGGGCATCGTCCCGATCTTGATCTCGGGCTGGCCAAACTGAGCGGTCTCGCTCGCCACGATCAGATCGCAGAGCATCGCCAGCTCGCAGCCGCCGCCGAGCGCGAAGCCCGACACCGCCGCGATGAGCGGCTTAGGAAATTTCTTGATCTGGTCCCAGATACTGAACTGATCGATCAGCAGCATATCGATTGCCGTGCGGTCGAGCATCTGCTTGATGTCGGCGCCGGCGGCGAAGGCGCGGTCGGACCCGGTGAGCACTACGGCGCGAACGTCTTCATCGGCGGCGAGCTCGCGCAGCGCGTCGCGCAGCTCCGTCATCAGTTGAAGGTTGAGGGCGTTGAGCTCCTTGGGGCGATTGAGTTCGATGAGCGCGACGTGCGGCTGGTGAGCGGGGGAGACACGAATGAAATCCATTGGAGAAAAACTACGGGAAGGGGGGAGGCGCAAATGTAGCAGGGGCGGGGCGGGGCCACATCTTGATGTGGGCACGGCCCCCAAAAGGCGGTGAGCGAGTAAAAGGCGGCCGGCGCAGCGGCAGCGGTCCGGCGAGTCGGGGCCGTTGTTCGTCGAGCGAAACGGTCGGTTCATCGACAAATCGGCTGTTTTTGGCCGGCCAAATGGCAGCTCACCCATCTGGGTGATACATCAATGTGTGGTTGTAAACGGCTGAGGAAGGAGCCCACCTTTGACCCATTCCTCCACCAAAACCCCCGTTTTCGACGATGAAAAGCCTAAACCACTTCCGCTATTTTCTCTCCGCCGGCGCGCTGCTCGCCAGCCTCGGTGCCAGCGCCCAGACCGCTCGCCCAACTCACCCGCCGACGCTGATCGAGCGTCGCGCCGACGGCGCACCCGAACTGATGCGCTTTGAGCAGGCGGGCGCTCCGTCCGTCGCCGATGCGCCCACCGCGTTGCGGGCTGCCCTCGGCCTGAGTGCCCAGAACGAGCTGCGGCCCAGCCGCGCGGCTGAGGCCGATGAGCTCGGCTACACCCATCAGCAGTACCAGCAGTACTACCAGGGCGTGCCGGTCGAGTTCACGGCCTACACCACGCACAGCCGCGCCGGCGTAGTTGAGTTTATGACCGGCGAGAGTCGCGTTATTGCGGCTGATGCGCTCGACGTGCGCCCCGCGCTGACGGCTCCGGACGCCCTGCGCTCGGCGCTCGCGTTTGTTCACGCCGACAAGTAT
>JBKJUQ010000519.1:0-7627 GCA_046590685.1 Hymenobacteraceae bacterium
GTGGCCGCGTGCATCTCGCCGTGGAATCTGCCGCTGTACCTGTTCACCTGGAAAATCGCGCCCGCACTCGCCGCGGGTAACTGCGTAGTGGCGAAACCGTCGGAAATCACCCCCTACACCGCCTTCTTACTTAGTGAGCTGTGCATCGAGGCGGGGTTGCCGCCGGGGGTGCTCAACATCGTCCACGGTACGGGGCCGGGCGTGGGGGCGCCGCTTGTGGTGCACCCGCGGGTGCCGATCATCTCGTTCACGGGCGGCACGGCCACCGGGCGCGCCATCGCGCAAGCAGTCGCCCCACTCTTCAAGAAAACGTCGCTGGAGCTGGGGGGAAAGAACCCGACGCTGGTCTTTGCGGATTGCGATTTCGACCGCACCGTGCGCGAGGTGGTGCGGGCGGCGTTCTCGAACCAGGGGCAGATCTGCCTCTGCGGCTCGCGGATTCTGGTGGAAGCTAGCCTCTACGAGCGCTTCAAGGCCGCTTTTCTCGCGGAAGTCGCGACCCTCACGGTCGGCGACCCGCAGGCGGAAGCCACTCGGCAGGGCGCCCTCGTGAGCGAAGCGCACCTGGAGAAAGTGTTGAGCTACATTGCGCTGGCCCGCCAGGAAGGCGGCACCGTGCTGACCGGGGGCGAACGGCTGCACGTGCCGGGTCGCTGCGCAGGCGGCTGGTTCGTGGCGCCGACCGTCATCGAAGGGCTGGGGCCGGAATGCCGCGTGAACCGCGAGGAAATCTTTGGGCCGGTGGTCACGCTCCTGCCGTTCTCTTCCGAAGCCGAAGCGCTCCACATCGCCAACGACACCGACTACGGCCTCGCCGCGTCGGTCTGGACGCAGGACCTGTCGCGCGCGCACCGCGTGGCCCACATGCTCGAAATGGGGATCGTGTGGCTCAACTGCTGGATGCTGCGCGACCTGCGCACCCCCTTCGGCGGCGCCAAGCAAAGCGGCGTGGGCCGCGAGGGCGGGTTGGAAGCCTTACGGTTCTTCACGGAGGCGAAGAACGTGTGTCTACAACTGTAGGGCGCGCCCCGGTGCTTGGACCTACAGTGCTGTAAGGTGCCTCCCGGATGTCTGGCCCCCCGTTTACAGTACTGTAAGGCACCTCCCGCAGTGCCGGAACCCGGCTTACAGCACTGTAAGGCATCGCCCGGAGTGCCGGAACCCGGCTTACAGTGCTGTAAGGCATCGCCCGGAGTGTCGGAACCCTATTGGCACTTGTTCCAATAGGGTTCAGGAGTGCCGGAAGCCTCTTAGCACTTGCTCCAATAGGGTTCAGGAGTGCCGGAACCCGATTGGAATAACTTCCAGACGCCTCCAGCATTGCCGGGACCCCATTGGAAGCGCTTCCAGGCACCTCCAGGGTATCCGGAAGCCGATTGGAAGCGCTTCCACTGCCAATGCCCCAACTTTCCGGCCGGTAGGGAGTTTGGAGGCTTCTATGGATTTAACCTCTGGCTCCCCCTTTTGGCTGACGCAGCACGGCCTGCCGCCACGCTACCCGTCGCTCGATCATGACCTGACCTGCGACGTGGCTGTACTCGGCGCGGGCGTATCGGGGGCGCTGGTGAGTGATGCGCTCGCCGGGGCCGGGTTGCGGGTAGTGGTGCTCGACAAGCACTACCCCGGCACCGGCGCGACGGCGGCCTCGACGGCGCTGCTGCAGTTTGAGCTGGACGTGATGCTGCGCGACCTGCGCCTGCGCTACTCCGACGCCGCCCGCGCCGACGCCGCGTGGCGCGCCGTGTACGGGGCGTTTCGGCACGTCCAGTCCCTCGCCACTGAGCTAGGCGCCGCCACGGTAGGGTATCAACCGACCACCAGCCTCTACCTGGCGACCAGCAAGGGTGAAGTGCCCGAGCTCGCCCTCGAAGCCGAGGCGCGCCAGCAGCTGCACCTCCCCAGTGAGTTTCTGACGGGGGCTGAAGTCGAGGTGCGCTACGGCATCAAGCGCCCCGGCGCGATTCTCTCGCACGAAGCCGGCCAGCTCGACGCCCTGAAACTCACGCTCGCGCTGCACCAGCGCGCAGCCCGGCGCGGGGCGCGGCTGTTCGAGCGGTCAGAAGTGGTGGCTTACGCCGCCGACGCGACCGGCGTCACGCTCACCACGGCGCACAACTTTCGGGTGCGGGCGCGGCACGTGGTGGTGTGCACCGGCTACGAAACCCCCGAGTGGGTGGGCGATATCAAAGTCGATCTGCGCTCCTCGTTCGCCCTCGTCACCGAGCCCCTCACCCCCGCCGACCGGTGGCCCACCGACTGCCATATCTGGGAGACGGCGCGGCCTTACGTGTACGCCCGCACCCTGCCCGACGGCCGCGTGATGGCCGGCGGCGCCGACCTGCCGTTCGACAGTGCCCTGGCGCGCGAAACCCTGCTGCGCCGCCGCACCCACCAGATCGAAGCCAAGCTGCGCGAGCTGCTGCCGCGTCTGCCGCTGCGGGTCGACTTCCGCTGGGCCGGGACCTTCGCCGAAACGGCCGATGGACTGCCGTACGTAAGCCAGCACCGGCGCTTTCCGCACGCGTGGTTCGCGCTGGGCTTCGGCGGCAACGGCATCGTGTTCGCCACCCTCGCCGCCGACCTCATCACCGCCGCCCTCACCACCGGTGAGCGCCCCGAGACGGCGCTGTTCGCCTTCAACCGACCGGGCGCTTAGCCTCTGCCCGAACGCAAAACGGCCCGCCCCCGAAGTATCGGGAGCGGGCCGCTCGCTTTCTGAACCGTCAACCGGTCTCTAGTAGAATTTCACGCGCGAGTCCACCACATCGGCTTTCTCTTGCAGGGCCTGGTAGAGGGCGTTCTGGGCGCTGCCCTGCCGCTGCTGCTCCAGCTGCTTGCGCGTCGCCGTCAGGTCCTGCGCGGGCTGCTGCGGCTGGGCCGCCGGGTCGCCCATCTTCTCGAGCTGTACGATCAGCACGCCCTGCTCCCCCGTGATCGGCGCCGAGCGCTTACCGGGTTTCAGGCCGAACAATGCCCCAACCGCGGCCGGCTCGTAGCCTACTTCCGGCAACGCGCCGTTCGCGAACTGCACCGACGGGGCGGCCTTCACCTGGGCGGTCGGGCCGTACTTGGCGGCGATGTCGGCGAGCGTGTTGCCGTTGGCAGCGGCGAGCTTCTCGGCGATCGCTTTGCCTTTCAGCTCCTTGCGCACTTCGGCCGTCACCTGCTCGCGGCTGTTCTCGGCCGTGGCGTAACCCTTGTCGCGCTTGCCCGTGAGGGTGGCGATGACGAACTGGTTGTCGATCTCCATCGGGTCCGATACGGCCCCGAGCTTGGTTTCGTCGTTGTACGCCCACTGCACCAGCGCGCGCGCGTTCTGGAGGTTGTTGACCGCGCGCGAAACCGACGGAATGTCCTTGGCCTCCAGCTTCGTGAGCGTCTTGTCCTTCGCCACGGCGGCTACCAGCGCGGCGCGGTCGGTGGACGCCGCGCGGAGCTGCTGCGCCCGGGTATAGGCGGCTTCGTGCGTCAGGTCCGACGGCTGAACCGTCTTCTGAATCGTGGCGAGCTTGTAAGTACGGGCGTCGGGCAGCGCCGTAATCTTGATGACGTGGTAGCCGAATTGGGTTTTCACCGGCGCGGGCAACGTACCGAGCGACTTAGCGCCGAAAATGGCCGTTTCGAACTCGGGGACCATTCGGCCCTTCGAGAAGTAACCGAGGTCGCCGCCCTGCGAGGCGGTGCCATCCGTACCGAACTGGGCAGCCAGGACGGCGAAGTCTTCGCCCTTGTTGATGCGGTTGATCAGGTCCTGGGCTTTCTGCTTGGCTTCGGCTTCGGCCTCCGGCGTCTGCGTGGCGGCTTTGATCAGAATGTGGCTGGCGCGCGCCGCGGGGCTGGTGCCGGTCTTCTCACCCGTGACCTTGATGAGCTGCAGGCCTCCGTTCGCCGCGAACGGGCCGTAGACTTCGCCTGTCGTCAGCGTACCGACTTTGCGCAGCTCCTGCGGAATGTCGCCGAGGCCGACAAATGTGCCCGAGTACGGCTGGTCGGAGTTGGCCATCACGAAGAGCGAGTCGTTTGCGGTGGTCTTGAACTGCTGGGCCAGGGCGGTCACTTCTTCCGTCACGGCAATCGAGTCGGCTTTCGAAGCGGCCACCGGAATGGTTACGTACTCAATCGTGCGGCCGGCTTCCACCTTAAAGCGGTCGCGGTGGCGGGCGATGTAGTCGGTGATCTGGGCGTCCGTGACTTTGAGCAGTGAATCGGCGATCGTGAAGTAGGGCACGAACAGCACCTGCGCGGTGGCCGTCTGGCCCTGGTCTGCCTTCATCCGCTCGGCTTCGAACTTGGTCACGTAGCTCGACATCTTCAGGAGCGCTTCGTACTTAGCCCGCATCCGGTCGGGGCGCAGGTTGCGCTCGAACTCGGCCCACGCGATCTGCTGCTCCTGCGGCTGTTTGTCCAGGTTGCGCAGGTAGTCCTTCACCTTGGCGCGGTCGAAGACGCCGGTTTTCGGATCGGTGAAAGCCTGCTTGATGGCCGGGTGCGGGTTTGCGCCTTGCACCAGATCCTTCAGCTCCTTGTCGCTCACCATCAGCCCGAGGTCGTCGAACTGCTTGTCGAGCATCGTACGGCTCACGAGCGAATTCCAGGTCTGATCGCGCAAGCCGGCCGCTTCCTGTTCGGTGGGCTGGTGGCCTTGCTGGTTAGCGAAGTTGGTTTTTGCTTTCTCGACCTCGGCCTCAAACTCTTTGTAATCAATGTCTTTCCCGGCGATCGTGCCGACCGTGGTATCGCGACCGCTAAAGAAGCGCGACTGACTGCCGAAGAGGTCGCCGGCGACGATGAACATCAGCATACCGAGCGCAATGGCGCCAATTGCCCACCCTGACTTCTCCCGAATCTTATTAATTAAGGCCATTTGACTGACTACGACGGCCGCGACCGCCAGTGAAAAACGAATACGGACTGCAAAATAACCGCAAAAACGCCAGAACTCAATGCGTTACCCCCACATCGGCCTTACTTCCCCCGCTGGCGCAGCCGAAACCAGCGTACGCCGAAGAGAAATCCCAGCGAAATCATGAACAGCCAGTAGTTGCTGGCCAAGTCGCCCTCGACCATCGTTTGGTACACGCCGATCACGAAGGAGACGACGGCGAGCGAAAACCCGATGGTGTACACCCACGAGCCCGCCGGGGGTGGAGTGGCGGGACCCGCGGAAGGCGTTGGCTTCGCGCCGGGCATTGACGCTTTGCCCGCACCGGGCTTTTTCTTAGACGAATTCTTCGGCGGAATGGAAGCCACGAGCAGAGCGCAAGGAGAAGATTACTGCGGGGCGTCCTTGAGGTCGAACGTGCCGCTGGGGTGCAGAATGGTATAGCGCGAAAAGTCCTGGTTGGCCGTCAGGCCGGTACCGGTCAGCACTTCGCTCTCCGTCTCGATCCGGACGAACCGGTCGGTGTAAATGCGCTCCTTATTTTGATCATAGAACAGCTCCTCCGAGTCGAGTCTCTGTTTTTTGATGGCGCTCTCGACCTGAACGTGGCCCCGCACGTGGTACAGATTCTTTTTTTTGTCGAAGTGTCCGACGTTGCCCCGGAGCGTATTCTGCACCCGTCCGGCGCGGTCATAAAACGTGAGCAGCACGCCCCGGCGGTACCACATATCGCCTTGCTCATATTTCTGCTCCAGGGGGGCTCGGAGCTTGAATTTGAGCCGCGCCGAGTCGCTGAAGAGCGTCACTACCTGCGTCGATTCCACGATTGGCCCCGTGTAGAGCACGGGCTTCTGGGGCGCCGCCTCTTCGAGCCCTTGGCAGCTAGCCGTTAGCAGGCCAATTGCTACGCACCAGCGCAGGTGACGCTTCACGGGGCGATCAGTCATACGGCCGTTACTCAATGCGCCGCTTGACAAACCACGTGTTGACGAATACGATCCCGATTTGGGCTCGCAGGTACGATTCGCGTACGCCTATTGAGGAATTGAACCCGCGCTGCCCGTAAGCAAAAGCGGTTTGCACCGTGGCGCCCTCGAAGGTGGCCACTTTACCGAGCGGCAGGGCGAAACCCCACGTCACGCCCGCATCCTGCAGGGATTCGCCGGCGCGGTCGCGCCAGCCATTACGCCCCCCATAGACGCCTGCCCGGTACGTTATGCGCCGAAAGTATGATTCGACCGACGCCGGATCGGGCGTCCATTCGCCCCCGGCCGCCACACGCCACGCGTCGGTCAGCGAGCGCTGCGCCACGCCATCCGCCCGAAACTTACTCCACGGTTGCGTCGTCGCTTCCACGGTGAAGATGCGCGTTCCGGTGGCGTTCGCCAAGCCAACTCCGCCGGTGAGCGAACCGGGCAAGTGCGTCCGGGAGCGCACGCTGTCGGAAAGCACGAGGCTTTCGATCACCTGATCCTCGAGCGCCACCACGCGCCGCTCCTGCGAGCGCCGCCGCGATACGTGCAGATCGGTCCCGAGCTGGCCGGCCAAACCAGCCGTCAGTAGTAGCCCGGATGCGAGCTTCTGTTCGTAAGCTAGCCCGCCGCGCAACAGCAAGTCTCCGTACCGGCGACGGTCGAGAATAACGGTGCGCTCCGACGACGTCCCGGCGTTGGTACCCGCCAGCAAGCGCGTCGAATTGGACGTTTCGACGGAGCCAAATACGTACGATGCTTCCGCTCCCGCACTCAAGCCCCCCCCGAGCCGGAAGCCGTGTGCCATGTAGGCTTGGGTGAGGCCACCTTCTCCTTGACTTACCACTTCAACCCGCCCAAGCGGATCGCCGGTGATGCCGATCTCGCTACGATTCTCGAAATCGACCGTTGAGAGCGGCCGCAGGCCCACCACTGCTCCCCACCGCAGCGTAATCGGTAAACCAAGTGCCATGTAGCTCAGCGTGGCGTTGCCGGTCCGCTGCCGCTGAGTACTTGTTTTCAGGTCCTTCAGCTGCCCGGTCAGGCCCACGTCGAACGTTACGTTGCGGGTGTGCCACGCCAAAGCGGGGTTACGCTCATTGATATACGCCCCCGTGGTGGCGGCCACGCCCGTGCCGCCCATTCCCTGATTGCGCAGCAGCCCGGCGCCCGGCGCCGCTTCACCGATCCCCAAGCGCGAATACGGCGAATTACCCAGCGATTGGGCGCGCGCGGTGCGGCTGCCGAGCGTAAGCGCTAACACCAGGGATAGCGGAAGCATCCGCAACGCCACGTTGGCCGAGCGGCCAGCGGCCGGCGAGAAAAAACAAGTCACGCAGCGATATGAAGTCAAAGGGAAAAGAGCAGAATCTGGTGCAGGCCCTGTAGTACCAGGAGCGGCTCAACGACAAAATTACGGCGCCCTTCCGGGCCCAGCCGAGCACCCAGCCACGGACTGTCGCCGCCAGTGAAAATCAGGCGTGCACCCGGCCAGCGGGCTTCGCCCCACTCCACGAATGCCAGCACCTCGCTGAGCAGGCCGATCTCGACGCCCGCCCGGATGGCGTTCTCCGTCGAGTCGCCGGGCCAATCGGGCAGTTGATCGGCCGCGCCGGGTGCCACGAGCGGCAGCCGGCCCGTTAGCTCAGCGAGGGCCCGATAGCGCAGCCGTAGCCCCGGACTGATGGAGCCCCCCGCGAACACGCCATCAGCCGTGAGCCAATCGCATTTCAAGCACGTACCGGCGTCGACGATGAGCACGGCCTCACCAGGG
>JBKJUQ010000316.1:0-1660 GCA_046590685.1 Hymenobacteraceae bacterium
CTCCCAGCGCGGCGCACCCGTACGTGCACTCGGTGCTCTGCCAGACGCACAACTACCTGCGTCTCGACTGCTTCGACCACTGCAATGGCGAGCAGTCGGGGCAGCTCCTGAAAAAACTCGTAGTGGGCGACGATGACCCCGCGAGCAGCCCGAAGGGCGATAAAGACAAAGCCCAGCTGGATGTTCATCTGCTGGCCCGTCCGGTTTACGTGCTGGCCCCACCCCGCTACGCGCGAGTGGCCAGCCCCACGCGCTCGTTACCCCCGGCAGCGGCGGTGCCGGGTATTTTCATAGTCGAAGGCCCCCCGCCGAAAGTCTAGCCCGCGCTCGCTGGCTAACTGACTTTCACCGGGTGCGCGCCGCTGAACCGACCTGGTTCCGCGCGGACGCGCCGCTTTCCTTCGACTTCGGATGACATTTTTCTTTCTCCGCTCGGCCCCAGGGGCTGAGCTGGCGCGTCGCGGGCTCCGGCTCGCGCTGCTCGGCGGCCTGTGGCTGCTGGCCCTGGCGGCGTCCGCCCAAGCTGTCCAAACCGGTACCGTGCGCGGGTACGTACGCGACTCGGTCACCCAAAAGCCCATCGTGGGCGCCAGTGTGGGCCTCCTCGGCACGACGCAGGGCGGCGCGACCGATGCGGTTGGGTTTTTCCACCTGCACGTCCCGCCCGGCGATTACACGCTCGTCGTATCGTACCTCGGTTTCGGCACCCGCGTCCAGCGCGTGACCGTGCGGGCCAACGAAGCCACGCCGGTGAGTGCCAATCTGCAAACCGCCACCCTCAACCTGAGCGAAGTGACGGTGACGCAGAATGCCGACCTCAACCAGACGCTCTCGATCATCGGGCGGGTAGACCGTGAGCTGCGGCCAGTGCAGAGCGCGCAGGACCTATTGCGGCTCGTACCGGGGCTGTTCATTGCCCAGCACGCGGGCGGCGGCAAGGCCGAGCAGATTTTCCTGCGCGGCTTCGACGTGGACCACGGCACCTCTTCGCCCTGAATATCGACGGGATGCCGGTCAATATGGTCAGCCACGCGCACGGGCAGGGCTACGCCGACTTTCACTTCGTGATCCCCGAGGTGGTGGATGCCATCAACGTCTACAAAGGGCCGTACTCGGCGCGCTTCGGCGACTTTGCCACGGCCGGCGCCGGCGAGTTCACCACCAAGAACGAGATCAAGCAGAGCGTGGCGAAGGTGGAAGTCGGGCAGTTCAACACGTTCCGGGGGCTGGTGGTGGCCGACGTGCTCGGGGAGCGCCACCTGTTCTCGAAGCAGAAGGAAAGCGCCTACGTGGCGGCCGAGTACCTCTACACCGATGCCTACTTCCGGTCGCCCCAAAACTTCAAGCGCTTCAACGGGATGGCGAAGTACAACGGGCTGCTCTCGGACCGCACGTCGCTCACGCTCCTTGGCTCGCACTTCACGTCGAACTGGGATGCCTCCGGGCAGGTGCCGGTGCGCGGGGTCCGGGAAGGGCGCATCTCGCGCTTCGGCGCGATCGACGACACGGAAGGGGGGCGCACCGACCGCACCAACGCGACGGCCAAGCTCACGACGGTGCTCGGCAACGACGCCGTGCTCACCCATCAGGCGTACTACTCGAACTACAACTTCGATCTGTACTCGAACTTCACCTTTTTCCTCAACGACTCGCTCAACGG
>JBKJUQ010000376.1:0-5654 GCA_046590685.1 Hymenobacteraceae bacterium
GCGGCGGGCAATGCGGCATACGAAGCCAAATTTGGCTACATCTTCATTGTATGTGCCACCGGTAAAACGGCCGACGAGATGCTGGCGCTGCTGCAAGCGCGCCTGCCGAACGCGCCGGCCGACGAGATCAGGATTGCCATGGGCGAGCAGGCGAAAATCACCCGTCTGCGGCTCGAAAAACTCCTCAGCTGAATGAGCCAGATCACGATCCATATTCTCGACACGACGAAAGGCAAGCCCGCCGCGGGTGTCACGATTTTACTTGCCGCGCAGCGCAGCGACGGCTGGACGGAAATCGGCCGGGGAGTAACCAACGCCGACGGTCGTATCAAAGACCTGCTGCCGACCGATGAGCCGCTGCCGCTGGGCGTATACCGACTCACATTCCTGATCGCGGAATACTTCCAGCGCGAAGGCAGTACCTCATTCTACCCGTTCGTCGAGATCGTCTTCGACCTCACCACCCGTGAGCACTATCACGTACCGCTCCTACTGAATCCGTTTGGGTACTCGACGTATCGCGGCTCCTGAGTTTATTTTCGATTTGTGATTGCGTGATTTTCGATTGACTGATTTTGCATTCGTTAGCCCGTAATCACTCAATCGAAAATCACGCAATCACAAATAAAATCAATCCCTCCATGACCCTCAGCCTTCCCGCCGCCGACCAGCAGGATTTGCTCGACCAGCTCGGCGTCGCCAATCGCCAGTTTCAACAGATCTATCCTGGCGACCGCCCCGACCGCCAGCCTGTGCACACCGTCTACGGCGGCGCTAACCTGTTCAAGGCGGATACCTGCGTCCGAATGGGCGAAATCGCCTTGGCCAACCTGCGCACCAACGCACCCACCTTCGTCGACCTGGCACGCGTGCTGCGCCTGGAAGGCCACGAGCAGCTGCCGACGCTCGAAAAAGACATCACGGCCCTGACGGTCCGGCTCGACGCGATGTCGCCGGCCCACCGGAAGCGTGAGCCGGCCTGGCTGGCGTACTCAGTCTACAACAAGATCGTGCGCAAGCTAGAGACCGAGCCGGTAGAAGATTTCCGGGTGGATTTTGAGGACGGATTCGGCAACCGACCCGACGCGGAAGAGGATGCCACGGCCGTGAAAGCGGCCCAGGAGGTAGCGCGGGGAATGAAAAACGGCACGCTCTCGCCGTTCATCGGAATCCGCATCAAGCCCTTCACCGAGGATTTGAAGGCGCGGGGCGTGCGCACGCTCGACATCTTTTTGACCACGCTGCTGCAAGAAACCGGCGGTCAGCTACCGGCCAACTTCGTGGTGATGCTGCCGAAGGTGACGATTCCCGAGCAGATGGTGACGCTGGTGCGCCTCTTCGAGCTGCTGGAAAAGGCGAATAAGCTCGCGCCGGGCACCCTGAAGATGGAGACGATGGTGGAGGCCACGCAGATCATCATGGACGAAGAAGGCCGCAACCCGCTGCTGCGCATCATTCGCGCGGCCGAGGGCCGGTGCGTAGCGGCGCACTTCGGCACGTACGACTATACGGCCTCGTGCGGCATTACGGCCAAGTACCAGACGATGGCCCACCCCGTATGCGACTTTGCCCACCACATGACGAAAGTGGCGCTCGGCGGTACTGGCATCTTCCTCTCCGACGGCGCCACCAACGTAATGCCCATCGGCCCGCACCGCGGCACCGAGCTCAACTTTGAGCAGCAGCGCGAAAACCGGGAGTCGGTGCACAACGCGTGGCGGCAGGCGTACCACCACTCCACGCACTCGCTCATCAACGGCTTCTATCAGGGCTGGGACCTCAACCCCGCGCAGCTGCCGATGCGCTACGCCGCGACGTACGCGTTCTTCCTGAGTGCCTACGACGATGCCGTCCATCGCCTGACCACGTTCGTGGAACGCGCGGCCATCTCGACGCTGACGGGCGACATTTTCGACGACGCCGCCACGGGGCAAGGCTTGCTCAACTTCTTTCTCAAGGCGCTCAACTGCGGCGCCATCACGGAGGAAGAAATCACGGTGACGGGCCTGACGCTGGAAGAGGTGCAGACCCGTTCATTCTTCCGGATTCTGGAAGGGCGGCGCGGACGGGCGTAAAACATCCTGAACTGCGCCGGTTTAGCTGGCTCATGGAAACTTCGTCGCCAGCCACTAGTGATTTCGCCTTGCGGGCGCTGGCCTGGGCGGCGCGCTGGCCCGTGATGGCGTGGACGACCGATAACAGCGTGGGCGCGCTCCTGCCTCACGGGGGGTTTCCGGCGCGGCTACTCGTGGCCCGCCGGCCCGCGCTGAACTTGCGAGCATCGCGCGGCGCGCTCGCACGGCTCCGTCGCTACCTCGCCCGCCCGTGGACGGGTGGCCCGCGGGCGCTGCTGATTTCTTACGACTTCAAGAATGCCCTCGACTCGCGGCTCGTCAGTCGACATCCCGATCCGATCGGCTGGCCGCTGATAACGGTAGTAGAACCGGCGGCTTGGTTTGATTTTGTGGGCGATACCGCTACGGTAGGTGGTGTAGACCCAGTAACTGCGGCGCGGCTGCTCGCCGAGATTGCCGCCACTCCGCGGCCCCAGCCGGCCGCCCGCGCCGGGCTAGCCCTCCTGCCGCGCCTGCCCCGCCCGGCTTACCTACGCGCAGCTGAGGCCGTGCGCGAAGACATTCGGCAAGGCGAAGTGTACGAATTGAACCTCTGCCAGGAATTTTACGCATCCACCGCCCACCTGCCTGATCTCGTCGGCACCTACCTGGCCTTGAGCGCCCGCTCGCCCACGCCGTTCGGCGGATTCTGGCGGGTGGGACCGCTGTACCTGCTGCAGGCCTCCCCCGAACGCTTCTGCCAGCTCACCGGCCGCGTATTGTGCACGCAGCCGATAAAGGGCACGGCCCCGCGTGGTGCCACGCCGCAGGAAGATGTGGCGAACCGCGACGGCCTATTAGCTGACGAGAAAGAGCGCGCTGAAAACTTGATGATCGTCGACCTGGTCCGCAACGACCTCAGCCGCGCTGGCTGCCGGCCGGGCTCGGTGCAAGTCGAGGAATTGTTCGGCATTTACGGCTTCCGCCACGTCTGGCAGATGATCTCGACTGTGCGCGGTGAGCTGCCAGCCGGCGCGGGACTCGTCGACATCCTGACTGGTCTGTTTCCGATGGGCTCGATGACGGGCGCTCCCAAGCGACGCGCCACCGAGCTGATCGATCGATACGAAGCCAGTCGGCGGGGGCTTTACTCCGGAGCGGTCGGCTGGCTGGACGCTTCCGGCGACCTTGAGCTGAGCGTGGTAATTCGCTCGCTTCAATACCAGGCGGCCACTGGCTACACTAGTTTTCAGGTAGGCTCGGCCTTGACCTACGACGCGGATCCGGCGCGGGAATACGCCGAATGCGTACTCAAAGCCCGGGCGCTACGGGAAATCCTGACCTGAGGTATAAGCGCGGGCAGCCCGAGCCAACCGTTTACTGCGTTTACTGCGTTTCTTGCGCTCAACCGAAGTCGCCGATCACTATGGAACCCCTTGCCTTTGCCCGCGCTACGCTGTTGCGCGGCCAGCCCTGTTGTCTGCTATTGGTCGTAGCCCACGCCGGCAGCACGCCCGGACGCACGGGCTTTCGGATGGTAGTAGCGCCTGATGGCCTACTGGCGGGCTCAATCGGGGGAGGGATGATGGAGCATAAGCTCGTCGAGCTGGCGCGGCACCAACTACGTGCGCGGCGCCCCGAGCTGCTGTTTAAGCGACAAGTCCACGAATCCAACGCCCCCGCCGATCGCTCCGGGATGATCTGCTCGGGTGAGCAGACCGTGCTGCTGTTTCCGCTGGACCCAGCGCGCGATGCCACTACGCTGGCAACGGTCGTCAACAACATCAGTGCCCGCCGCGCCGGCGCCTTTTCGATTACGGCGGCCGGCTTTTATGGTCATCCGGGCGCTTCCCTCCCCGTTGGCCGGCGATTCGTGCCGGCGCCCGCCCACGATGCTACGGCCTGGCGGTACGATGAGCGGTACGACCCCCGCCATACCGTCCACGTCATCGGGGCGGGTCACGTGGGGTTGGCGTGTTGCGAGGTGCTCAGCAGACTCAATTTTCGCTTACGCCTCTACGATGAGCGGCCCGATCTCAACACCTTTCACCAGAATATTTTCGCCGATGAGCAAATCGTCGCGCCCTACGACGAGCTAGGCTGGCGATTCGGTCCGGGCGGCGCCGAGCAGTACGCCGCTATTATGACGTTCGGCTACCGGACCGATGCCGTGGTTCTACGACAGCTACTTAATAAGCCCCTCCGGTTTCTGGGGATGATGGGTTCCCGGGCAAAAGTGGAGCGCTTGCTCGCCGACCTGCGGGCGGAGGGCATCGCGGAGGAGCAGCTGACCCGCGTGCACGCCCCCATCGGGGTTCAGATTGGCTCGCAAACCCCCGCGGAGATCGCAATCAGTGTTGCCGCCCAACTCATTCAGGTGCGCAACAGACCAAGCGAGTTACCGAGCCCCACTGCGGGCTAAGCTCCTGACTACCAAATGCACCTTCAGGTGATGTAGTTGCACTACTCCAGCAAAAAAAAATTTATCAGAAAAAATCGCTCTAGGGCTAAAAAACGGGCATTTATAAGAAATTCGGAGAAAAAGTCGGAGATTTTTGCGATAAAAGTGATTAAGTCGGGACAAATGTGAATTTTTTTCATACTTTTGACCTGTGGCTTACGAATGAGTCGCACCCGTCGAGCAATCGACCTTCTTTCACCCACCCACTTTCCCAATCCAGCCCACATGCTTAAAAAAGTACTCCTTGGTGGCGCGTTGCTTTCGCAGTTCGCCGCCTTCGCTCAGGAAGATCGCGCTACGCTGACGCAGCAACCCGTTCGCCACTGCGCTACGCCATCCGTCGATCAGCTGCCCGCCAACGAGCGTGCCGTGCTGGAGCAGATCGAGCGTCAAACATCAGAGTTCATCGCAAATCGGGCGACCAGTGGCTCACCCGAGGCCGTAATCGTCACGATTCCGGTTGTAGTCCACATTCTCTATAATACAGCCGCGCAGAACATCTCCGATGCCATGGTGCAATCGCAGATTGATGTACTGAATAATGACTTCGCGAAGCTCAACGCGGATTTCTCGAAGACGCCAGCCGCTTTTCAGGGTGTCGCGGCCGATATGCAGATCCGCTTTCAGCTGGCTACCAAGACTCCAACCGGTGCGCCGACCAACGGCATTATTCACAAGTACACGGCTAACTCTTACTTTGAGTATGGCCGGAAGGATGCGGGAGGCGTATTCGTGAAGCAGAGCGCCAAAGGTGGCGACGATGCGTGGAATACCCGCAACTACCTCAACATGTGGGTCTGCAACTTTGGCGGTTCGGCCGCTAACCTGCTCGGCTACGCGACGTTCCCGTCCGATGCGGGCACCTACAAGGACGGCGTAGTGATGGGCTATAAGTACTTCGGCGTGAATCCTGCGCTCGGCGGCGTGTACGGTTACGGCCGTACGGCTACCCACGAGGTGGGTCACTGGGTGAACCTGCGCCACATCTGGGGCGATGCCACCTGCGGTAGCGACCTCGTGAGCGACACACCTACTCAGCAGACCTCGAATTTCGGCTGCCCAGCGTTCCCACACCGCACCTGCAGCAATACGACCAACGGTGATATGTTCATGAACTACATGGACTACGTCGACGATCA
>JBKJUQ010000398.1:0-20534 GCA_046590685.1 Hymenobacteraceae bacterium
CTAAAGACCCCACCCGCCCCAAAACCGGCAGCGAAACCGACGATGCTGATGCCGCTCGCGTCAAGGAAGAGCTCAAGGAAATTGTGTTCGTCGTTGACAGCGGCAAAGTGAAGGCCGTAGAAGTAAAAACCGGCATCTCCGACTTCGATCACATTGAGATCGTGGGCGGCCTCAAAGAAGGGCAGAAAGTGGTCAGTGGCCCGTTCCGCGCCGTCTCGAAAACCCTGAAGCCGAAAGACAAAGTGGTGGTGAAGACGGCCGAGGAAATCGCCAACGAGCTCAAGGGCAACGGCCCGCCCAAGGAAGAGGGCGAAGGTGGCTAAGTAGCCGTAACGCGGGTCTCCGGCCCGCTAGCCGCGGGCTTTCGCATCGAGCCACCACCTCACCGGGGCGCGCCCGTTCATTGCTACCGCGACTGTGGGCCGGAGACCCGCGTTACTTTTGGCCTGATGCACACTTCTGACCTCGACGGCCCTGCCCCCGCGACTATCGCGATGATCGGCGGCGGCTCGTGGGCTACGGCCCTGACGAAAATCCTTTCCGAAAACGGCCATACGGTCCACTGGTGGTTTCGGCACGCGGCCGACGTGAAGCACCTGCGCGAGTTTCGGCACAACCCGCGCTATCTCTCCGGCGTGGCCTTCGACCTGCGGCGCGTGCTGCCCACCACCGATCTGGCCGCCACCATCGCCGCCGCCGATTGGGTGGTGCTGGCCGTGCCGGCAGCCTTCATCCGTCCCGCCCTGCGCGCGCTACCAGCCGATGCGCTGCGCGGCAAAACGGTGATTTCGGCCATCAAAGGAATGGTGCCGGAGCTGAACATACTCGTCACCGACTGGGTGCGCGAGCACTACCACGTGGCGCCGGAGCAGCTCGGCGTCGTGGCGGGGCCGTGCCACGCCGAAGAAGTGGCGCTCGAAAAGCAGAGCTACCTGACGATCGGCTCGCCTGACCTGGCCCGCGCCGAGGGTTTCGCGGCGCTGCTGCGCAACCGCTACGTGCGCTGCTCGGCTTCCGGCGACCTCGACGGTATCGAGTACTGCGCGGTGATGAAAAACATCATTGCCCTCACGTGCGGCATTGCCCACGGCCTTGGCTACGGCGACAACTTCCAGGCGGTGCTGGTGAGCAACGCGCTGCAGGAGATCCAACGCTTCCTGCACGCCTTGCTGCCCGTCGACCGCGATCTGGCCGGCTCGGCTTACCTCGGCGACCTATTGGTGACTGCGTACTCGCAGTTTTCGCGCAACCGCACCTTCGGCAATATGATCGGGCGGGGCTACTCGGTGAAGTCGGCCCAAATGGAAATGAATATGGTCGCGGAAGGCTACTACGCCGTTAAATCGGTGTACGAGGTGAACCGGCGCCTGCAGGTTTCGATGCCGATTACCGACGCGGCGTATAACATTCTGTACGGGCGCATCTCGCCAGCCGTAGAGCTGGAAATTCTGCGCGACAAGTTTAGTTGAGTTGGTTAATCGTTGAATGCTTGATCGGTTGACGGTTGTCGATTAAGCACGATGACAGCCAGCTAACATTTGAAAAAACGCCCCACGATCAACCAACAACGATCAACCAACAACGAATATGCACGGCTCCATCTTCGTGATGCTCAAGCGTTACGTCACCCACCACTACGACTTTGCCACTTGGCACCGGCTCGTGGTGCAGTCGGGCCTGACGGAAACAGATTTCGAAACTCAGCAGGTGTACCCCGATGAGCAGCTGTACCAGCTGGTGGGCATGGCAGCCGAGCACGGCGGCATTTCCGCGACGGAGCTTCAGGAGAAATTTGGTGAGTTTCTCGTGCCTGATCTGCTGTTTATGTACCACAAGCTGATCTTCCCCGGCTGGCGAACGCTAGAGCTGATCGAGAACGTGGAGAGTCGGATGCACCACGCCGTACGGCGCGATATGAACGGTGCCACTCCACCCGTCCTGTACGTTGAGCGCCTTTCCCGCGACGTCATACGTGTGCAGTACGTATCGCGCCGCCGGATGGGCGCGCTCGCGGTCGGCATCATCCGCGGCGTGGCCCGCCACTTTGGCGAGCAGGATCAGATTCGCATCACCCCCACTACCCGCGAAGACGGCGAGCACGTCGAAATTCTCGTTGAACGCATCGCGGCAAGCGCGCCCACAACCGCGAAAATCGAGGGGTGAGGGTGCGACAGGGCCCAAAAAGTGGGGCCCCTTCACGTTACCGTGAAGGAGCCCCACCTCCCTTTCTCTCACCTTTATCCTTACTCCTATGCGTACTTATGGCCTACTAAATGGACATTCGGCGCCGGGTGGGCCGAATTATGCGTTCATGTCGCCGGCGCTCATCACGGGCGCGGCAACTTCTTTTTCTTGCGTGTGCGAAGCGGCGGCCGGAGCCGCCTTGGTAGCCGAAGCACCGGAACCATATTTGGCGGTCAACTCTTCCAGGTTCACCTGCTTGATGACCGGGCGGGTCAACAGTTGCTTGATGACGCGGGTCTTGTTGACGGCACGGGCCAGATTTTTCCGGTCTTTGCGCTTGAGGCGGGTAACAGTCATGGTTTCGAAGCGAACAAAGCCTTCGCGCGGAAGGCCGGCTGTTGTTTTTATTTCGGGCTGCAAAGGTAGGGGTATCCGCTCCACAAAGCCAAGGCCAACCGCAAAGTTTTTCGGGGACCGGCTATTCGCAACGCTTACAGCGTCACCCACAGCTCGCCGAAGTCGGCGGCAATTGTGAGCTCGGCGGGTCCATCGGAGGCCAGCGCGACGGTGGTGCCGTCGACCGTCGCCGAGCCCGGCGCGAAGGGCAGCCCGTGCAGCACGACCCGCACCGTGGCGTGGGGGGCGCAGTAAGTGCCAACGCAGCTCTGGCGCACGCGCAACTCCCGTTCCGAGCCCTGTACGGCAAAAGATTTCAGGCACGACGCGTCGGCTTCCGCGTACGCGTACCCCTCCCCGGCGTCTTCGTACAGCTCGGTAGATTCAGTGCCGTTTTTCCAGTACACGTGCAGCGTGACGCCTTCGGCTGGCGGGCCGGCGGCCGTGTGGAGCCGTACGGGCCAGGTGGGCACCACGGCCCCGGCCCGCACGAACAGCGGCACCCGATCGATGCCGGCATCGGCCCAGATTTCCTGCTGACCTTCCTTTACTTCGTTGGTGTACCAGTAATACCACTGCCCTTTGGGCAGATACATCCAGCGGCCTTCGGCATCGGCCTGGGTGATGGGGCAGACGAGCAGGTGATCGCCGAGGCTGAATTCGGCCATCCGCTGGTACGTCTCGGGGTCGTCCTGGTCGAGGTATACGAGCGGGCGCAGCATCGGCGTGCCGCGCGTGGCGTACTGCCAAAAGGCGGTGTAGAGCGCCGGCAGCAGCTCGTAGCGCAGCTCAATAAAGCGCCGCGCAAGGTCGGTGTACCGCTCGCCGAAGCTCCACGGCTCCTGCTCGCCGTGGTCGCCGGAGGAGTGGACGCGCATAAACGGATGAAACACCGCGAGCGCGAGCCAGCGCACGAACAGCTCGCCGGTGGGCTGATCGATAAACCCGCCGACGTCGGACCCCGTGAACGAGACGCCACTGATGCTCAGCCGTTGACACTGGATGTTGGCAAGCCACATATGCTCCCAGGAGGCGATGTTGTCGCCGGTCCAGACGGCGGCGAAGCGCTGGCCCCCGGCGTACATCGACCGGGTAATGGTAAACGGCCGGCGCGGGTAGACGGCCGCTTTCACGCCTTCGTGGGTCGCGCGGGCCATCTGCATCCCGTAAATATTGTGCGCCTTGCGGTGCGAGCAAGGGTGGCCATCGTAGTCGTGGCGCACGTCAGAGGGGAAGGTACCCGTCTCGAACACGGCCGGCTCATTCATGTCGTTCCAGACACCGGCGACGCCCGCCTCGATCAGGCTCGGGAACAACGTGGTCCACCACGCCCGCACCCTGGGGTTGGTGAAATCGGGAAAGTGACACAGCCCCGGCCACACCGTGCCGAGGAGCAGCGGCCCATCCGGGCGGCGGCAGAACAGATCCTGGGCGAGCCCCTGCTGATAGACGGCGTAGTCGGGGTCGACCTTAATCCCGGGATCAATGATGGAAACCAGCTGAAAACCGTCGGCCGCGAGGTCGTCGGCGAGGGCGCGCGGGTCGGGGAAGCGCTCCGGATGCCAGGTGAAGCACCGGTAGCCATCCATGTAGTCAATGTCGAGGTAGAGGGCGTCGCAGGGGATGCGCTCGGCGCGAAAGCGCGCGGCGAGGGCGCGCACATGGCTATCCGGCGTGTAGCTCCACTTGCTTTGGTGGTAACCGAGGGCCCAGAGGGGCGGTAGCTCGGGACGGCCCGTCAGGCAGGTGTATTCCTCGGTGACTTCCAGCAGACTCGGGCCGTAGAGAAAGTAGTAGTTGAGCTCGCCGCCCTGCGCCCAGAAGCTCGTGACGTTGGTGCGCTCGGCGGCAAAATCGAAGGTGGAGCCAAACGAGTTGTCGAAGAAAATGCCGTGGGCGACGCGCTGCTGCAGGGAGGAGTAGAACGGGATGTTTTTGTAGAGCGGATCGGAGTTTTTTTCGTAGCCGTAGCGATCCGTGCTCCAAAGGCTAAAGCGCTGGCCGCGCAGGTTGGCATTGGCGGCTTTGTCGCCGAGCCCATAGTAGTGCTCGCCAGCCTGCACGCGCTTGGCGAGCTTGACGATGTCGTTGCCGGACTCCGCGTCGAACTCCCAGTGAAAGCCGCGCTCGTCTTCGCTCAACACCGTGCCGGAACGGTCGAGAATGCGCGCCCGCAAGCCGTCCTTGGCAATGGTACAGATCAGGCGCTCAGTCGTGATACGCCAGAATTCGGGCCGCTCCCTAAACTCCAGAAACTCCGGCGGCGTGGGCCGAAATGTGGGATCAAGCGCGTAGGAAAAATCATCGGGGAAGGCGCCGGTTGGCGCGAAGCGAAAACGCAGCACTTTGTCGCTCACGACATACAGCCGCAGCGCGCAGCCGTCGGCGCAGCGAAAAAGAAAATCGGTGGTTCCCGCCACTGGCTGTCCACTGATTGCCTGACCGGGCGTGCGCTCTTCGCGCTTGCCGGCCAGATCGTTGAGCATGTAATTGCCTTCGAAGCCTTGGGCCATGGAAGAGTTGGGAAGCTGGAGTTTGGCACCCGCGAACGCGCTGCAAGCAGCAAGGGCGGCAAGTTGTTATCCCGATGGTACCGGCACGGCCTCCCCTACCTTTGCAGGGCCCGTAAAACTAGTCCGTTGCTTTCGCCCAAAACGCGCTTAAGCCACTCCTTTCGCCGGTTTCGCCGGTTTTGCCGACCAACGCGCCCGTATTCCCGCTGAACCGATGTCTACTGCCGACTTACTGCCTGCTCCGGCCGCCCCGCTGCCCCGCGTCCTGCTGCTGGGTTGGGAATACGCCCCGCGCTTGACGGGTGGACTCGGCACGGCCAGCGTCCGGCTAGCGCACGCTTTGGCCGAGCGCGTCGAGCTATCGGTGATCGTGCCGCGGCTGCCCGAATACGAGGCCGAAGAGACAGCCGAACCAGCGCTGAGCGAGTTGGCGGCCGCGGCCGATGGACCGGACGAACTGCGTCAATTCCCTGAATCGGCGGACTGGCGCGCGGAGCGCCCGCGCCGCACCGCGCCACGACCGAGCGGTGGGGCGGTTTCAGGCGTCTTCGCGGACGGGGAGGGGGCACCGGCTGCTTCGGCCACGCCCACCCCAGGGATCGGCTGGCCGGTTCGACTGACGGCCCTCAGCCAGCTGACCCCCGATGCGGTACGGGCCGCGACGGTCGCGCCGCGGCCACCCGGCTACGAGGCGTTCGCGCGGCAAGTGCATCGGGTGCCGCTGGGGGTGTTGCCGTACGCGGAGCGAGCACCAGAGAAATCAACCGCATCACTGATTAATTCTGGAAAAAATCCCGCAGCTGTTTCAGCGCAACCCATAGCCACCAAGAATTCACACTCCCAACCGAGCTTAATCGCTTTAGATCAGGAGGCAACTTGGGTAACCGCCGAAATGGGCCGACTCACGCAGTTGCAGGAGGAAATTAAGATTGCCCCGTGCGCGACAGATGACGAAATGGCCGTAGTGGAGCGTATGCTGGACGAAGCAGAAAGTTTATCCGCTGATTTGGATCAGCGACTAAATATGCTTGGTCAAGGTGTTGGTCTCGATTTAGGCACTGCTGCGACAATACAAGAAGAAGATGAGACGCGGGTATCAGATGCTGATCCCGACGCCCTCACCGAGGCGCTGGCGCCGTTCCGGGGTCCGGCGATCAATCCGCTGACGCTCCCTTCGTCGAATACCGAAGTGGTGCAGTTTGCGCGATTGGCCGCGCGGGTGGCCTCGGGCGACGACGTGGACGTGATCTACGCGCACGACTGGCCGACTTTTCTGGCGGGGGTGGAGATTCGGCTTGAAAAGCGCGTACCGCTCGTGCTGCACGTGCATTCAACGTCGTACGACCGCCACGGGCCGCCAGTGCAGGGCTGGGTGTTTGAGCTGGAGCGGGCAGCTTTTCGTGCCGCCGACCGTATTGTAGTGGTCTCGAACTACGGCGCGACGGTGCTGCGTGAACAGTATGGCATCGACCCGGAGCGGGTACGCGTGGTGCACCACGGGCTAAGCGCCGGCTCGCTGGGACCACAATGGGAAGCGCGGCCCGTGGGCGAAACCCCGACGGTGCTGTTCGTGGGGCGCCTGACGAGTCAGAAGAATCCGCTCGGGTTCGTGGAGATCGCCCGGCTGGTAGCGGCCCAGGTACCGGGCGTACAATTCAAAGTGGCCGGCGACGGGCCGCAGCGCAGCGCCGTGCAGGCCGCGGCCGACGCAGCCGGTTTCGCGGAGGAGGCGTTCGAGCTGCTCGGTTTTCTGGACGATGAGGCCGTGACCGCCGCCCTCACGGCGGCGGCAGTAGTGTGCCTGCCGGCGCGCTCGGAGCCGTTTGGGCTGGCGGCCCTGGAAGCGGCGGCCGCGGGCGTACCCCTTGTGCTGAGCTCCACCACGGGCGCGGCCGAGGTGCTGCCCGGGGCGCGGACGGCCGATTTTGACGATGTGCCCGCGCTGGCAGCCCACATCGTGGAGCTGCTGCGCGACGAGCCCGCCCGGCGCCGGGCCGTGCGCGAAAACGCCGCCGCCGCGCGGCGCCTCACTTGGGAGCGGGCAGCCGAAGAAGTATTGACCGTGCTGGTGGAAGCGCGCGGCTGAGGCCCCGGCTCGTCGGGGCCTACCTTTGCGCTCGCTCTTTCTTCCTGAATGGCCCGCCCGCACCGTCCCGTCCGCAAAAAAAAACTAGGCGACTACCCCTCGCCGATGGTGGTGTCGAGCACGACGCTCGCGCTGCTCATCGTGGGGCTGTTTGGCCTGTTGCTGCTCCACGCCAATCGCCTGGCGGCGCGGGTGCGGCAGAGCCTCGAAGTGCAGGTATACCTCCAACCAGACCTGACGGAGCTACAACGCCTGCGCGTCGAACAGGCCCTGAAAGCAAGTCCGTTCGTGGCCTTCGATGAGGAGACGGGGAAACCCGCGATCCGCTTCGTATCGCGGGCGGCGGCGGCGCGCGATATGATCGCGCAGACGGGCGAAGACTTTCAGCAGTTTCTGGGCGAAAACCCGCTGCCCGACGCCTACACGCTGCGCCTGACGGCGGAAGCGTCGGCGGATACCGCGCACCTGCGCCGTGCCGTGCGCGGCCTGCGGGCCCTGGACGGGGTAATGGACGTGAACTACGTCGAGCGCCTGATCGACTCGGTCAACCAGAACCTGCGACGCGTGAGCCTCGTGCTGCTCGGGTTCGCGCTGGTGCTGACGCTGGTGGTAGTGGTGCTCGTCAATAATACCGTGAAGCTGGCGCTGTTCTCGCAGCGGTTTCTGATTCGGACGATGCAACTCGTGGGCGCTTCCGAGGACTTCATTCAAGGGCCGTTTCTGCGGCGGGCGGCGGGCCAGGGCCTCGTGAGTGGCCTGCTGGCAGGCCTGCTCCTGCTCGCCACTGAGCAGTGGGCCGTTATTCAACTTCCTGAGTTGGGCATCCTGCGCGATGATCTGCGGCTCTTTGGGCTGCTGGCGGGCTTGATCGTGCTCGGCGGCGTGCTCGGGCTGCTCAGCGCGTGGCGGGCCGTCCGGCGCTACCTGCATTTATCGCTCGATGAGCTCTACTAGGCTGCCGGCCGGCAAGCTCGTCTATTCATTCGTACTCGTTTTTTACTTCCGTTTATGTTCGCCTTCGGTCCGCGCAATTACCGTCTGATGTTCGCTGGCTTGGCGGTGCTCGCCATCGGTTTTTTCCTGATGACCACTTCCAAGGAAGCCTACGGCTTTGGCTTCGTGTCGATGACGCTGGGGCCCGTACTGCTGGTGGTCGGATTCGTCATCGAGTTTTTCGCCATTCTGGTACGCAATCGCCCGACCGGCACTGATTCCGATTCTCCCGCCCCCAGACTGTAACTTCCTTTGACTTACTGGCAAGCCTTTATTCTGGCCGTCATTGAGGGGCTGACTGAGTTCCTGCCCATCTCGTCGACCGGTCATATGGTGATTGCTTCGGCGCTGCTGGGTATTCGGCCCGATGCGTTCACGAAGCTCTACACGGTGGTGATTCAGCTCGGCGCGATTCTCTCGGTGTTCGTGGTGTACTGGCGGCGGTTTTTCCAGAGCTGGGATTTTTATCTCAAGCTCCTGGCGGCTTTCGCACCGGTGGTGGTAGTAGGGCTGACCCTGAAGAAATACATCGACTACTTTCTGGAATCAGTGCCGGTAGTGGCCACGATGCTGCTCTTCGGCGGCGTGGTGCTGCTGTTCGTAGATCGCTGGTTTCCGCAGGAAGACCCCGGCGAGGGTGGGCACCCCGTCACGACGCCCGGTTTTCGGCAGGCGTTCGTCATCGGCGTGTTTCAGTGCCTGGCGGTAGTGCCGGGGGTGAGCCGGTCGGCCGCCACCATCATCGGGGGGCTCACGCAGAAGCTGACCCGGCGGGCGGCCGCGGAGTTTGCGTTCTTCCTGGCCATGCCAACCATGGCCGCCGCCTCGGTAAAAGACGGGTGGGACTTTTACCAGGAGGGTCACCGGCTGACCAGCGACGAAGTGCCCATCCTGCTTTTTGGCAACGCCGTGGCGTTTGTGGTGGCGCTGGCGGCGATTCGTTTTTTCGTGGCCTTTGTTACCAAGCGTGGCTTCCGCGCCTTTGGGATCTACCGAATTCTGGTCGGCAGCATCCTGCTGTTACTGCTGTCCTTCGGCATAAAGCTGCAATTAATTGACTAGCGCAGACTCAATGGATTTTCCGCTCAACCGCTTCGACCCCGACGGCTCCCTTTGGCTGCTCGATAAGCCGCTAACCTGGACATCGTTCGACGTGGTGAATAAGGTGCGGAACATCCTGCGCCAGAAAGTCGGCCACGCGGGCACGCTCGACCCACTGGCGTCAGGACTGCTGATTCTAGGCTCGGGGAAAGGCACGAAGCTGATGGAGAGCCTGATGGGCCAGGAAAAGGAGTATACCGGCACCCTCACTCTCGGCCAAACTACACCGAGCGCCGACCGCGAGACCGCTGTCAATCAGGAGCGGCCGTGGCAGCACCTGACCGCCGCCGAGATCGTGGCCGCCACAGGCGCGTTCACGGGCGTCATTCAGCAGCATCCGCCGCTGTTTTCGGCCATCCGAATCGGCGGTAAGAAAGCGTACGAGCTCGCCCGCAAAGGCAAGGATGTGGTGCCCGACGCACGGCCCGTTACGGTCACCGAGTTTGCTATCACAGAGATCGCAGGAATGGAAGTCGCCTTCCGCGTGGTGTGCTCGAAGGGCACGTACATCCGCTCGCTGGCGCGCGACTTGGGCGAGGCCCTCGGCTGCGGCGCGCACCTGAGTTCCTTGGTCCGCACCCGCATCGGCGAGTACCGCCTGGAAGATGCTTTTTCGCTGGCGCAGATGGAGGAGTTTCGGCAGCCCCGCGAGCCGCAACCGGGACTTGCGCTCCCCCACGGAACCGAATAGCTGGAGCGGCGCTATCACGGCCAATTTTCTTCCCGTACGATGCTTCGTCTTATCGTCGTCCTTGCGGTGATGCTGCTTACGCTCCCCGCTACCGCCCAAACCGCACGCACCGTTCGCCCAACCAGGCCAGTCAAGTCCAAACCAGTCGCCATACCACCTGGCCGAACGGCCGAGCCGCTGGCCGCCCGGTTCTACTTGCAGGATGTCACCAACTTCTGGCGCGCGTATGATGCCTGGGCAGCCGGGGCGACGGGCAACCCGTTCGACTCGCTTTACTGGCGGCCGGCTACGGCGCAAACCCGCCTCTTGCTCACCAAAAACGGCATCGCCAATCCCGATTCGCTGCGGATCATCGTGCGCCGTCGGCGGCTCGATTATGCCCGCTGCCGCCCCACCACCGAGCGGATCGCCGAGGTACTGCCACAGTGCCGTGCTGCCTATCTGGCACTCAAGAATCTGTACCCGGCGGCTACTTTTCCAGCGGCTTACTTCGGCATTGGCACCTTCAATGTAGGCGGCAACTACGAGCGTAACGTGGGGCTGGTCATTGGTAGTGAGATGCACGAGCTGCCAACCATTCAGGTGTTGGTGGCTCACGAGGTGGTGCACGCCCAACAGCAGATTCTGTACACGTACCGCATCATCCTGGAGCAGTGTCTGGTCGAGGGTGGCGCCGATTTCGTCTGCGAGCTGATCACCGGCCACGTTGCTACTCCCGCGCCCCACGCGTGGGCGAAGGGCCGCGAAAAAGAGGTCTGGCAGGAGTTTGTGCGCGACCAGAATCTTGGGCAAAACGCTAGCTGGGCGCTGTGGCTTTACGGCGGCGACCGCCCCGCCGGCCGCCCCTCCGATGTGGGCTATTACATCGGCTACGAGATCTGCCGCGCCTACTACGAGCGCGCTCCTAACAAGCGCCAGGCGATCCATGACATTCTGCATATCACAGACGCGCGCGACTTCCTGCGCCGCAGCCACTATGCCGACCGGTTTCGGTAACCGCTGCCGTTCCTTTGCTGCCGATGCACGTAATCCGTGACCCCGCCGCTTTCCCCACGCTCTCGCACGCCGTCGTCACGAGCGGTACGTTCGATGGCGTCCACCTGGGCCACCGACGCATTCTTGATCAGCTCACGACGGCTGCGCGCACGGCCGGCGGCCAGTCGGTAGTACTCACGTACTGGCCCCACCCGCGGGCGATTCTGACGGAAGGAGCATCCGACGGTCGGCCGGCGGCCAACCTGCACCTGCTGACCACCCTCGACGAGCGAATCGGGCTGCTCAAAGAAGCCGGCGTCGACTACCTGCTCGTGCAGCCCTTTACGGCCGATTTTGCCGCCTGGACGGCGGGCGAGTACGTCGAGCGCCTACTGGTGGGCACGCTCCACGCGCGGCATCTTGTCATCGGCTACGACCATCGCTTCGGCGCCGAGCGCACCGGCGATCTGGCGTTTCTAGCGGCGACCGGGCCTGAAGCAGGTTTTACGGTGGAAGAAATACGGCGCCGCGACATCGACGCTGTGGGCGTGAGCAGCACCAAGATTCGGCGCGCGCTCCTCGACACCGGCGACGTCGCCACGGCCGCGCGCTACCTCGGCCGCCCGTACGCCCTCACCGGACCGGTGGTGCGCGGCCAGCAGCTCGGCCGCACCATGGGGTACCCCACGGCCAACATCGGCCCCGGCCTCGAACCGCTCAAGCTGGTACCCGCCGATGGCGTGTACGCCGTGCACGCCCGCACGCCCGACGGCGCGCTGCACCCGGCGATGCTCAACATCGGCCACCGCCCCACGGTGGGCGGCACCAGCCGAACGGTAGAAGCCCATCTGCTCGGCGGCTTCGACGCCGACCTGTACGATCAGCCCCTGACTGTTTATTTCGTAGCGCGGCTGCGCGATGAGCAGAAGTTTAGCGGACTGGATGCGCTGAAAGCGCAGCTCGCCCGCGACGCCGACAACGCCTTAGCCGCTCTTCAGCCTTCTCTTCCCACTCCCCATCATCCGTGATTAATAAACAAGTTTCTGGCCCCCAGGAAGCCCTCGAAGGCGTCCGCGACGGCATGACGCTGATGCTCGGCGGCTTCGGCCTGTGCGGCATCCCCGAAAACGGCATCACCGAATTACTGCGGCGGGGCGTCAAAGAATTGACGTGCATTTCCAACAACGCCGGCGTCGATGACTTCGGTATCGGCCTGCTGCTCCAGACGCGGCAGGTGCGGAAAATGATTTCCTCGTACGTGGGGGAGAATGCTGAATTTGAGCGGCAATTATTATCGGGCGAATTAGAAGTGGAATTAATTCCGCAAGGCACACTTGCCGAGCGGTGCCGGGCGGGCGGCGCGGGAATTCCTGCTTTTTTCACGCCGGCGGGCTACGGCACGGAGGTAGCGGAAGGCAAGGAAACGCGTGAGTTCGACGGCAAGTGGTACGTCATGGAGCGCGGCCTGACGGCTGACTTCGCGCTCGTGAAAGCGTGGAAGGGCGATACCTCGGGCAATCTCATCTACAAAGGCACCGCCCGCAACTTCAACCCGATGATGGCGACGGCCGGACGTATTACGGTGGCGGAAGTGGAAGAGCTGGTGCCCGCCGGCGAGCTGGACCCTAACCAGATTCATACCCCAGGGATTTACGTGCAGCGGATTTTCCAGGGCGCGGCGTACGAGAAGCGGATTGAGCAGCGGACGGTGCGGAAGTAGTTTTATTTCTCGCGAAGCTCGCTATGGTCGCAAAGCTGAATTATGAATGAAAATGAGGTAGCAAAGGCCGTCTTGGACGCGGCGTTTCGGGTACATAGTGCGCTCGGGCCAGGTTTGCTGGAATCAGTTTATGAAGCGGTGTTGGCGTATGAGCTGCATAAGGTGGGGCTGCGCGTCGAGACCCAGGTGCCCATTCCGGTTATTTATGATGAAGTCCGCCTCGATATTGGGTTCCGGCTGGATATACTGGTGGAGCGAAAGGTAGTGGTTGAGCTTAAATCCGTTGAGCTGTTGCTTCCCGTTCATCACAAACAACTGCTTACTTACCTCAAGCTGGCTGATTACAAGTTAGGCATACTCCTTAACTTCAACACCGCGCTGCTTCGCGACCAAATTACCCGCATCGTCAACGGTCTCTGAGGACTTTGCGCTCTTTGCGAGCTTCGCGAGAAATTACCCAAAACCATGGCCTTAGACAAAAACCAAATCGCTCGCCGCATCGCGCAGGAACTGCAGAACGGCTTTTACGTCAACCTCGGTATCGGTATTCCGACGCTGGTGGCGAACTATGTTCCGCCCGGCCTGCAAGTCGTGTTTCAATCCGAAAACGGCCTACTCGGAATGGGTCCCTTCCCGACGGAGGATGAAGTAGACGCCGACCTAATCAACGCCGGCAAGCAAACCGTGACAACGCTCCCCGGCAGCAGCATTTTCTCATCGGCTGATTCATTCGGCATGATCCGCGGCGAGCACGTGCAGCTCACCGTGCTGGGTGCGATGGAGGTTTCCGAGCGAGGCGACATCGCGAACTGGAAAATCCCCGGCAAGATGGTAAAGGGAATGGGCGGCGCGATGGATCTCGTGGCCTCCGCCCGCAACATCATCGTGGCGATGCAGCACACGGCGCGCGACGGCTCCAGTAAGCTCCTGACCGAATGCTCGCTGCCCATTACGGGGCTGCGGTGCGTGAAAAAGATTGTCAGCGACTTAGCCGTACTCGACGTAAGTGAAACCGACGGCTTCATTCTGCGCGAGCGGGCACCGGGCGTGAGCGTGGAGGACATTATCAGAGCCACCGCCGGCAAACTCACCATCCCGGCGGGCGAGATTCCCGAGATTGCCGTCTGATCCGCGGATTACCTAATTTCAGCTTACTCTCTGCTTTGCCCGCGGAACCCCCTTCATGAATTTACTAAGCTCCTCCCTGGGCCGCCTGCGCGTGGTCGCGTTCACCGAAGGCGTTTCGTTTATGGTGTTATTGCTGATCGCGATGCCGCTGAAATACGCGGCCGGTCGCCCCGAAGCCGTCAAGCACGTTGGGATGGCGCACGGACTACTGTTTGTGCTCTACGTGATTCTGTTAGTGACGGTGGGGCTGGAGCGGGGCTGGTCGGCGCGAAAGATGGTGCTGGGGTTTATTGCCTCACTGGTACCGCTGGGTACGTTTTGGGCCGATAAGAAGCTATTTCGGGAGTAGCTAGCGAACGAGCAGCTCAACAACCAAGCTTACACCGGCCGCCACCCGTCGGGCACACGTTTCGGGCCGATTCGCGCTACTATCAGCGCGGATACCGCGTCATCCACCCACGCCACGTGCGCTGCGCTTTATTCCACGCACGTTCCAGAGCATTACCGGGCGCCACCGGCCGATTGGTGAACTCGGTCAGGGGCCTGATCCGCAGAAATTGGTAGTCGTCCTCGCGCCAGAGGCTGTACGTATCGAGTGAGTACAGGGCGAGGTGGGCGGCGGCCAAATGGCCAACGAGGGGCGCCAGCTCGACCGCCTGATCTACCACCTGCAGCGCCGCTGGCTCGTGGCGGTGGTAATAAGCGATGAGACGCGGGTGGGGAATATTAATCAGAATCTGCGTTTGCGGACCCGCCAAGGCGGCCAGGTGCCGAAACAACGCGCCGTGCAGGTCGAGCGGGATATGCTCGATGACGTCGAAAAGGGTGATAAAATCAAAGTCGCGGCGCGCGGGCTCGTACGTTACCACATCGTGCACGTGCAGGCTGATATTTGGTAGCTCGCTGAGCTGCTCGCGCGCAAACCGTACCGACTCCGGACTCAAATCCACACCTTCCACGTAGCCGTATTCGGCCGCCTGGGCGAGCAGCGACGTGAGAGCGCCAATACCGCAGCCCAGCTCCAGCACCCGCGAATCCGCGGCCAGCCCCAGGCGACGCATGCGCTCGTACAGGTGCCAGATACGATCGTTGAGGCCCGTGCGCCGCTGGCGCGCGGCGAATTCATCGTAGAAATCGGCAATCTGCTCCTGTTGCTGGTTCGGCACGCGACTCGGGTACTAGCGGGCTGCGAAGATGCACCGCGCCGGCCAGCCCGGGCGCGCGGTCGGTATGTTTGGGTTAGTACGCTTGCTTTGCACCCCGATATGCTGCACCTCCGCGAATTCCGCAAAGCGTACCCCGGCCAGTCCCCCGTGCTGACCATTGCCGATCTGCGCCTGGGGCGGGGAATTCACTGGATAGAAGGCGCGAACGGTGCCGGCAAGACCACGCTGTTTCGGGCCGTAGCGGGACTGATTCCGTGCTCGGGCACCGTGCAACTGGCACCCAACGCCGCCGAAGCGCTCGATCTGCACCGCCACCCGATCCCGTGGCGCCGCGCGGTGAGCTACGGGGAAGCCGAACCGCTTTATCCGTCGTTTCTGACCGGCCACGAGCTAGCGGCGTACGTAGCACAAGCCAAGGGAGCGCCACCGGGTCAGCTCGTCGCGGTGGCAAGCGCGTTAGGCGTGCCGGAATTCTGGCACCAGCCAACGGGCACGTATTCGAGCGGAATGCTCAAGAAGCTATCCCTGATGCTGGCCTTGCTGGGCCACTCCCAACTCATTCTGCTCGATGAGCCGCTCATCACGCTGGACACGGCGACGCAGCGCGCGGTCGAAACCCTGGTGGCCGAGCGAGCCGCGGCGGGCGTGAGTTTCCTGCTCGCTTCGCACCAGCCGTTTGATGCCGGGCAGGTACCCGTGACGGGGCGGTGGCGAGTCGCGGACGGAACGGTAAGCGCAGTGGCGCCGTGAGGAAGCTGGCGCGAGTCCTGCAACGAGCCGTCGCGGCGGAGTTCTACCGGCGCTACGTGGGGGGGCTCATCGTGGGGGGGCTACTGCTCGGCGGCGTCCTTTCTTCAACTGAGCACGTAACGCTCATTCGCGAGGCAATCCACGACGCGCGAGTGCTGGTGGGCGTGTACCTGTTGCCGTGGGCGCTTTATACCGCGCTGAGTGGCCGTTTCGCTTTCCACCTTTGGTCCCAAGCCACCTACGAGTCGTTACGCGACTTGCTGCTGGTGCCATCTCTGCGTCGGTGGGCGGTGGGCCTGCGCACGCAAGCCCTGATCTTGGCGCCGTGCTGGGCGTATGGCGCGGTCATCATCGGGTTTGCCGTCCAGGCCGGGCGCGGGCAGTCCGCGTTAGTCACGGCCGGGGCGCTGAGTCTGCTGACGGCGGCCGGCTGGCTCGCCCACGAAGTCGCACTGCGGCGTGGCGCGGCGGGTAGCGGGCCACTCACTGCCGGACGGATGCTGGGCCGAGCGTGGCCGCCCGCGCTGTGGAGCCTGCGAGCGCAGCTGCGCGACCGCTTCGCGGGCCTGGTGGTGCTGAAATTAGTATCTGTGGCATCCATCTGGGGCTTGTGCCGCGTGTTCACGCCGGATACTTTCGACGCGCGCCTGCTCACGCTGGGCGCGCTGCTGACGACCTGTTTTCACCTGCGGTTGCCAGCCGAGTGGTACGCGTGGGAACGTACGCGACTGGCGTTGCGGTGGAATATGCCAATCGCGCCGCGTCACCGCTGGGGCGAGCAAGCCCGCCTGATGGGCACGCTGCTGCTGCCGGAACTGATAGCGTGGGCGCGGTGGTGTCCGCTACCCGCCCCCGACCGATGGATTTGGGCTGTACGCCTGACCCTTTTTCCCGCAGTGGTGCTGCTGCTGGCGGGCGCGAGTCTGCTGCGCTGGCCCCGGCATCCGGCCGATTTTCTGGGGCCAGCCCTGGCTGTAGCGTTTGGCGTCTATCTGTTGCTCCTGACCCGCGTACCGCTGGAGGTGCTCACCGTGGCCGCGGCGCTGGGCAGCTGGTGGCTGACGCGGCGCTTCTACTGGCGGGTCGATGATCCACCACCCGATCCCGGTGACCGCGTCGGCTCGTCGTACTTTTGACAAGTCGATTCCCATTGATTTTTGCTCTGTATGCTGATGCGCCTTGCCCCTACCCTCCTGACTCTGACCGCCCTGCTGGCCATCGCACGGCCGGTAACGGCCCAGAGTCCAATTACCATCACGCAGAGCGACATGCCGGCGCCCGGCGATACCCTGCGCCTGAGTCAGGGCGTCGGAGCTGGCATCGATTTCCAGCAGACCGGCGCGAATCTGACCTGGGATTTTGCTACCCTCCGGCCGGTGCGGCAGCGCGTGGAAAAATTCGTGGAGCCCGGCATCGCCGGTGGACTCGCCGCCTTCACGTTCGGGCCGCTGGGGGGCGCCAACCGCGCCAGCGTGGGCTCCCCCACGCAACTGCCCCTGGACTCCCTGCCCGGCGGCGGGGGCCTGATGCTGGGTGATGTCTACACGTACTCCCGGCGGCAGCCCAACGATTACCGGCAGGTCGGTTTCAGCGCCGCCGTGAGCGGCTTTGCGCTCCCCTTCACCTACGCTGCCGGTCAGCAGGACGTCATCTACCGCCTCCCGCTCAACAGCAACTCGCCCCGCGACTCCTCGCATTCCTACTTCGAGGCCAATATCCCGGGCACGGTGTTTCTGGCGCAGGATCAAAACCGGGTGAATCAGGTCGATGGCTGGGGTACGCTCACCACCCCGTTCGGCACGTTCAATACTATCCGGGTACGGACCCGGCTCGATACGTACGACTCGCTCGCCCTAAACGGCCAGATGCCGGTTGCCTTACAGCTGCCCACGCGCTACGAGTACAAGTGGCTCGCCAATGGCCAGCATGTGCCCGTACTGACCATCAGCACGGCCTTGGTTAATGGTACCGAAACAGTAACGAACGTTGAGTACCGCGATATCTACCGCCGCATCACGCTTGGCGTACCCACCGAATCAGGCACCCTCCCCGCCGTCACGCTGGCGCCCAACCCCGCGACCGCCCAGCAGGCGGTTACGCTGCGGGGCTTACCCGCCACGGCGGGCACTACCCTGGAGGTACTCGACGCGCTAGGTCGGCGGGTGCTGCTACGCCCGATCGAGGCCGGCGCCGCTACCCTCACTGCCACTGAGCTAGGCGGCCGACGCGGGGTGTTGATCGTGCGCCTGACGACGCCTGGCGGCGTGATCGTGCGCCGGTTGGTGCGCGAATAGAATTGTCCGGAGTCGGCAAACCCTGATTTTCGAGCTTTCCCTACGGCTCCACTACCCGGCGCGCGGGAGGCGGAGCGTTCTTCGGAACGAACCGCTCGGCGACCGACGGCGCGTTACTCGCTTCCCACAACCACCCGCCGCGTCAGCACGTGATCCGCGTAGCTGGCGCGCACCGCGTACACGCCGGGCGGCAGGCCCGCGACGGAGAGGTGATCGGTGGCCCGGCCTTCCCGCACCCTCCGGCCCTGCCCGTCGAACAGGTACAAGACGACGGGCATTTCCCCGCGGGGGCCGAGCAGACGCAGATCGTGCGTGGCCGGGTTGGGATAGACGGCGAAACCTGCCGTCTCCGGGGCCTCGTCTTCTCTGCCCAACACCCCGGCCGGATACACCTTCGCGCCGCAAATCTGCCCCAATCCCGTAGCCCAGTACACGCAGACGCTGCCATTGACCAGGGTCACCGGCTCGAAATCCTGATAGGACGGCGCATCGGCGGGGGTAGTGTTGATGGCGGCGCCGTTAGCCGTCCACCCCACCCTACCCGTGGGCAGCAGTTTCTGCGCCCGAAAACCATTGGGCTGGGTGGTGTTGTAAAAAGCCATCACGGCGCCGTTGTCGGCCGGGGTCAGCTTCGGATCAACGTAGTACGTGGGCAGGCTGTTGAGCAGAACCCCGCCGGGACTCCAGGCCAGCGTACCCGCCGCGTTGAGCTTCTGCGCATACTGGTAATAGTTGCTGGCCGGCATTCGGGTATCGTTCCAGACGATCCAAAGCGCATTGTTCAGCCAAAGCGCGTGCGGAAGCTCCTGCCGCGAGGAAGTAGTGCAGGCCAGCCGATAGCCCGGCGCCGACCAGCCCAGCGCACCCTGGGGCGTGATCTTGGTCACGTAGACATCCCCGGAGTTTGAGCCCCACACCACGTAGAGATTCCCGGCGGGGTCGCGCACCAACCGCCATTGGCCGTTGCCGCGCCCGTCGGCACCAGTCTCGGATAGGTTAATCCCGGTGGACCAGGAGACACCCTGCAGATTGTAGTGCTGGGCGTAAAGCGCCGAGCCGAGCCCGCCCGAGCCGCCCACCACGTAAAACCCATTCCCGCCATCGCCGAGCGTGTGGTAGTAGGTCGAGTACGGCAGACTTACCTGCTGTTGCAGATTCGGCCAGCGCCGCCGGCCGGTAGCGCTCACGCGGTTGTACGTGAACAGCGCCGCGCCGCCGGTAACGGCCATCGAGTGAGTAATGGTGGCGCCCGAGTCGTTGGGTAGCACGTTGAGGCCGGATTCGAGCACGTAGATAACCCCGGTCGGCAGGTTGCGGTGAGCGACCACCGTGGGGCGCGCCCACTGCGCGACGCCCGCCGCGTTGTAGAACTGCGCGAGCACCGTATCTCCACCGATCCCGAACGGCCCCTGCACCCACGCCATCAAAATGCCGCCGCGCCACGGCACCGCCTGCATGGCCCAGATTTCGTGGCCGCGCGTCGACTGCACGAGCTTGCCGTTGGCGGGCCACTGCGCAACACCAGCGGCGCTGAGGTGCTGGCCGTAGATGGCCGTGCCGACCGCGGTGCCGCCGCGCTTATCGAGCCAGTACACGTATGAGCCGTCGGCGCCGTCGGCGAACGCCTGCACCCCTTTCTGCTCGTTGGGGGCATTGCAGACGTAGAACGTTTGGGTAGGGGTGGAAGGGAACTGCGCGGCGACTTCCCACCGTAGCAAGACACTCAGTAAGGTAATCAGCAGGAGAGCACGCAGATTCATCGGAAGAAAAGGTAAGCAGGTGAAACGACCGATCAACCCCTGTTAGCTCTGGTGGTACCGGAGAAAACTTGCGGAGAAAATTATTCGACCACTATTGGGCGGGTCAGGCTCCGGCCATCGGCCAGGCTGAGGCGCAGCCGGTACAGCCCCGGCGGCACCCCAGCCAACCCAAACGAGCCGTCCGGCACCACGCTCGCCGTACGTACACGGCGCCCTAATGCATCCAGCAGGGTGAGGGGCACGGCCGAATCGTGACCACGCACGTGTACGGTGGCGGTGGCGGGCACGGGCCACACCGCCACGGCCGCCGCCGGGGCATCAGCGGTTTCCAGGCCCGTCAGCACCCCGCTTGGGTACACCTTCGCCCCGCAGATACTGGCGTTGCCGAAGCTGGTCCAGAAGACCTGCACCGAACCATCCGGCTGCGAAACGGGCACGAAGGCAGAGTAGAAGGGCTGGTCAGCATCGACCGTGTTGATGGGTACCCCGGCCGTAGCCCAGGCCAGGGTGGAATCGGGCCGGATTTTCTGCGCCAGAAAGCCCGAGCCTACTTTGGAGAACGCCATCACGGCGCCATTGTCGGCGGCGGCGATCCGGGGGTTGGAGATGTAGTTAGCCTGCCGAAAGACGGCCACGCCGCCTGCGCTCCAGACCCGCGCGCCGGTGGTGAGGTTGAGCTTCTGCACGTACTGGAAGGAGTTGGCGGCGGGCGGGCGGTTGTCGTTCCAGATTACCCACAGTTCGTTGCCTTGCAGCAGCGTCTGGGCATCGTCCTGG
>JBKJUQ010000113.1:0-10152 GCA_046590685.1 Hymenobacteraceae bacterium
ATCCTGACCCTAATTCGTTCGTTTTGCCTTACCTGCCCGACGACTACGACCAGCTTGACGCGCGCCGGCAGATGCGCGCCGTCAATCTGGCGACGTGCAAAATCAACGGCGCGCTGGCCGACATCTCCAAGAAGTACTTCGGCAGCAAGAAGCTCCGCACCCACGTCGCGCGGCGCTCGCTGGCTACCCACGCCGTGCGCATCACGAAGGATATGCGGATGGCCCAGGCGATGCTCGGTCACGCCAACCTGCGCACCACGGAAATCTACCTCGAAGGCATCCCGATGGACGAGGTGGATGACGCGGCCCGCTCGATTTACGCTCGTCGCGGCAACGTGGGCGGTGCCGAACCACTACCTGACGCGGCTTAAACGGTACTTAAACGGAAGCTGCGCGCCGGGTTCGTAGGGGCGCGCAACGGGCCGTAGAAAAGCGCCAACGCGGCGCGGATTGCGCTTAAGTAGCACAGGGGTGCGCAGATTTAACGGTGCAACCGTTACCACAATAAAGGCCCTTAGCGTATCGCTGAGGGCCTTTGTGTTTTCAAAGAAGTGTTATCCGCTCGCTGATTTTGTGTCGCGGTCCGCAGCCCAGTGGGGTAAGGCGAAAACAGAGCCGCGAAGAGGCGCGCTCGGCGGAGGTGCGTTTTGTCCAGATAGTATAGCGGCTTGTGAACGATAAACGTCACATTTGCCCCCGCGCCAGCAAGCTAGAGGTAGAATTTTCTCGCGATTTTCGGTTCAATTAGTCACCTGCTTTACAACGGATGCAGGCGTTGCTCCCGTCGCGCGCCTCACCCTTTACCGATTTCCCGGCGGATGGCGGCCTGCACTTCGGGCTTGTCGTAGTCTTCGGGCTGTTGAATCAACGGCATTACCCGCGCCATAATCGCCTCTTGGCGTCGGCCGTTGGCGAGCGCTTCGTGATAGGGTACGTCGGGCGAGAACGTAACCTGCGAGTACAGCGGTAGCCACCAATCGGGGTGCTCTTGGGTGAGGCGGCCCTCAATTTTCTTCTGGAGTAAAAAGCGTGGGTCCGCTACGCGGTCGCGCATCTCAACGAAGTTGTCGAGAGCGAGCTGCGCGATGGCGTCGGCGTCGGGCTTGCGCTGGCGCGCGAAGCGGTGGATCACCTCTGCCCACTGCGCGTCGCCGTGCTGGTCGAGCAGGTCGTTGAAGATCCGACAGTCTTCAAACCCCGCGTTCATCCCTTGCCCGTAAAACGGTACTACCGCGTGGGCGGCATCGCCGATAAGCAGGGTGTGATCCCCGTAGGTCCACGGAAAGCAGCGCATCGTGACGAGCGAGCCCGTAGGGTTCTGGAAGAAATCGTCCGTCAGCTCGGGCATCAGCGGGACGGCGTCGGCGAAGACACGACCGAAAAACGCCGTCACGGCGGCGGGTGTAGTAAGGGTAGCGAACGAATCAGATCCCTCAAATGGGAAGAACAGCGTGCAGGTGAACGAGCCATCGAGGTTGGGCAGCGCGATCATCATATACTGGCCGCGTGGCCAGATGTGGAGGGCTTCTTTTTCGAGCGCCCACGTACCGTCGGGGCCGGGCGCGATAGTAAGCTCCTTGTAGCCGTAGTCGAGATAATCTTGGGAATAGTCGAAGCGATCGGTCTTGGTCATCGCTGTGCGCACGGCGGAGTAGGCGCCATCGGTGCCAATCAGGTGCTGAGCGTGGAGATCGTACGCGCGGCCGGTGGGCAGGTCGCGCATCTCCAAAGTCGTCGTTGACAGATCGACATGCTGGCAGAGCTGTTCGAAGTGCAGGTGCACTCCTGGGGTAGCTTCGCAGAGATCAAGCAACGTCTGGTTGAGCCCGCCGCGGCTCACCGACCAAATAGCTTCCCGGCCCGTCAGCCCGTAGGGTTGGTGGGCAAGGGTGCCATCGGGCGCGTGCATCACCCGCCGGTACATTGGAATCGCTACCGCCCGGATCTGCTCACCGATCCCGACGCCTTCGAGCGCCCGCCAGCCGCGGTCACTCAGGGCAAGATTAATCGAGCGACCACCCGCCGCACCGGCTTGGCGAATATCCGGCCGGCGCTCGTAGACATCGACTGGGTAGCCGCGCCGCGCCAGGTACAAGGCCAGCAGCGAGCCGACAAGGCCCGCGCCCATTAGCGTGACGGGAGGAAGAGGAGGGAGCGGAGCGGGAGGAGTCATTAAGAGGAGCAAAAAAAGCAAAAGCGCCGGAGGCCAGTCGAAGTTTTTCCTTTCTTGGGCTCAAACGCGGGGCGGGGAGCCGCGCCCGTAAAGCTACGGGGACTACCTTGCGGGATGTGGTTTCAGAAGAAAATTCGCCTGCCGGCCCTGCCGCAAGGCTTTCACCTCGTCACTGACCTGCTGGTCTCGGAGCTGCCGGAGATCGCGCGCCTCCGCGTCGGGTTCGTGCAATTTTTCCTGCTTCACACTTCCGCCAGCCTGAGCCTCAACGAAAACGCCGACCCTACGGTCCGGCACGATTTCGCGGAGTACCTCAACAGGGTTGCGCCTGAAAGTCAGGCCTACTTCCGCCACACCGCCGAGGGGCCCGACGATATGCCCGCGCACCTCAAAACTGGCCTATTGGGTAACGCTGTTCTGATTCCGGTGACCGATGGCGCCCTCGTGCTCGGCACCTGGCAGGGCATCTGGTTCGGTGAGCACCGTGCGCGTCCCACTCGCCGCTGGCTCGTGATGACGGCGCAAGGGGAGCAATGAACAGTTAAATAATGAGCAGTGAGCAAGTATGTTCGGCATTGCTACTGGCTCTTTATTCATTGCTCACTGTTCATCGCTTACTCCACCTCCGCGCGCACGTCGTACGTCGTGGGGCGAAAGAAAACGAGCTTCTGCCGACCCTGAATGCCGTAGGCCAGCAGCCGGTTGTGGTCGGGCGTGGGATCGCAGCGTAGCGTCAGGTGACGCTCGGAGGCGAAAAGCGCGTTGCGGTCGTCCTGCGTAGCTTCCACCGATCGGACGCTACCCTCCGGGGTGGTTTCGACGCGCAGCTCGCGGATGGCGGCGTGCGCACCGAGCCGGCGCCGATACGTGCGGCGGGTGGTGCCGTCGGGCAGGGACGTAGCTGTTTCGGAGTAGAGCCCCCGTAGGGCGGGTTTGTTGAGGTCCGCTTCGTAGAAAAAGTGCAGCTCGCGCTCCCAGGCCACCCGGACCAACCGCTGGGTTTCCGGCGCGACGCCGTCCGTCTGAACGGTGCGTGTAACCGCCGGCGACACCGATTCGAGGTACGCACGCTGGCCATCCAGAAAGGTCTTGAGGTCGAAGTATTGCGGCGGCAGCTCGGGAGTAGCGGCCCCGGGCGCCGAGCTACAGGCGGCCAGCAAAAACAGGAGCGGTAAGCGCGACGCGAATCTCATATGACGGCGAAAACAGGGTGGTAAAGCATACGTGCCGCGTGGCCGCAAATGGCCGCGCGGCTACTGATTCAACTCAGAAGCGATACCCCCGTCATCGCCGCTGGCTGCGGCAAGTCGAGTAGCGCCAGAATCGTCGGGGCGATATCGCCGAGCTTGCCGTCGTGCAGGTGCACGTCTGGCGCGAAGTCGGCCACCAGAACGCACGGTACCAGATTGGTCGAGTGTGCGGTGTTCGGCGAGCCGTCCGGGTTAACCATCACATCGGCGTTACCGTGGTCGGCGATGATAATGGCGGCGTAGCCGTGGGCACGGGCCGTTTCTACTACGTCGCGCAGGCATTCATCGACCACCTCACACGCCCGCACCGCCGCCGAGAACACTCCCGTATGGCCGACCATATCGGGATTGGCGAAGTTGAGGACGATGAAATCGGCCGCGTTGGCCGCCAGCTCAGGCACCAGCGCATCGCGCAGGGCGTAGGCACTCATCTCGGGTGCCAGATCGTACGTTGCTACTTTCGGCGAGGCTCGCATAATCCGCGTCTCCCCCGGAAACGGCTCTTCGCGCCCGCCGCTGAAGAAGAACGTAACGTGCGGATATTTTTCCGTTTCGGCGATGCGAATCTGCCGCTTGCCCGCTTCGGCCAGCACCTGGCCGAGCGTTTGGTCAAGGTTGTCTTTCTCGAAGAGCGGCGTTACGCCTACGAACGTATGGTCATAAAGCGTCATCGTAAGGTAACGGAGGTTCGGCACGGGCGTCATCTCCTGCTCCGGGAAGGCGCGCTGCGTGAGTGCTTGGGTGATTTCGCGGCCCCGGTCGGTGCGGAAGTTGAAACACAGCACGACGTCGCCCGGCTGGAGAGTAGCCAACGGTTGCCCGGTCGCATCCGTTGCGACGATGGGTAGCAGAAATTCGTCGGTGGTGCCGGCGGCGTATTGGGCCTGCACGGCGGCCAACACGTCGGCAGTGGCGGCGCCCTTGCCGTGTACCAGCAGGTCGTAAGCCAGCTTCACCCGCTCCCACCGGTTATCGCGGTCCATCGCGTAGTAACGACCAATTACGGACGCAATCGTGCCAGCCGCCTGGCCACCTCGCAGGTGGTCCTGCAGGTTTCGGAGAAAGTCCAGGCCGCTGTTGGGGTCCGTATCGCGCCCATCGGTAAAGGCGTGGACGAAGGTGCGGTCGGTCAAGCCGTACCCTTTCGCGATGGTGCATAACGCTTTCACGTGCTCTAAGTGCGCGTGCACGCCGCCATCGGATACAAGCCCGAGCAGGTGAAATCGGGCGCCGGGAGTTTGCTGTACGTGCGTCAGCGCGGCCACCAGAGCGGGATTGCCGGCTAGCTCGCCGGTACGAATCGCCACATTCACGCGCACCAGATCCTGGTACACTACGCGTCCGGCGCCGAGATTCATGTGGCCTACTTCGGAGTTGCCCATCTGGCCGTCGGGCAGGCCCACCGCCTCGCCGGAAGCCTCGAGGCGGCTGTGAGGACGGCTGGTCCATAGGGAATCGAAGTAAGGCGTGCGGGCCTGAGCCACCGCCGATACGGCCGGATCGGGACCGAGTCCCCAGCCGTCCAGAATCACGAGCAGAGCCCCGCGGGCGGGCGAGAAAGAAGCGTTTTCGTGCATCACGCCGGCAAAGATAGCCGTCCTCAGAAAGGCGCGCCAGCTCGCAGAATCGCAGCTAGCGGGCAGGCGTTGGGTAGGCATTTCCGTGGCACCATTTTAGCTCCCCAGCACGCACTGCTAGCCAGTTACCATTCTGCTCCTCTCCCTTCTAATGAGCTTACTCTTACGTTCTACTCTGTTTCGGCCGCTACTTGTTCTCTTCTGGCTATGGGGAGGGACCAACACTTTCCTCGCTGACGCACAGACTACACCCGCTGCTCAAATGGCGCCGGATGCGCTCGGTAATGTGAAGGCTGCCTTACGGGGGGGCTCCGCGAAAGACATCGCCGGTCTCTTTGGCCCTACCGTTGATCTTGGGGTAGATGGTAACAAGCAAAGCTATTCGCAAACGCAGGCGGAATTTGTCGTTCGCGATTTCTTTGCCAAGAATCCGCCCGTCTCCTTTGAGTTCGTTCATCAGGGTGCTTCCGATGCCGGAACCCCTTATGCTATTGGGCGTTACGCAACCAAAACGGCGGCTTACCGCGTCTTTATCAAGCTGAAAGCCCAAAAAGCGGGTATGCTGATTGATAATCTTGACTTTACGAAGGAGTAGTCCTAATCGTCCCAAGAGTGCCTTTTTCTACTCTAACACACCCCGGCCGGCATCCGCTAGCTGGGGTGTTTCGTGTTGTAGCCGGCCTGATTGGCGGAATTGTCCTAGATTTGCGTCCTTTTTTGTGGCCGGCGCGCAGTCTTTCCGCTTAGCGGACCTTGTACGCGACAAACGAGGCTGCCTCTGCCGATCTTCGGCATCGGGCGGCGCATCTTTAACCCCTATTACCCAACGCCCGCTTTCTCATTATCGCGCGGGCCGCGCAACTTGCCTTATGCAAAAAATCCGCAAAACCAGCAAAACCAAGCTGCAGGAAGAATCCGCTAACCGGGGCTCCGGTAAAGTGCTGCTGCAGCCTGACGTCAACGCCGACAAGGCCGTCTCCATTTCGGAAGTCAAGAAAACGATGTCCGCCGCCGCCCTTGATGGGACCGACGACACGCGGATTCGGCAGGCCTTCGTCGATAAGGACTGGAACGAGATCAAGATCGCCGACTCGTGGCAGATCTTCAAGGTGATGGCCGAGTTTGTCGAAGGCTTCGACAAGATGGCCAAAATTGGCCCGTGCGTGAGCATCTTCGGCTCCGCGCGAACCAAGGCGGATAATCCCTACTACCGCATTGCGGAGGAGATCGCCGCTAAGCTCGTGCGTCACGGTTACGGCGTCATTACCGGCGGCGGCCCTGGCATCATGGAGGCGGGCAACAAAGGCGCCCATTCGGAGGGCGGTAAGTCGGTGGGCCTCAACATTGAGCTGCCGTTCGAGCAGTTCAATAACATCTATATCGACCCCGACAAGCTCATCAACTTCGACTATTTCTTCGTGCGGAAGGTGATGTTCGTCAAGTACGCGCAGGGGTTCGTGGTGCTGCCCGGCGGCTTCGGTACGCTCGACGAGCTTTTCGAAGCCATCACCCTCATCCAAACGCGTAAGATCGGTCGCTTCCCCATCGTACTTGTGGGCCGCGCCTACTGGTCGGGCCTGATGAAGTGGGTGGAAGACGTGATGCTCCACGAAGAGCACAACATCTCGGCGGAAGACCTCCACTTGATCGAGATCGTCGACGACGCCACGGAAGCCGTGAAAGTCATCGACGACTTCTACTCGAAGTACCTGCTCTCGCCGAACTTCTAGGCGCTCGGCTTTCCGAACCATTACCCAACGCCCCGCCGACGTACGTCAGCGGGGCGTTGGGCGTTAAGCCCACTCGGCTAAGAGCCGCCACTACGGCCCAGCGCCAGTATCATTGCACGATGCGCGCACTTCTGTTTTCTCCGGAACCCCGCTGGCCTCTTGGTCTGGCGATGGTTCGCTTCGCCGCCGGTTTACTTATCGCCCACCACGGCCTCGACGTGTTCGACGCAGAAGGCATGCGCGGGATGGGGGAGTGGCTCGCCAACGACCTGCATCTGCCGGCCGGTCAACTGATGGGTTATCTGGCGAAAGGCACCGAGTTTTTCGGTGGCCTGCTACTGGCCATTGGCCTCCTGACGCGCCCGGCGGCATTGCTGCTGGCCGTTACGATGGCGGTCGCCGTCTTCGGTGCCCACGGCGACGACGTATTCGGCAAGGGCGAGACGGCGCTCGTGTACGGCCTGCTGTTCCTGGCTTTCTTCTTCGCCGGGCCCGGCCGCTGGAGCGTGAACTACTGGCTGACGACGCGCGGTGAGTTGAAGCGGTAGGCGTCCGCCCCATTACTAATCGTGAGGTGCGAGGCGCTGCTTGAAAAGCGCTTACGCTTACTCCGCAACCGCGTTGACTGGTGGCAGAGAAGCCTGATCTGCTTTCCGCCCGAGCGTGCCCTTCGCGGGCGTTCGCGCGCCGAGCACCACCAGAGCCACCGCCACCACGATCAACGCGGCCCCGCCGCCCATCGCCGTCGTGAGCTTCTCGCCGGCGAACGCCCAGCCCAGCCCGACGGCCACCACCGGATTCACGAACCCGTACGTGCCTACCAGCGCCGGCTCGTCCACCCGCAGCAGCCACGCGTAGGCCGTGAATCCGATGAGCGAGCCGAACCCGATCAGGTACAGCCACGCCCACCAGGTGCGGGCCGTAACCTGCGCCAACGCAAACCCGTGGGCCTCGCCTATCAGCAAACCCGCGATGCACAGCAGCGCGCCGCCGCACAGCATCTGCATCGCCACGCTGACCAGTACGGTCGGCGCGATGGGATACCTGCGGGAATAGAGCGACGCCGCCGCCCACGTCATAGCCGCCGTCAGCAGCAGTCCGATGCCGAGCGCGTGGTGGCCGGGATGACTCACGTGCGCGTCGGCCACCGCATCGGCCGGCCCGCCCGCTAGCAGACCAACGCCGGCCAGTCCGAGGGCTAAGCCCACCCAAACCAGCGGCCGGGGCTGTGCGCCTATGCCGCTGAGCCAGCCCAATACGGCCAGCCACATCGGCACCGTGGCCACCAGCAGCGACGCCAGGCCGCTCGGCACGTACTGCTCGGCCAGCGTGACGCCGCCGTTGCCCACCAGCAGCAGCCCGGCACCTACTACCAGCGCGTGGCCCCAGCCGCGCGCCGAAGCTGCCGGCTCGCGCCGGATGCCGCGCGTGAAGACGAAGAGAATCGCGCCGGCCAGCACCGAGCGCGTACCAGCCATCAGCAGCGGCGGCATCGACTCAATGGCGAACCGGATACCCAGGTACGTAGAGCCCCAGATGACGTACAGGGCCGCGAAAGCCGTCAGAATGAGCGCCCGGGTGGGCGGGGGCGGCGTACGGGGTACTTCTGGGGCAACAAGCTCGGCCATCAGGTCAGCGGGGAGGATGTAGCCGCAAGATTACGCGCCGCCGCGCGGCGCATACGCGACATCGGCGCGTTATACCGACCTTCGCGCCGGACGGCGGCGTCAGCGGCGATGTTCTCCGGTTGAGCGCGCCTGCCCACCGGACGAGCGGCCCGCTCGCCCCGTCCGCTCACCCTCTTCTCTCGTCAGATGTACGACGTTATCGTTATCGGCTCCGGCCCCGGCGGCTACGTAGCTGCCATTCGCTGCGCCCAGCTCGGGTTCAATACCGCCCTGATCGAAAAATACCCCACCCTCGGCGGCACCTGCCTGAACGTGGGCTGCATCCCGAGCAAGGCGCTGCTCGACTCCACCGAGCACTACCACAACGCCGCCCACGCCTTCGCCGGCCACGGCATCGATGTCGATAACCTGCGCGTCGATATGGGCCGGATGATCGACCGCAAAACCGGCGTCGTCAAGGCCAACACCGACGGGATTCAGTTCCTGATGAAGAAAAACAAGATCACCGTCCACCAGGGCGTCGGCGCGTTCGTCGACAGCACCCACGTGAAGGTGACCGCCGCCGACGGCAAAGAAGAAGTCCTCGAAACCAAGTACGTCATCATCGCCACCGGCTCCAAGCCCACCGTGCTGCCCTTCATCGCCCAGGACAAGCAGCGCATCATCACTTCCACCGAAGCCCTCACGATCCGCGAAGTACCGAAGCACTTCATCGTCATCGGCGGCGGCGTCATCGGCCTGGAGATGGCCTCCATCTACGCGCGCCTCGGCGCCAAAGTGTCGGTTGTCGAGTTCCTCGACTCCCTCGTGCCGTCCATGGATCGCGCCATCGGCAAGGAGCTCCAGCGCGTACTTGGCAAGATCGGCATCAAGTTTTACCTCTCGCACAAAGTCACGGGCGCCACCCGCGCCGGCGACACGGTCACCGTCACCGCCACCACGCCGAAAGGGGAGGAGCTCAAGCTCGAAGGCGATTACTGCCTCGTCGCCGTCGGCCGCTCGCCCTACACGGCGGGCCTCAACGTCGAAGCCGCCGGCGTCGAGTTTGAAGAGCGCGGTCGCCTCAAAGTCGATGCCCACCTGCGCACCACCGCGCCCAACATCTACGCCATCGGCGACGTGATCCGCGGCGCCATGCTCGCCCACAAAGCCGAGGAAGAAGGCGTATTCGTCGCCGAAACCCTCGCCGGCCAGAAGCCCCACCTCAACTACGACCTCATCCCCGGCGTGGTCTACACCTGGCCCGAAGCGGCCGGCGTCGGTTTCACCGAAGAGCAGCTCAAGGAGAAAGGCCGCGCCTACAAAGTCGGCTCCTTCCCGTTCCGCGCCTCTGGCCGCGCCCGCGCCTCCGGCGATATCGACGGCTTCGTCAAAGTCCTCGCCGACCAAACCACCGACGAGATCCTCGGCGTCCACATGATCGGCCCGCGCATCGCCGACCTCATCGCCGAAGCCGTCACGGCCATGGAGTTCCGCGCCTCCGCCGAAGACGTCGCCCGCATGAGCCACGCCCACCCCACCTACGCCGAAGCCATGAAGGAAGCCTGCCTCGCCGCCACCGAGAACCGGGCGATTCATATGTAGGCAGCTGGGATGGCCGAAGTACGCGGGATTCAATAACCTCCCATCCTGTCATCATAAGTTAGGGGCGTACTTCCGCCACCCGTTTTATCCGGACAGCCCGTCGCTTGTCAGAGGCCGTTGCAGGCCGTTCGCAATGCTGGGACCGGCTAAAATAAGGGACCTCCAAACCCGGACAGTTCAGAAGCCTTCGAGGCTGGTTGTTTGATGATG
>JBKJUQ010000270.1:0-7761 GCA_046590685.1 Hymenobacteraceae bacterium
CTCGCTTCGCTCGTCGCGGGCCAGCGTCCCGCGCTACATTACTGCTATGACCCTCGCCGATTTCAGCGACTATTGCCTTTCGAAGCCCGGCGTCACGCAGGAGACCCCTTTCGGTCCCAGCACGCTCGTATTTAAAGTGCTAGGCAAGATGTTCGCTCTGACGGATCTCGACGATTTTGGGAGCGTTAATCTTAAATGTGACCCCGAAGTGGCCGCCGATTTACGCGAGCGCTACGCTTACGTGCGGCCCGGCTACCATATGAGCAAACAGCACTGGAACACGGTGGAAATCGGCACCGGGGTGTCGGACGCGCAGGTACGCCAGTGGACCGACGACTCATATCAGCTCGTGCGTGCCTCGTTGCCGAAAAAGGTGCAGGCCGAGCTCGACGCGGCGGGTGCTTGAGGTTGCGCGGCTGCTGGCCGCTTTGCTACTAGCGAGTAGCAGCCTCGAGGCGCGGCCGCTTGCGCCGCCCGACAGCGCTATCGTGGATTCGGAACGCGTCGTGGCGTACTCCTTCGCCAACGACGCCGCGTTTCGCACCGACTATTATTTCACCCAAGGCATGAGCCTGACGGTGGTGCTGCCTGGGTTTAGCCGGTTGCCCACCCGGCGGTTGCTGCTCGCAGAAGGCGCCGCTGGTACCCACAGCCAGTACGGCGTACGGATGCGCTACGACGGCTACACGCCCCTGCGGATTCAGGACCCATTCATCCGCCGCGGCGACCGGCCGTACGCGTCGTACATCTACGCGACGCTGTGTCATAGCCAAACTAATGTGGTGAAGCGAGCCCGCCTCACCTCCGGGGTGCAAGTAGGCGTCATCGGTCCGGCTGCGGGCGCGAAGGGGTTCCAGACGGCCGTCCACCGCTGGATTGACGCGCCGACCCCGCGCGGTTGGGACTTCCAGGTGCGCAACGACCTGGTGCTGGGCTACGAGCTTGGCGCCGAGCGGCAGTTGCTCACGGCTGGCCGCGCGCTGGAAGTGGTCGGCACGGCGCGAGCGGCGCTCAGCACCCTGCGGACGGGCGCCGGTGCGGGCTTGGTGGTGCGCGCCGGGCTGTTCGATCCTTATCTCAGCACGCTGCTCGGCGTGGCGGCCGGAGCGCGGGCCGCGGGTCGGCGACGGGTGCAGGCTTACGTAGAGGCGCGGGCCGAAGCCCAAGCCATCGGCTACGACGCGACGTTGCAGGGCGGACTGCTGAACCGAGCCTCGCCCTACACGCTCCAGGCCAGTGCCGTGCGGCGCGGGGTGGCAGCCGGCAGCGGGGCGCTGGTACTGGCCGCCGGCGGGTTCAGCATCCGCGGCGTGGCGGCGTGGGTGTCGCCGGAGTTTTGGGCCGCGCGGCAACACGCGTGGGGGCAGGTGGAGCTACGAGCGGCGTTTTAGAGCGGATTTAGGGTCAGTATACGGCCGTACCGCGAAGCTCCAGCTTCGCTTCACGCCGTGCGCCGGGCGAAGCTGGAGCTTCGCGGTACGAGCCATCTCGTACATTGACTCTGAATCTGCTCTAAAAATGTAGCAGCGTCTGGCTCAAACGCGAGTCAATCCGCTCCCGGCGACCCGCGTCTGAGACAGACGCTGCTACAACACAACACAGCTACACCACCACGTTCACCATCCGGCCCGGTACCACGATGATCTTCTTGGCCGGCTTGCCGTCAGCGTAGCGGGCCAGGAAGTCAGACGCGCGCACGGCGGCTTCGATTTCGGGCGCGGTGGCGGTGGCGGGGAGTACGAGCTGATCGCGCACCTTGCCGTTGACGGCGAGCGGGTACGTGACTTCGGCGGCGATCAGGTACTGGGTTTCCACGGCCGGCCACGGGGCCGTGCCGACAGTGCCGGCGTCGTGGCCGAGCAACGTCCACAGCTCCTCGGCCAGGTGCGGGGCGTAGGGCGCCACCACGATCACGAGCGGTTCGAGTACCGCCCGCTTGTGGCAGTTGAGGGCCGTCAGCTCGTTGGTGGCAATCATTAGTGCGCTCACGACGGTGTTGAAGGAGAGGCGCTCGACGTCGTCCTGTACCTTCTTGATGGTGCCGTGGAGGATTTTCAGCTCGGCTGGGGTAGCCGGCTCATCACTCACGCCGAACGCGCCATCCTCTGGGTGGAACAAACGCCAGAAGCGCTTCAGGAAAGTGCTCACGCCACTCAGGCCGCTCGTATTCCACGGCTTGTACTGCTCCAGCGGGCCGAGGAACATCTCGTAGCAACGCAGGGCGTCGGCGCCGTAGCGTTCAATCAGTCCATCCGGGCTGACGACGTTAAAGCGGTTTTTCGACATCTTCTCAACTTCCCAGCCGCAGAGGTATTTGCCGTTTTCTTCCAGAATAAATTCTGCGTCAGCTAAATCAGGGCGCCACTTTCGGAAAGCTTCGGTATCGAGCACGTCATTGTCAACAATGCTAACATCAACGTGCATTTGAGTTGTGGCGGCCTGATCGCGTTTGTTCAGCGTTACAAATTGGTTCGTGCCGTTGATGCGATACACAAAACTCGACCGCCCCAAAATCATCCCCTGATTGAGCAGCTTCCTAAACGGTTCCTGGCCCGTCACCAGCCCCAGGTCTTTCAGGAAGAGGTACCAGAAGCGCGAGTAGAGCAAGTGACCGGTTGCGTGCTCGGCACCGCCGAGGTAGAAGTCGACTTCGCCCCAGTACTGCTCCGCCTCGGCGCTCACGAACCGCTCGGCGTTCGTGGGGTCCATGTAGCGCAGGTAGTACCACGAGGAGCCGGCCCAGCCGGGCATTGTGGATAGCTCGAACGGGAAGCGCTCTACATTCTTGATGTACTTCCAGTCGGGGGCGCGAGCCAGCGGCGGGTCGCCGGTTTCGGTGGGCTTGTACTCGTCGATCTCGGGCAGCGTGAGGGGCAGATCGGCTTCAGCGATGCCGCGGGCGGTGCCGTCGGCGGCGTAATAGATCGGCAGCGGCTCGCCCCAATAGCGCTGACGCCCGAAAATGGCGTCGCGGAGGCGGAAGTTGATGCGACCGGCGCCGTGGCCGTCGGCTTCCAATTGCGCGATGGCGGCCGTGATGGCGCCCTTTACTTCGAGGCCGTTGAGAAAATCAGAGTTGAAGACGCGCCCTTCCTTAGCCGTGTAGGCTTCGTGGGCGGCCGAGTCGTACCCCTCGATCACGGGCACGATCGGCAGGTTGAAGTGGTGGGCGAAGGCGAAGTCGCGGGTGTCGTGGGCGGGCACGGCCATCACCACGCCCGTGCCGTAGCCGGCCAGCACGTAATCGGCCACCCACACCGGCACCCGCGCGCCCGTGAACGGGTGCACGACGTACGCGCCGGTAAACTCGCCCGAAATAGTCTTCACGTCGGCCTGCCGATCGCGCTCCGAACGATTCTTGGCTTTCTCGACGTACGCCGCCACCGCCGCGCGATACTCGTCGGTCACGAGCGCGTCGAGGCCCTCGAACTCGGGTGCCACCGCCAGGTAGCTCACTCCGAAGAGCGTATCGGGGCGGGTCGTGAAGACGGTGAGGGCGTTATCGGCGTGGTGTTCCAGCGCGAAGTGCACTTCGGCGCCTTCGCTCCGGCCGATCCAGTTGCGCTGCATCTCCTTCACGGCGTCGGGCCAGTCGAGGTGGTCGAGACCGCGCAGCAGGCGGTCGGCGTAGGCGGTGATGCGCAGCATCCACTGCGGCATCAGGCGGCGCTCGACGGGGTAGCCACCGCGCTCGCTCACGCCGTCCTTCACTTCGTCGTTGCTTAGCACGGTGCCGAGCTGGGGGCACCAGTTCACGTACGTCTCGGTCTGGTAGGCGAGGCGGTAGGGCGCCACGATCTCCAGGCGCTGGTGCTCGCTGAACATCTGCCACTGGCCGGGGCTGAACACGGCGCGGTCGGCTGGGTCGCCGGCGGCACGGATGGCGTCGGAGCCGCCCGCGGCGAAGGCTTCGGTCAGCTCGCGCAGGGGGCGAGCGCGGTGCTGGTCGAGGTCGTACCAGCTATTGAAGAGCTGGAGGAAAATCCACTGCGTCCAGCGGTAGTAGTCCTTATCGGACGTCCGCACCTCGCGGTCCCAATCGTAGCTGAAGCCAAGGCTCTGGAGCTGCTCGATGTAGCGGGCGATGTTCTGCTCGGTGGTTTTGGCCGGGTGCTGCCCGGTCTGGATCGCGTACTGCTCGGCCGGCAGCCCAAACGAGTCGAAGCCCATCGGGTGGAGCACGTTGAAGCCGCGGTGGCGCTTGTAGCGCGCGACGATATCGGACGCGATGTACCCCAGCGGGTGCCCTACGTGCAGCCCCGCGCCACTCGGGTACGGGAACATATCGAGTACGTAGTACTTGGGCTTGTCGGCGCCTTCTTCGCCGGGGTTAGCGGCGCGAAAGGTCTTGTGGGTCAGCCAGTGGGCTTGCCACTTTTGCTCAAAATCCTGCGGATGATAACCGGCCATCTTCGTCAATTACGAATTACGAATTACGAATTACCCGGCAGCGCGTGGGCAAGTCGTCGGGCAAAGGTCGGGCAGCGCGAGGGAGTGGCTGCGCTCTGCGTCCGGGAAAGGGGCGAAGCGCGACGGATAATCCGGATTGTCACAAATAAAATGTCACAAATAAAATTGCGACATTTTATTTGTGACAACTCAAGTCGCGGCAGCCCGCCGGGTTTTACCCCTCCGTGCGCACCACCCGGAACCGCGCGAACAACTCCTCCGAGTACCAGCCTTCCGCGCGGGTGCGCTTGATGACGGCCAGATGCTCGGGGGCACGGTAGGCGTACGCCTTCATCTGCGCCACCGAATCCCAGAGGCTGACGGTGGCTTGGCGCACGACGGGCAGCTCGCCGAGACCGACGGAAAAGCGCAGGCCGGGGGCGCCCAGCACAGCGCGGCTCGCGGCGGGCACGGCGCGCCAGAATGCCCGCACCCGCCGCCAGCGGATGGCGGCGCGGGTGAGGATTGCGACGGGTTCGTCGTCGGTCAGGGGAGGCGTGCCGGGGGTGGGGCGGAAGGGTTCGGCGCCGTCCCAGTGGCCGTGCGCCAGGACGGGTTCCAGCCAGGTGGTGCGCGCCGTCCAGCCGCGCGCGGCCCAGCGGCCGAGGAGTGGGTCGGTGGCGAGGAAGTGATGAGCGTCGGCCTCGGTGGTCCAGTCGGCGAGGAGGGCGTAGCGGCGCAGGTTGGGCGTGATGCCGAAATCAACCCCGGACCCCAGCATCCGCCCCCACGTCAGCCCCGGCACGGTCCGCAGGTGCGCCGGCGTGGTGCCCATCTGAGCCAGGCCGCGGCGCCACTCGGCGGCGGGCAGGTCGAAAACGGTCAGGGTGGTCAAGGGGGAGTGACGAGTAGCGAGTGACGAGTAGCGAGTAGCGAGTAGCGAGTAGCGAGTAGCGAGTAGCGAACATGCATACCGCTTAACCGGTGGCTTACGCACTTCTAAACAGCTTCTGGGGCTGGTTCAGCGCTCACCTACTCGTACTTGTCACTCGTTATCAAAAAACGGCCGGCCCCCCATAACAGGAGCCGGCCGCCTTGTCTTTTTCGTGAATGCAGCAGAGTGGGGGCAAGTTAGGCCCGGGGCGGCTTACGCGCTCACTTTAGCGTGCTCGGAGCCGGGACCGCCCTGGGCTTTCTCGCCCGTCGTGACGGCTTTGAGGTAGGCGTAGGCCTGGACGAGCACGTTGGAGGGCGAATCCCAGTACTCGCCGCGGTCGATGTCGACGCGCAACAGAGCAATGCTCGGATCGTCTTTGCCCTTCGGAAACCACGCTTTGAGCTCCTCGCTCCACAGCTCGTCGATCTTGGCTTTGTCGAGCACCACTTTCGCCGTACCCGTAACCGAGACGTAAAGGTTTTTGCCGGGGTGGCCGTACGCGACGCACACGTGCGACTCGCGCCGCACTTCGTGGACCTTCGCCGATTCCTTGTCGGTGAAGAACCATAGGACCCCGCTTTCGTCGGGCTCCTGGGTGTACATCGGCCGCGCGTGCAAGTGGCCCTGCTCGTTGGCCGTGGTGAGCATCGCGTAGCGTTGGTCTTTGATTTTCTCGATTAGTTTCGAGAGGTCGTGGGAAGCAGCAGGAACTTGGGCCATCGGGAGAGTCTGGGAAAATAAGGTGGACTATGTGGCCGGCTTACGGGGCGATTTCGCGGTGGGTTGTGACATAGCGCGAAGCTTCGGGTGCGCAATCGGAGGCCGGGTGGTGCTCGTGGGGGCGAAGCAGGAGCTTCGCCCTACGTTTGCCCGATGAATCTTCTCGCGCACCTTTTTCTCGCCGCTCACCGCCCGGAGGATGAGCAGCTCGGCAACTTCGCCGCCGACCATGTCGGCTCGCGGCGGGCGGTGGCAGCCTATCCGCCGGGGTTTCGGGCGGGCGTCGAGCTGCACCACCGCATCGATTCCTTTACCGATCAGCACCCCGAGGTACACAAAACGAAAGCCCGCCTCCGGGAGGCGGGCTTCGGCAAATACGCGCCGGTAATCGCCGACGTGCTGTATGATCATTTCCTGGCGCGCGACTTCGCCCGCTATTCGCCCACTGAGCCGCTCGACGCGTTCACGCAGCGGATGTACGCCCTGCTCCAACGGCGCGCGCCCGACCTGCCGGCCGGTGTGCAGCGGTTTCTGCCGCATATGGTCAGCCACAACTGGCTCGCCAACTACGCGCACCCGTGGGGCTTCGCGCGGTCGTTGGCCGGACTGGCGCACCGCGCGTCTGCGGGTTCCGGCATCGAAGCCGCCGCCGCCGAGGTCCAGCGCCACGATGCGGCCTACGCGGCCGACTTCGCGGCGTTTTTCCCTGAATTGCAGCTAGATGTAGCCGGCACTGTCCCAGTGCCGGAGTGAGCACGAAGTCCGTACGTCGAACCAACTCCGGCACTGTCCCAGTGCCGGCTACGACTGATTAATGATGGTGTCCTTCGGCGCCGTGCACGTGGCCGTGGTCGAGCTCCTCTTCCGTCGCGTCGCGCACGGTCTCGACGCGCCCGCGGAAGTGCATCGTCATGCCGGCCAGGGGGTGGTTGAAGTCGATCCGTACCGCGTCGCCGTCGAGGGCATCGACGCGGCCCTGCATATGATTGCCTTCCTGATCGGCCATGGGCAGGTAGTTGCCGACTTGCAGCATCTCCTCGTCGATCTGACCGTTGATCGAGAACGTGTCGCGCGGGAGCGAGACGAGCATCTCGTCGTCGTAGTCGCCGTAGCCTTCTTCGGGCGCCAGCGTTACCTCAAACGCATCGCCGGGCTGTTTGCCCAGCAGGCAGGCTTCAAACTTTTCGGGTAACCCCGAGCGGCCCATCAGAAACAGCATCGGCTCTTCGGCGTCGGCCGTTTCCACGAGGGTGTCGGCGCCGGTTTCGTCGCTCACGCGCAGCTCGTAGGTGAGGGTGACGACGGAATTTTCGGTGATCGGGGACATTGGTAAGGTGCGAGGTGTGAGTTTCGAGTTTTGAGGGGGACAGGGAAGCAGCGAGTGACGTGGCAGAGAACGGGTTTTACAACTCGAAACTCACAGCTCGAAACTCGAAACTTCAAACGCCGACCGGTAACCGCCGGTAGCTTCAATGTAGGCAATGAATTCGCGAAAGAACGGATTTGACGAGAGCGTGGCCGAATCACCAACGGCGATCAGGCGTTTGCGGGCGCGGGTCATGGCTACGTTCATGCGCCGAATATCGGACAAAAAGCCGATTTCGCCCGTGCCGTTCGAGCGCGTCAGCGACAGAACGATGATGTCGCGTTCCTGCCCCTGAAACCCATCGACGGTGTTGATGCTGAGGTGCCGCCGGTGGAGCAGCTCGCGCAGC
>JBKJUQ010000526.1:0-2513 GCA_046590685.1 Hymenobacteraceae bacterium
CTTTGGCCTGAATCAGGTGGTCGCAATGCACCGTGCTGGGCACGGCCACGGTAGCGCGGCCAGCGCTCATAAACTGGAGCAGCGCCATCTGAGCGGTGGCATCCTGCATCGCCACGCGGTCGGGGGCGAAATCGACGTACGTCTTGCCGCGCTCGAAGGCGCGGGTCGGCACGGCGCTCGCGCCGTTGGAGCCCAGCCCGGCGGCATCGGCGTAGAGGTGCGCATACAGGATTTTCTCGGTCAGCGTGAGCGGCCGGCCAACTGCGGCGCGGGCGGCGGTAAGGCGCTCGCCCATCCGGCCGTAGCCGGTGCGGATCATCTCCAGATCAAAAGCCATCGAAAACTCGTCGTTAAGTGGGTACTGTGCGGGGTACTATCGGGTGCGGGCAAAGGTAACGAGCGGCGCGGGGCGCGGCAAACGGGTGGTGGGCGTTACCTTCCGACCTCATTCTTCTTTCATCTTATGCGTACGGTGATGCGAAATAGTTTTAGGTGGCGAGTGGTCGGGCTGCTGATGATGCTGACCCTGAGGGCCGGCGCGGCGCTTGCGCAAGCGCCCGCGTGGCAGTGGGCGCTTGCGCCCGGGAATGGTGTCTACGCAAGGTCAGCCGTTGACGCAGCGGGCAATATGTACGTGATAGGCACTTTTTTAACGGTGACCCTTGGCACGATTACACTGACCAGCACGGGCGGATACGACGTGTTTGTAGCCAAACTCAGCAGGAACGGCACCTATCAGTGGGTTGCTCGGCTAGGGGGCGTAGCAGATGATGCTGGCAACGCAATCGCCGTGGACGCGACGGGAAACGTGTACGTGACCGGAAGCTTTAAAAGCTCGGTCGTAGCCTTCGGCCCGACTATCTCCTTAACCAATACTGGGGCTACCGATGCCTTCGTTGCCAAGCTGAACACGGCGGGGGTTTGGGAGTGGGCGGTCAAAGGCGGCGGGACTTATGATGACTACAGCTACAACCTTACCGTCGATGACAGTGGCAATACCTACGTGACGGGTGAATTTGACAGCTCAACGGCTACTTTTGGTCCGGCTGCTGGTAGCCCCATCACGCTCGTCAACAGCCAGCAATCTTCCAGCAATACGTTTGTCGCCAAGCTCAATGCGGCAGGTATCTATCAGTGGGTCACCAGCGCAACCTCCTCAAGCATCGGCGTCAGTGTGGAGGTAAATAGTAACGGCCAGGTGTACATCAGCGGCTTTTACCAATACTCACCCGTAACGTTTGGCTCCATTGTCCTCCCGCAACCGATAGGCCCTCTCGGGGTTAGGGATTTATTCGTCGCCCGGTTGACGGCGGCTGGGGTGTGGGATTGGGCGATCGGGGTCAGCAGTATCAACGGGATTAAGGAAGCGGAGGTAATGCTGGACGGTAGTGGCGATCTGCTGGTCAGGGGCAGTTTTTCCGGCCATATCACGCTGGGTGCCACTACGCTGACGAGTGACGCGGGATCGCTTGATGTGTTTGTCGCGAAACTGAATCCCACCGGGTCGGGGGTCTGGACGTGGGCCGTGCGAGCCGGCGGCCCCGGATATGATTTCAGTCGCGGACTGGCACTGGACGGCAGCGGCAACGCCTACATAACCGGGGCTTTCAACAGCCCGGCTTTCTCTTTAGGCACCACTATCCTCACTAATGTCGGCTTTCTCGATGTCTTTGTGGCGAAGCTCACCCCAACCGGGACGTGGCAGTGGGCGACCCAAGCCGGTGGAACCGACTCCGAAGAAGGTTTCGGGGTATCAATAGATGGCAATGGGGGGGTGTACGTGACCGGCAGCTTTTACAGCAATTCGGTAAGCTTCGGTAGCACCTTACTTCCCCGTTACCGGCTAGGCCAAACTCTCTTCTTCGCCCGCCTTGGGGCTGCCGGCGACGAATTGCCCGAAGACCTCACTTTCGCTCCCTTCCCCAACCCCGCCACTACCACCGTGCAGCTAACCGGCATCACCGCCCCCACCGCCACCCTGCTCGATGCACTAGGCCGTCCGGTGCGCGTCTGGTCACTGACGACGGGCACGGGGCCTGACCTCTCGCTCGCGGGTATTGTGCCGGGAGTGTACGTGGTGCGGGCAGGCACGGCGGCCCGGCGGCTGGTGGTGGAGTAAGTCTGCGGGGTGCGTGGACGTCCACGGAGCCCCGATAAGCCCGTATGAACGGCGCGTGGACATCCACAGGCCGTCCTTGAACCCGTCAGGATAGCCCGTGGACGTCCACGGGCCACCAAAAACCCCTTCAGGGGGTGCTGCGGACGTCCACACGCCAGTAAAAAGCCCTTCGGGAGTAAGTGCGGACGTCCACGCTTACTCCCGAAGGGCTACTCATTTCCGAGTTGAGGCCGCGCGGCAGTCTCAGGCGGGTTTCGGGGTAGCGTTTTTGCGGCCCGCGGTGGTCACGCGGTGCGGCAAGTGCGCGAAATCGAAGTACTTGCGCGCCTGCATCGGGGTGCGGCGGTGGGTGTAGAGCGCGGCGCAATGCACATCCCAAAGAGCTTCGCACAGC
>JBKJUQ010000547.1:0-1859 GCA_046590685.1 Hymenobacteraceae bacterium
CCAAACGGCCTGCGCCCAAAGGGACTCCTCGTATCGGCGGCAGGGGACGGGAAGCAAGGCTAACTTGCCGGTGCAATCATACGAGGGACTACCCTCTCCGCTAGTGCGTAAGTCCTGTTCCTAAAACTACAACCCCTGCCCGGAAGTCTAAGCTACCGGGCAGGGGAGGGGAGAGGCAGGCTGCAAGCGCGCGACAAGCGCGCCGCTACTTCTTGCGCGGTACGGCCGGCTTGGCCACCGCCGTCTTGTCGGCCGTCAGCGCGGCGGTGGGTTTGGCGGGTGCTTTGGGCGCGACGGCCTTCGGCTCAACCGCTTTCTTAGCCGCGCTGCCAGTCTTCGAGGGGTCGTCGGATTTTTGATTTTTTGGCTCCTGCCCGGCGGGGATGTCTTCGAGCTTGCTGCGGGTCTTCCTGGCGAGCTGCGCGTCGCTCATGATCGACGCCAGGAATGGCTGCATCTTCGCTTCCGGGCCACTCATTACGCGGGCCGTGCCGGCCATCAGGGCCTCGTAGCCGTCGCGGGCCACGTCGGCGGCGGCGCGCAGGCCGCCTTTGGCGCGGCCCTCCTGAACCTCCTTCGTGTGCTCCATATTGGCCACGGCGAAGAAGTTGGTTTCGGTGGCGGGTGGGCACAGGAGCGTCATCGTCACGCCGGTGCCTTCGATCTCGTTCTGCACCGCTTCGGTAAACATCCGCACAAACGCCTTGGTGGCGCCGTACACCGCCAGCAGCGGGTTGGGCGAGAAAGCCGCGATTGAGCCGAGCTGCAAAATCCGGCCTGCCCCGCGCTGAATCATCGGCGGCAGCACCATCTTGGTGAGCGTGAGCAGGGCGCTGATATTGAGATTCACCATCGCCAACTCTTTTTCGAGACTGGTTTCCGCGAATTTGCCGTGGTCGCCGAAGCCTGCGTCGTTCACCAGTACGTCGATCTGGCGCCCGCGCAGCAGCTGCACCAGATACTCGGTGCCGGCCCGGTAGCTCAAATCCACGGCAAAGAAGTCGATCTGAGTTTGGGGAAACTCAGTGCGCAGGCGCTGTTCAGCCTCCTGAATTTGGTCCGTAGGAAGCGCGACGAGGATGAGCCGGTAGCCGTCGCGCGCGAACAGGCGCGTCAGCTCGAAGCCAATACCGCTGGAAGCGCCCGTGATAAGGGCGGTCTGGCCGGCGCCAGAAGAAGCTTGATCTGCCATGACGGAGACGGGTGAAAAAATGGAAAATGGAAATAAATATTGTGGACGTTGCTGCATACCCTGCGGTTGCAGCCAGGGTTGCGTGCTAAGCGGCGGCACGTGGCGCCGTCCACGTACTTTTATTCGCCTTTTCTACTTCAATCCCTTCGCTTCCCTTATCTGCCCGATGCGACTCCATCTCCCGTCATTGTTTCTGCTGCTGAGCGCCGCGCTGCTGCCCGCACCCGTGCGGGCCCAGGCGCCGACCGAATCAACCCCCGCTAAACCGGCGGCGGCGGCAAGTGAAGCCGCCCGGGCGGCCGTCGCGGCCCGAGCCGACGCGGCCGGCTTCACCCCAAAGCTATTCGATGAGTTTGTGGCGATGCGGACGGGCGGCGCCAGCGGGCAGTCGGTTTGGTGGTACTGCGCCGGCGAGCTCTACTCGTACCCCGATGGCAAGCTGCTGGCGCTGGTGGAAGGCGCCGACGTGGGGCACCTGCTCGTGTCCGAGTCGCACGCGGGCAAGAATGCCGTGCAGCTCTCCCGCAAAACCTTTATCTACCGCGACCCTCAGACCGGCGCGGTGCTGAAAGAGGTCGACGACAAGCCGCTGGTGCCGATTGCGTACCCGTATCAGGTCATTCACTATGAGCTGGTAGGCGATCGGCTGCTCACGTCCGTCGAGCAG